>JBMZMY010000010.1:0-219 GCA_049619435.1 Synechococcus sp.
GTTGGAGGTCGAGGGCTAAGAGATGTCCGTTGGGAAGGGTGACCAGATCCGCTCCGAAAAATGGAAGGTCGTAACGGCAACTCGGATTGATGACGAAGTTGAGCACCGATGCCGCTGCTCCTGCTTCCACACAGGCGGCCCGGACTTGGCGCAATTTGTCGGTGCTGCAGGCCCACGTTGCTGTGGTGACAGTGACCGGCTTGGCCTTGGAGCCTGTGG
>JBMZMY010000010.1:229-38254 GCA_049619435.1 Synechococcus sp.
ACGCAGCGGTTGCAGCGCTGCAACCGCTGTGTCGAGAAAGGTCTGCCAGCGCCAACCGGGGATCTCAACGCGATCAAGGCTGTTGTTGCGAGTGACGGTGCTCATGCGGACTGGCTTGCTGGGAAGAGAAATTCGTGCAGGAAACGGTCTGACCAGTCCTTGCCGAAATGGCTGGTGAAGAGGCCGTGGGCGGGATCACGTTCTGCGCTGTACACGTCGTAGGCGTGCTGCAGGCGCAGCACGTCGTTACGGCCGAGGGCGCTGGGCGTTTGCAGCGCTGCATCGTGGAGCTCCCAGTAAGCCGCCAAAAATGGGCTGAAGGCTTGGGGAAGAGCTGTGGAGGCCTGATCGGCGCCTCCGCGGCAAAACAGCAGCCAGGGAGAGAAGTATTGGTTGGGATCAAACGACCGCATCGTCTCTTCTCCGCTCAACTCTGGAAAGCGGTTGTGCAGAGCTTTCAGACCGGCGTAATGCTGCTCGAAATAAGCAGGGTCCTGATGCAGCGGTTGGAAGTCGAGGACGGCGACCAGTTTTTGTTTGGCTCCGAACCAAAGCAGGTCGATTCCCAGCAATGGATGGTCGTGATCCGGGTCTGGGTAGGCCACGGAATTCAGAACCTGCAGGCTGTCGCCGGCATCCAGGCGTGTGACCCGCCAGCGGCGGAATCCTGGGACGCTCCAGAGCGAACTCTGGATCACGCTGGATCGCTTGTCTGAGTGCCGTTCGGCCAGGCCTTCTGGGACAGTCTCACGCTGGCCCCCTCTGGCACGAATGCCCTCCTCTAATTCCAGCAGAAAAGGGCCAAACATCACTGCACCTCAGATTGGTCAATCTGGGCTTGCAGGGCCAGAGCCTGTTCACGGAGTTTGGTGAGGTCCGACGGGGATGGACAACGAAACTCCGTGCAATACGTCGTCATCGACACGCCATCCATGCATTGCACCGAGCTGACGCGCATCCGCAAAGAGTCGGTGACAAACCAGCAGCGTTCCGTTCCGACGTTGGTGTCGTAGCGCGTTGTGATGGTGAGGACGCCGTCGTCGGCAAAGGCGTACGTGCTCACCACGGCCTGCTGCTCGACATACCCTTTGTCGCGAAGAAGAAAACCTCGTCTTGGATCGCTCTTGTCGGGGGCGTCGACCAGAACGGCGGCATGGTCGTCGCTCTTGGATCCTTCTTTGAGGTTGCTTTCCCACCAGAAGCGTGCTCCGCCCACGGTGTCAGCGGTTGGCACGCCAAGGTTGGAGCAGATCGTCGCCAGAACGGGGTCGCTGCTGTCGAAGGGCTCAATGATCAGGTTGGAGTCGGCGAACTCGTCGTCCTGATGATCGAGATGATGCACGGCCCGGCGTGTGAGCCAGGTGCCACGGCTGGCGGCGAAGAAGTCCGCCATGCACATCGGTTGAGCAAAGAGCGGCATCAGTTGGCTTGCTGCTGACCGACTTGCTCCTGGAGCTGGCTGAGGATTCCCTCGATTCGCTGCAGCTCGGGATGATCCGCGAGTGTGGCGTCGATCTTCTTCTGGGGAAGCTTCAGCTTCTGCCCCATGCCGATCACGTCTTCACGGAGGCGATTGCGGTAGGCCGTGAGCTCGTTGATGGACTCCTGCAATTCTTGGGTCGACGCGTCGCTCATGGTCTGATCCGTGATGGGGCGAGCCTACGGGGTGTATTCCTGAGCCATCGAATTCACAGCAAGACTGTGAAGCAAATCGGAAGATCGCCTGCTTGATTGCGTTTCGGTTGATGTGTTCGGTGGATTGGAAGAATGCCAGCGCTGAGTTCTGGCAATGCTTTTGCCGATTTGATCCGCACTCCATGACGAAGGTTTGCGTGATCGGGCTTGCTGAGGTGAGGTCCCGGTCAGAGCGCTTACTTTCGTTTTGCGGTTGGGCCTCTTGGGGTCCAACACCAAGCCACCAAGCCTTCGTGTCCCTGGGATAAGAAGCCAATGGCCAGTGAGTCCCCAGGGATTCCTGACTGCTGGATTGGCGGCCCAAAGCCCCTAATGTCCTGCTTTCCAATGCTCGACGCATTCTCCCGCGCCGTCGTTAGCGCCGACGCTAAGAACGCCCCCATCGGTGGTGGTGATCTGGCCGCCCTCAAGGGCTTCGTTGCTGAAGGCAACAAGCGCCTCGACGCTGTTAACGCCATCACCTCCAATGCCTCCTGCATCGTTTCCGATGCTGTGACCGGCATGATCTGTGAGAACACCGGCCTGATCCAGGCTGGCGGTAACTGCTACCCCAACCGCCGCATGGCTGCTTGCCTGCGTGACGGTGAGATCGTTCTCCGCTACATCTCTTACGCCCTGCTGGCTGGTGATGCATCCGTTCTGGATGACCGCTGCCTGAACGGCCTGAAGGAGACCTACATCGCCCTGGGCGTGCCCCTTCAGTCCGCTGCTCGTGCTGTGGCCATCATGAAGGCCTCCTCCACGGCTCACATCAACGAGACCAACACCACCGGCACCAACCCCGTGGAAACCCGTTTCCGCAAGATGGAAACCGTTCAGGGCGATTGCTCCGCTCTGGTTGCCGAAGCTGGTTCCTACTTCGACCGCGTGATCAGCGCCCTCAGCTGAATCATCAAGAGATAACCCTCTCTTTTAAACGCAAACTTCCATCTAAGGATCTCCACGATGAAATCCGTTGCAACCACCGTTGTGACCGCCGCTGACGCAGCTGGTCGCTTCCCTTCCCAGAACGACCTCGAGGCCGTTCAGGGCAACATCCAGCGTGCCGCTGCCCGCCTGGAAGCCGCTGAAAAGCTGGCTGCCGGTCTGGACGCCGTCACCAAGGAAGCTGGCGATGCCTGCTTCAACAAGTACCCCTACCTCAAGCAGCCCGGTGAGGCTGGTGAGAACCAGACCAAGGTGGACAAGTGCTACCGCGATCTGGGCCACTACCTGCGTCTGATCAACTACTGCCTGGTTGTCGGCGGCACCGGTCCTCTGGACGAGTGGGGCATCGCTGGCGCACGTGAGGTGTATCGCACCCTGCGTCTGCCGACCGCTCCTTACGTCGAGGCTCTGACCTACACCCGCGACCGTGCTTGCTCTCCTCGTGACATGAGCCCCCAGGCTCTGAACGAGTTCAAGGCATACCTGGACTACGCCATCAACGCCCTGTCCTGATCGGTTTCTCCGACTCAGTTCATGCGTGAGAGGAGGCCTACGGGCCTCCTTTTTTATGAGTTGTTGAATTCAGGATGGGCCTCATTTTGCGGTTCTGATGACGTTTTAGGGTCTGCAATCAGAGCCTTGAATGCATGCAAACGATGAGCAGCGACGCAACGGCTGTGCCGGATCTCGACCAGTTGTTCGCTGATCTGGCCCATCCGAATCCGTACATCCAGACGCAGGCATTCACGGCGATGGCGGAGCATTGGCGTGAGGAGGCGACGCCACGGCTGATTGCGTTGTTGGACCAGCCGGACGTGTCGTTGCGTCGTGCGTCGGTGCGTGGTTTGGGAGCGTTTGGAGCGGCGGCGATGGAGCCGATTGCGGAGTGCTTCCGTCGCAGCGCGGATGGAACTGTGCGTGCGAGTTGCGTCAAGGCGTATGCGCAGTTGGCCTCGAATTACCGCGGCATTGCCTTTTCGGAGTCGGCGATGCAGGTGTTGCGCGATGGTTTGCGAGACGACTCCCCGGTGGTTGCGGTGGCGTCGGTGATGGCGCTGGGCCAGGTGGGAGAGCAGGCGGTGTCGCTGCTGCTGGAGGTGAGCCGGAGCGATAACCCAGCCCAGGGTGTGGCTGCGGTGAATGCGCTGGCGGAGATTGATGACCCTGCGGTGGAAGCCGGATTTGAGGCGCTGCTGGCGGATGAGGGGATCGACAGTTATGTGCGGGAAACGCTGACGTCAGCGTTGTTGCGGGTGAAGGACCTGAAGGCGCGTCAACCGTCCTGACGGAGCTGGCTGATGGCGAGTTCGATCACCGTTTTCACCGCTGCCTCGCTTTCCTGCTCCGCTTGGGTGGACAACGCGGCAATGGATTGGGTGGCACGCAACTTCATCAGCGACAGGGCCGCATTTTTACGGACCTGACCGGCCTGGTCGTTGAGCAGGGGCTCGAGCAGCGGCGCCGCCCAGTCGGGGTTGTGCAGTTTCCCGAGCAAGGTGGCGGCTTCTGCCCGAACATCGATGTCCACATCCTTCAGGGCCCCCACGACGAGTCCTTTGGCCTCGTCGTCCTCGAGAGCCTGGATCTGATCACCAAGGGCGGCGATTGCAGCACAGCGAATTTCCGCATGCTCGGAGGTCGCTGCCTTCCGGAGCGCCTCCGGTGCTCGAGCTCCAACGAATGCCAGTCCCCAGCTGGCCAGCCCCAGTTGCATGGCGGTGCTGTCCGGGTTGATCAGGACCCCGAGCAGGCCTTCGATCGCTTCGGCACCGACGGCAGCCATGGCGCCGACGGCGGATCCTTGAACCACAGGATCTGGGTCGTTCAGCAGGGCCTTGAGCAGAACCGGCAGGGCCCGGGGATCTTCGATCAGGGTGAGAGTCTTGGCGGCGGCGCGACGGACCGTCACACTTTCGTGGTCGGACAGTGCACGACACAGCGACGGGACCGCGGCCTTGCCGACAACGCCCAAGCTTTCCGCGAAGGTCAGGCGCATCAAACCGCGCGGATCCCCCAGACCGGCCACCATGCGTTCAATGTTGTCGCTGTCGGCCTGCGGGACACCGCCACTGCGCAGCTGCAGCTTCAGTTCTGCTGCGAGCTGGCTGGCTTCGTCTTCATTCAGCTGCTGGGGTTGTCCATTCACGGACAGAGGCTGGGCGTCGCTCACGGCAGCTGATCTCTCGGGCCTTGAATTATCAGGGGTCGAGCAGCAGCTCTAGGGTCACCGTCACACACGAAGAGCCATGACCTGTTTCGTCCTGTCTCACAACCTTCAGGTCCAGTCCTCTGATCTTCCGCCTGTCTCCCCGGCGGATCTGGCCGCAGGCCTCAAGGCGCACAGCAGCCGTATTCACACGGCCGAGCCACTGGATCATCCTCACTGGTTGCTGCGTCTGGACGCAGAGGGCAGTGCCGATGAGGTGGCTGACGCGTTGATGGAGGCCTGGCGCGCCTTCCGCCAAGCCTCTGGCCACGCCTCGAATCATCATTTGCTGGCCCTTGGCGGCCGCAAGGACACTGATGGCGCCCCCGGCTCTCCCCTTCAGCAGGGCAGTTGGGGTGTCGATGTGGTGGAAACCATCGATGCGGATGCTTTTCTGCAGATGATCAACTGGGACGGCCTGAAGCAGGGACGTCCCGCTGATGGCGTCTTTGAGCGACGGAACTGACGGATCAGTGCTTCCCGCGTCGCCGCCGCTTTCCTGAGCGGCGGACCTGGCCGGCTTCGCTCGGTTGGCTCAATGGGGTGGCCGCAGGTGCAGTGGCTGGTGTTCCGCTTGGATTCACCGACACGATGGCGAGCCCTCTGTTGTGCATCAGCTGCATGGCTCGGCTGAGCAGGTTGAGTGGCACTCGATGCGTTCGCGGTGTGTGCAACCTGCTCGGTCCACCGGGCGCCGTTGTTACCAGAAGTGATTGCTCCAGTGAAGGCCCCATTCCATTGCGATCAGAAGGCGGTCCCAGCTTGCTCGGACTATCCCTGTGGCGCCAGGGTGTGGAAAGTTCTTAACGCTCATCCCCCATCGGGGCTTGGCCACAGCAGAGTCGTCGGTGTGTTGTGCCCTTTTAGGGGCTCGTCAGGGTTCTGCTGTGAGTCGTTTCGACAACATTCATCTCGGTCTCTCCCAGGAGGAAGCGCTGCGCATCCTCACGCTGCCTGTTGATGAGCTGGAGTCCGCCAGCGATTACTACATGGCGGCATCGCACTTGATCAATTTTCCTGGAGAGGCCACCGAAGAGGCATTGATCAAGTTGGTTGTTGAGTCCAGCGACAATCAGTCGATGCGGTTGGCGCGCCGGAAAGCCGTTGAGGTGCTGGGTCGGCTTCAGGTGTCGCGGGCCGCGGTTCCGATCGGGGCCTGCCTCAGGAGTGATGACCCCTATCTGGTGGAGAACAGTGCCTGGGCACTGGAGCAACTGGGTTCACAGGATGCCGATCTCCATCGTCAGATGACCGAGTTGTTGGCCGATCCGACGCAGAACCGGCGTGTTCTGATTCAGACCCTCGCCGCACTTGGTGTGGCGTCGGCGCTTCCGACGATTCTGCCGTTGACGGACGATGAGACGCCCGGTGTCCGCGGTGCGGCCCGCGCGGCTTTGGTGCGGCTGGGTGGGGATTCAGCCCAGGTGATGGCGCTCGAAGACCATCTGACCTTGCCGAATCAGATGGATCGTCATTCGGCGATTCAAGACATCATTGATTGTGCGGCTGGGGCTCTCTTGCCGAGCGTTTTGCAGGCTCCGGTGTCTCCGGTCTTTCGCATGCGTGCGTTGACTGCACTCTGGCCTGAAGGAGCGTCGGAGTTTCAGCAGCTGTCGCTCACTGCGGCGTTGGATCGCTTGCTCCGGGATCGCCCAGACGATCTGGTGTTGGTGCATCGCTATGACGAGACCCCAGCGGATGACTTCCTGATTCAGGAGTTTTTTGGCACCGACTTCAGTCGTTGCTATCTCGGCCTTCAAACCTTGCTCCAACGTCCCGAGTTGTTGCTCTGGCCGCGCCTCAAACAACGCTGGGAGGAGGAAGCACACAATGATTACGGTGCGCACTACTTCTTCATTCGCCTCTTCGGCTCTTTGACGAATTGGCCGGATGACGCCAAGAGCACAATCCTGGGTTGGCTGAAGGAAGCTGTAGAGACCCAGCGGCCTCAATTCATGAAGTCAAAGCCTGCGGCAATGTTGTCGTTGGCGGCTCTTTCTCCGGATGATTGCCTGGAGGCGTTGCCGCGTTGGTCTGACCCGGAGCAGACCAGTTTTTGGGAATGCCGCTACGCCGCTGCGATGGTCCGCGAGCAGTTGGGCGCTGGGATAGCCCCCTCCGGTAATGAGCCGCACCCCTTTGTGCAGGCACGACTGGCCACGCTCACGAGCTGATTTCGGAGTACCGGGTGTTGCTTGACCCCCGTGATGCCCAGTACTGAACCAGTGTCTCGCCGCCAGGGCGAGGCACGCTGGCGATGGCTCGCAAAATCTTGAAGGCGCGATTCGGTCCCATGGGCCAGTTGCCGACTGCCTTCACTTCCCGTACTCGGCCTCCGATGGCGTCCAGGCACGATTCGAAACGATCCAGCTGGGCCTGGTCCACGGTTTCGAAGATGAAATCGGTTCCCTGGCAGATCAAGTGCTGCGAGCGAATCCAGCTCCGTAATTGCTTTTCCTGAGCACTGACCGCCATTGGAGTTCAGAGTCGGCTTTTCAGGCCTCCAAGCCCTCGAGCCAGTCGTCGTCAAGGTGGTCAGCCAACGATGCCAGTCTTGTGAATCGCAGCATTCCATGTTCTGAGCCCCACACGGGAGCATCGGTCTCTGGATCGAAGCCCCGATCTCTGCTGCTCCAAGTTGTGGGTGTCACATCGACTTCGCTGACGAGATAGGTCAAGCGTCCATCCCTCGGCACCTTGCAACCCTTCCCAGGTTCAACCTCGCCGCGATAACTGCCTTCACCGCTGCTGCGGAAGTGCATCGCGCAGCCGCAACGCGGCTTGAGGGTGTCGGGTTGGATGGCTGTGAGCAGGGAACGATGCTGCGGTGCACCTGCAACGCGTTCTGGATTGACCAGCCCGAAGTTTTCAACGATGTGAAGCCCTTGGTCACCTCGTCGCAAGCGGTGCACACCCTGTCGGTAGGGACGCCAGGGATCGTGGTCGTAACTCTGTTCCGAGTAAAAGCCTGGCCCCTGGAGGACCTCCCAGGGCAGGGGTAAGAAGAAGACGTTGATGTGAGCGAATTTGCTCGGATCCCCCTGAGCTTGTTCGCGGTTGCTGTAGTGACCGCAAAGGGTGCGGGCGAATTGGAGCGACGGATGCATCGGCTTGCGTTCGTCAAACAGAGAGTCGCCTCACCTCCGAGGCAAAGGAGGTTTGCAGCACACCGGATCCTTCGGAGGTGCGCAGAACGGATGAACGGCAGCGCACGTGCTCAGAGACGAACCAGATCCGTTCTTCGGCGATGGATTGTCCGTACCGCGTGTTCAAGACGAAGGTTCCATCTGAGAGGAACTGGTAGGAGGAGATGGCTTGCTCGGCTTCGGCATAGCCCACACTGCGCAGCAGTGATCCACTGCTGGCATCAACAGCGATGGGAACCAGAACGCAGGACCCGGCAGACACCTCCGATGGATCATCGGGCTCCCAGTCACTCTCAGCGTTCCATGCCATCGCGAATGGTGCGCTGGGGGTTCCTTCGATGCCAGAGGATGTGTTGAGCAACTCTTGCACCCTTGGATCGTCAAGGGTCAGACGTTCAATCGTGATCTGACTGAGGACTTCTTCAAATTGCTGAAAAGCGAGGGAGTGGCCACTCCTCATCGAGCGCCACCGTCCCTCGCTGCGTTCGACGAACGACTCAAGATTCATTCGCTTGGACTTAAATCCGGCCGTTGGAATGGTGACCGGTGTCCGTGCGTGCGGTCTGAACCATGTGGACCATGGATTCGACCATCATTGACATTGCCATGGGCACCCTGTTGGTGACATTGCTGGATCCATTGGCATTGCCCGGACGCTCATCTCGGCTTTGGTGACGGAGCATGGGCATGGGGATAAACAATCAGAACGGGATCGGTCGGTGACCCCAGGACGACAAAAGCCTGGAAGGGTGTCTTCCAGGCTTGATCATGCTGCAATCGAGGCGGCGCTTGGCCTCAGAAGCACCAAGAATTAAGTGTTCGCAATAGAAAGAATGCGACCACCACGCTTCTGAATGCTCTGAATCGATGTCGACAGAGAGCTGTAAGGCGTTGACGTTGATTGAACGGAACGACGACGGATTCCCACGGGCGTCGCGGTCGTCCAGGTGATGGTGTAACGCTTGCTATCGCGGTTGCCAGGACCAGGGGTCTTGCGGCCGGCGGCAGGAGCCGAGTTCGTGCCGATGCTGCTCAGCAGGATGGAAGCACTGCTGCCGTCGAAACCGGCAGTGCCGTTGTCCAGAGCAATGGACCGGGTGTAGGTCACATTGCTTTGGCCTGCTTGGCTGCTGTTGCCACGCATCACCGGCACATCATCGATGCCGAAGGCGTCCATGTATTCGTCGGAGTAGGTGTAGCTGTTGATTTCAGCTTCATAGCCTTCATTGGCCAGGCGCTGGACATGCTCACTGACTTCGGCTTGATTGTGGGGAGCGCGGCCCAGCAGGTGCTTGAAGTTGAGCTCGACGAATCGGTAGGGACCGTTCTTGTCCAGGAACAGACGGCGGTAGGTGTCTGATAGGGCGAAGGCGGTGACGAGGCCCTGAACGGTGAGATCACCATTCACATAGAGGCTTTCAGCGGAGCCGCAGCGCTCTTCGTCCATGAGGTGAGCGTTGCCGAACACCTGGCGGTACGCCGCCCGGATCACGGATTGAGCGTCGGCTTGCCTCAGATCGGCATCAGCTGTGTTGACGGTGGCGTCTGACATGAAGGGTGTGGGTGTGAATGGGGGCGGAAAGGTTGGTGGTTTGAGCTCAGCTCAGGGGGTCAGATCACTTCGGTGATGGAGACAATCCGGCCGCCGCGACGGTGGATGTAACCCAGTTGGCTGGTCATGTCTTTGCCAGACACCAGATAACTGGCATTGGGTGTGCGCTGGCGGCCGCCAGCGGGTTGGGCCTGAACAACGATCCGATACCGCTTGCCGGTGGGTTCAGTGGTGCCAGCAACGGCACCGATGCGGTTGCTGCGTTGGGTGGTGGTGTTCCAGTTGCTGGGAACGCTGTTGGTGGCGACGGAGGCCACCAGAGACGACGAGCTCTGAACGGTGTCGCTGGCGGCGTAACCCTGCACCAGGGACAGGTGACGGTTGAAGGCCAGCTGGGAACGCCCCTCTTCGGTTTGGATCCGCACGAAGGGGATCGTGTTTTCGCCGAAGTTTTCCTGGTACTCGTTGCTGTCGAGGTAGCTGTTGATTTCCGCTTCGTAGCCCTCGTTGGCCAGCGTCTGGATGTGTTGGCTGACTTCGGCCTGGGAGGTGGGAGCACGTCCCAGCAGATGCTTGAAGTTCAGTTCAACGAAGCGGTACGGCGCGTTGCTTTCGAAGAAACGACGGCTGTACTCGGAGGAGAGGGCGATGGCACGAACGAATTCACGCGTGCTCAGATTGCCTTCGGCGAACTTGCTTTCAGCGGTGAGGCTGCGCTCGCTTTCCATCAGGTGGGGGTTGCCCATCACCTGGCGGTAGGTGGCGCGGATCAGCGCATTGATCTGATCGGCTGAGTCTCCGGCGCAACGCTCGAAGGTTTCCTGCTCTCGCTGACCGACGCCGAATCCCACATAGAGATCGCCGCGCATCGGTGCACTGTCACCACCGTCGGAGGTGGCGCGCTTCACGGGCTGGAAGACGCCATTGGCACTGCCGGTTCCAGTGAAGCCACCGACACCGCCACTGCGATACACCTGGCTCGGAACCTTGATGCTCAGGGAATAGCCCTGGGCGAGGTTGTTCAACAGCTGGCTGCTGGTGCCGATGGCCGTGTCGCTACCGGCAAAGTTCTGTTCCAGTGCTGCAATTCGGTTGAAGCTGGCCTGGGGCTGACCGACCTGTGACGTCCAGGTGCGGGCGTAGGGGACGGTGTCTTCTCCGAAGGTCTGGAGGTATTCGTCGGAGTCCAGATAGCTGTCGATATCCGCTTCAAAACCACCGTTGGCCATGTGGGCCACGTGCAGAGACACTTCGGCCTCGTTGGCCGGAGCGCGGCCCAGCAGGTGCTTGAAGTTGAGCTCAACGGCACGGTGCGGGCCGACAGCTTCGAAGTAGCGCGAGCGATAGAACTCGGTTTTGGCAATGGAGCGCACAAACTCACGCACGGTGATGTCACCGTTGCGGAGCCGGGATTCAGCGCTGGTGGCCCGCTCGCTTTCCATCGGCTGGACATTGCCGAACACCTGCCGATAAGCAGCCTTGATGGCAATGGCTAGCGCTGTCTCGTCGTCACTGGCGAATTCGTCGACGGAACCGCTGGTGTTCTGATTGCGGAACGTGCCGTTGGTGACAGCGGCTGCGTCGGACGGGGTGCGTGTGCGGCTGAAGGAGACCGGGCCGTCAATCAACTGAGTGGCGCCGAATCCGAGGGCGTTCGAGCTGTTGGTGGACATGAAAGAATGGGAATGGAGGGCCTTGTTTGGGAAAGCAGGCGTAACTCCCTGAACCGTTTGAGTCAGCACTGCTGGTTCAACGGTTCAGCTATGGGAGTTGGTGCAGGTCAACCCGGACGGGATTGACCCAGCTGCTCAATTGACGGGAGTGATGCTGGCGATCTTTCCGCCTTCGGCATGCACGCGCTTGAACTGTTCCGACAGCTTGTCGAAGGGCACGTAATACACCCGGTTGGAGCGGGTGTAACGCGAGATCCGACGCAGGTTGTTGGCGCTGTAGGCCGTGACTTCCACACGGAAGGTCTTGCCCTGATCGCTCGCGCCTGCCCCATGACGAGTGGGAGCATCTTGGAGGTTCTTGGAGGGACGGAAGCTCCAGCCCTGGGTCTCGGGGGATGAGGGAGGAACGACCGCCAGCGGACGGTTCTGATAGGCGGCGCCGCCCAGCTTGCTGGTGATGCCGGAGAGGTCACCCTTCAGGCTGCTGCTGCTGTTGCCTCGCAGCAGTTGGAAGCTCCAGGTGAATTCCTGCATGGTGGTGCAGCTCTCGGTCTTCCAGCCCCGCTGATAGGGGACTGTCCACTCGCCGAAGGTGTTCTGGTAATCGTCCGAATCGAGGAAGCTATCGATGTCGGCGTCGTATCCCTTGGTATCCAGGCGCTCGGCGTGATCGCGCATCTCTTGGAAGTCGACCGGGGCCCGGCCGAGAAGATGGCGGAAGGCCAGCTCGATGTAGCGGTAGCGCGGGCAGGTGTCGAAGAAGCGGCCGCGGTACAGCTCGCTCTTGGCGACGACACGCACGAACTCACGCACGCTGATTTCGCCCAGCTTGAACTGGGACTCGGCCACGAGCTGTCGCTCGCTATCCATGACGTAGGCGTTACCCAGCACCTGCTTGTAGACGGCGCTGATGATCTGTTCTTTCTTGGCGTCGTCATCTCCAGGAATCAGCTCGAGCGGAGCTTCACTTTCCTGTGAGAAGCGCTCGACCCCGAGGAGCGAGGCAGGACCGAAGGGCATGGGATAAGACGCGTTATCGCGTCGTTATGGTCCGATGAAAGTTTGTCTGTAGGGGTCGCTTCTTTATAAAGCTCAATCAAATGTGTCCGAGTGTTGCGTGACATGACGCTTTTGCCCGCAAAAAAGCCCCCAAACGGGGGCTTTTGAGATCTTGTGGCGGTTTCGGTGATCCAGTTCAGGCGTCGTGTTGTAAAGACTCCAAGCTCGCGCGGGTGGTTTGCCTCGTGACCGGGTTCCAGGTGTCGAGTTCGGCGTAGGGCCGGGTGAGCAGGGTGGCCCGTTGCTCGTTGAGCCCAATGGTTTGAGAGAAATCCGCTCCCTGGAGGGATTCGGCGCCGTCGAGACCGGCGTCGCTGAGGTCGCAGCCTCTGAAATCCGCAAAGTCGAGCTGGCAGCCTCCGAATCGGCTGCCCCGACAGAGCGCACCTCTCAGAAAGGCGTAGCGCAGGTCGGATCCAACAAAGCGCACACCGTCCAGGAGTGCCCCGCTGAGATCTGCACCGCTGAGGTAGGACCCCATCATCACGGCACCCCGGAGATCCATCCCCCGGAGATCCGTGCTGTTGAGAAAGACGCCGCTCAGCTTGGCCCTAGGACCAACCGCACCGCTGCTGCGTAGGTCGAAGCCCTGTGGCACCTGGGTCCTGGTGTCGTAGCGGGCCAATCGAAGGTCAGCCCCATCCATCGCGCACTGGGATAGATCGGTGCCGCGAAGGTCAACCCGGCAGAGATTGGCTCCCTGAAGGTTGAGGTCCCCGAGGGACAACCCGCGCCAGTCGGCACCCCGACCATCCACCGTCCCAGAGCGGGCGGTTCCGGGTTGGGCCTGTTCTGGGGGGGTCCAGGTCGCCAGGTCAAGGGAGATGGTATTCGCCGTCAACGGATCAGTTCCGCAGCGTGGAGATGGCGATCGTAAGGAGAACCCGTGTGACCTCGAATCCACCCACCAGGAATAAACCCAGCCAGACCTTCAAGGCCCAGGCGGGAGGTTGGCCATTGGCCCAAGCGTCGGAGGTTTCCAGCGGCTGCATCTGAGCACTCTGGGCACTGGGTGCTCGCTTCTGCAGGGAATCGCGCCAGTCGGAGCCGTAACGCGGGTAGCCCTGGTAGATCGGCATGTCCCCGAGTGCGCGTCCGGGAAGCAGGCGAGAGCGCTGTTGAGGGACCAGGTCGTAGCCGAAGGCCTGCATGTATTCCTCGCTATCCAGCAGGGTGTCCACAAACGCCGTGAATCCCTTCTCGCCGATCACGATCGACCAGGCCCGCCGCTCTGCATCACCGTGGACTGGACGTCCCAGCACACGACCCACGACCTGATCCACCATTCGGTAGTTCGAATTGCACTGGTAGTAGCCCTGCTGAAAGCGCTCGGACAGCAGCAATCCACGGATGAAGTCCCGCACGGTGATGTTGCCGCTACGGAGTTGTGATTCCAGGAAGGCCTCGCGATCGCTCTTCATGGCATGGAAGAACACCTGTCGATAGGCCTGCTCGATCAGGCCATCAATGGAGCTCCGATATCCCTCTGCCCCTGCTGCACTGCTTCCAGGCAGCTGATTGCGCACCGTGGTGTTGTCGCCTGCCAGGTTGCTCACCCTGGAGTTTTGCGTGGTGAGGGGATACGCCTGAAGAGGCACTGCCATGGCGGAGGCGCTGGGTAGAAATACTCGGCGACGATCTTCCTCTCCTTTGGTCGGTTTTGGGTCGCAGTCTTATCAGCTCTTAACTGCAGATTTATTGAGTTCGCCGATGAGGTGGTCGAAAGCTGCGGTCACCAGCGTTTTCGCGGTGGGCTCCGTGGTCTGTTGCTGGCTCAGATGTTTGAGTTGCTCGAGCGCAATGTTCAGACCGTCCCTGGGGACACCCATGCCGGCGTAGAGCTCGCGCAGTGCGGCCATTCCCTCTGGATCCGTGAATTGGGCCTGTCCACAGGCGACGGCATAGATGATCACGCGGAAGAAATCTCTGCAGTCCCGCCAACAGGCCTCGGCTCGGCTGGCTGGATGCAGTGCTCCGCCGGGCTTCAGCAGTTGGGGGCGCTGGTCCGCCAACCGGGCCTTGGCGTCTTGCACGAAGGCCACCGCGTTGGTCTGCAGGCTGTGCACGGCCGCGTGATCAATGCCCGACGCGCTGGTGATGATGCGGAGTTCTTCGTCCGTCAGCGGGCGTTTGCTCCGGTCCGCCTCCGCGAGAACACGTTTGCAGGTCGGGTTCAAGGACGGTTGATCGGTCAACCCACACACCCTCGCGGCCTGGGCAAGCGCTTTTAACCGGCCAGGGTCGCTGGTCATGGGGCGCTATCGCTTGAGGGCGGCAACCGGCGTGGCGATCAGCCACCCGTGGCGTTCGAGATAGAAGGCCCAGATCAAGTCGTCACCAAGACCAGGGCAGTGCTCGACGGCCGCATTGCCAAGGGCTGCCGACACACCCATGGATTGCAGCAACGCGGCGGCATCCGCGGAGGTTGGCACCTGCGTGCTTCGGATCGCGGAGCCCACCACCCAGGTCAGCCGGGTTTCGGCGAGTTCCCCGCCATTGTTCTCACAAGCCAGCAGGAGATTGGCCGTGGCGTTCTGCTGCTCCAGGGTCTCCTGCCAGAGCTTGATGTTGTCGTCGCGGAGATTGATACGGAAGCATTCCTCCCCGATGGCCAGGTTCAATTCCCCGGTTTCCGCGTCCGCACTGCGTTGAAGCCTCTCAATGCGCGGGTCTGACAGACAGCTCATCAACACCGGTCAGAGGACCTCAATGTAACCAGTGGTTTGGGACCTCATCACTCCAGTCCTGCGTTCTTGCAAAGCGGAACGCGCCCGCAATCGACCCCCAGAGATGTTCGTGGGTGTCAGGGTCATAGCCCCGGTCGATCGTCTCCATCCCGGTGGGATTCAGCGTGAATTCGCTTACGAGATAGGTGGTTCGGTTCTTGCGCTTCACCAGACAGCGACAACCGGGTTCAACGGTGCCTTGGAAACCGTCAGCTCTGGGTTCAACCAGATAGGTGCATCCCTCCAGCAGGCTGAGGTCTCTCTCGTCGATCTGGGCCATTCGTTCCGGGTCGTCGACGGCTCCGCCGAACCGCTGGCCATCGCGAATGGTGTAGTTCAGGATCACCAGACCGCGCTCGGGACAGAGCCATGGGCGCAGAACCCGGATGCGATAAGGCTCGTTGGGCGCAATCGCATAGGCCTGTTCCAGCAGCAGAGATCCGGCCTCCAGCTGTGGAAGAGGTCGGAAACGCACCAAAATGTGGGCATAGAGCGGTGGGTTGTCGAAGGCCTGCTGCTGATTGCTGAAGCTGCCGCTCAGCATGCGGACCAGGGCATTGCGACTGGCTTGCTCGTCGGTCATTGCGCTGGGGTGTCGCTGGTTGTAGCGGTAGAGGATTTCTTGTTCAGCAGGCCGGTCACGGTGGCCAGCAGGAACATGGCGAGCAGGGCAATGCCCAAGGTGATTCCGGTCCCCTTGGATGCATCAACGCCCTTGGCGGCTTCTGCTCCAACCGTCACCAGAATGGAGTCGCTGATCAAGACGCTGATGAGCAGGGCTGGTGCGAAGACACGCCAGTGGGTGCGGCTGATGCCGATGGCATAACTCAGGAAATCAAACAAACCGGTCATCAGCAGACCGGTCATAAGAAAGAAGTTCCCCTCCAATTGGTTTTTGCTGAAGCCATCGATCCGCTTCATGGCGCTGGCTCCGACCAAGCGGCTCACCGGACCGCGTCCCCACTGGCGGGCTATGAAGAAAGCTGAACTGCAGAAGACCAGGTCCGAGAGGATAATCGTGAGGTATCCAACCTTGAAACCCAGCAGCGACCCAGCCAGCAGGGAATACACGGAACTCGGTAAGGCCGGCAAGATGATGCTGATTCCCCTGAGAAGGAAGAGCCCCAGCGGTGCCCAGATGCCCATCGTGCTGACCGCGCTTTGCAGTGGGGCGATGCCATAGCGCTGCAGAAAAACCACAGCGATCACGAAAAGGGCAACCCAGGCGCTGATCTTCAGCACCTTGTTCAGCCTGGACATCACATCGCTCAAAGCCAGGGGTGGAATGTAGGGCAGTCCTAGGGGGCTGCTGTGATGTGGACACAGTGGCCAGCATCGATACCATCTGCGAAATTCCCGATCCGAGGACGAGTGCCGTGGCGACATCGTTTCAACGGTCCGAATTCGAGCAGTTGCTCTCCACTCAGTTGCTTCAGCTCAGTGAAGTGGTGGAACTCCTGGCCGATCGTGTCATTGCTTTGGACGAGGGCCTTGCTCGAATCGAAGCTGGCTTACACGCCGTTGAGTCCGGCGATGGGCTCAGCCTTGAAACCGGCGAGCTGCTGATGGCCAGTGAGCACAAAGTGCAGGTGCTGCGTGACCGACTCGCTCTGGTACCCGACGCTGTTGAGACGGAACGCCAGCCTGAACCTGAGTCGGAAATGGCGTCTGAGGCAGATCAGGAGATGGTTGAGGAGGCGTTTATGGACGATGGGTTTGACCAGCTGATCGCCTGATCAGCTCAGGTCGAGTAGCCGCACGCGGAAAGCAGCAACCTGGCGAGCCATCTCCGGTGAACTCGCCAGAAAAGGATGATCCGCCATGGCTTCAAGAACGTGCTCTGTCTTCTGTTCTGGACTGAGCTCTGCGTTAGAGGAGGACGCGATGAACATCTGCTTCCAGAGTCGGTCGAAAACCATGGCGAAACTGTCGGCGTTGTTAAACAACCGATCGGTGCCAGCATCTGGGGAGATGAACGACACGGAATAAAAGAAAGAAATGCCAGGACCCAGATTTGAACTGGGGACACGGCGATTTTCAGTCGCCTGCTCTACCAACTGAGCTATCCCGGCACGTCGCTTGGCGACCTGCAGATCTTAAATCACCGTCTGTTCAGTGGCGTCCGCCCCAGGCAAAGAAGACCGGCGACGTCATGGCCACGATGCTGAAGAGCCTGTTGGGCGGCCATGGCTGTGGCTCCTGTGGTGAGGATGTCGTCGACCAACCAGATCGGACGACCCGACGGTGGCGCCACAGCAGCGAAAGCACCGCGCATGTTGTGCAGGCGGAGTCGTCGATCGAGATGGTGTTGACTTAGCCCAGCCCTGGTTCGGGTCAGCAGGGGTTGAATCGGGCGTTGAAAACCCTCTGCAATCAGCTGGGGAAGCGGATTGCACAGGCTCTCCGTGCGCTTCCAACTTGGGATCGGCACCAGCTCAGCCTGGGATGGCAAAGCAAGCTGAGCACGGAAGTGCGCCATCAGTGCTGGAAGGATGCGGCGCTGCCACCTGGATGTCTTGACCTGCAGCAGCAAACGACGGAACGGTCCTTGATACCAACCGAGGGCATGCCAGGGCAGCGGACTGGCGCCGGAGACCCCTTGATCACTCAGGTTGAACTGGCTGCGGCAGGCCTTGCAGGGCAACGGACCGGTTTCATCGGTCCGTCGACAGATCGGACAGCTCGCCGTAATTAGCAGCTGCTGCACCACGGTCGTGACTCCGTGCATGGGTCGAGTGTCTGAGCTTGGTTGAGGATTCCCCCTCAGGCCGGTTATTTCGGCATTGCCCGAAGCATGGCCACCAAGGTCTGGTGCGCATCTTCACTGTCGCTCAGGGTGTGATCAAAGGCGATCTGAAGGCTGGATCCATCCACCTCGAGTTCCATCGCATCGGGGCGGACCGCCACCATTCGAGCCGTCTGTGGCGCGTCCACTCCGCCGTAGTGACGGGCGTAAGCAACGACCGCTTCGGCATGGTCGTCATTCATGTGGCGACAGATCCTTGTGCTGACGGCATCGGTAAGGGGATCAGCGGGCATGGATGGTTGAACAGCGGACGCTGTTCAACTCTGGCAGTGAATCGGTTTCAGCGATTGCGTTCAGGCAAAGCGTTGCCAGAGGAGAAGTCCAAGCCGCAGCGCGCTGTAGCTCACGTACACAGCGAGAACGACGAACAGTCCGATGGCCAGGCCATCGCGAATTTTGCTGAGCATTGCACTGGGTTTAACGGTTGGATTGTGCCCGGACCAGGCCGTCAAGGGCGAGCCGAGCGACACCGGCCGCGGGTGGTTTCAGGGAGCTCACGACGGGACAGCCCAGTTTGCGTTCCCGGATCCGGCGCCATTGCGGGTTTCGGGCACCGCCGCCAAGGCTGATCACCCGTTGCGGTCGTGCCGCACCGAGCTGGTGCAACCGCTCCCATCCTTTGGCTTCAATCGTGGCGAGCCCCTCAAGCAGCCCATGCAGGTAGAGGGCATCGCTGATCGGACGCGGTTCGAGCACAGGTTGCAGGGTCGGATCGTCAACGGGAAACCTCTCTCCAGGGCCTGGCAGAGGGAGGAGCTTCAGCCCACTCTCCTGCTCTGGATCGATCTGACGACTGAGCTCCACCAGTTCATCGTCGGTGAAAAAGCGGCGGAGAACGCCGGCACCGGCATTGGAGGCCCCCCCGCATAACCACTGCCCGCCGACCCGATGGCTGGTGATGCCTGCTCCCTCGATCGCCCCGGGTGTGAAGCGCTTGACCACCAACGTGGTGCCCAGCACCGTGACGCCGTCATTCGGGCCTGGTGCCGCAGCCAGCACCGCTGCATTCGAGTCGGTGGTTCCAGCGAACACCACGACATGGTCAGACAATCCCAGTGTTTCCGCTCGGTTGGGACTGATCCTGCCCAGCAGGGTTCCGCTGGGCAGGATCTGCGGCAGCAACCTTCGCCATGGTTCGGTCTGCAGCGCTGGAACCCATTGCATCGTCTCCAACTCCCAGCCAAGACGAAGGTTGTTGCCTTCTTCGCCCCATCGCCAGTCCTCCAGCAGCCAGCCATTGATCCAGTCGGCCTGATGGCGAAGCCAATGGGCCTCGGGATGACGATTCAGTAATTCCAGCGCGCGGGCCAGGCTGCCGCTGCAGCTGGCAGCTGGACTCTCGGGCGAGACCATCGCTTCAAGCATCGGTTGATGCTCCCGGAAGGCGTCGGAGTAAGCCAACGCCTTCCCCAGGGGGGTGCCCGTCGCGTTGCAAGCCAACAGGGTTCCTGAGGTCCCGTCAACGGCGATGGCCCGAACCCGATCACGCAGCGCGTTCGGGATCGAGCGAATGAGCTCTGTGCAGGCATCGGACCAGTCCAGGGGCTGGCCAAGCCCGAGCCGATAGCTCACGGCCTGGGTGAACAGCAGCGTTTCGTCTTGATCGAGAAGGGCGATGCGGACGCCACTGGTGCCCAGATCAATGCCGAGCGCCAGCGGTGTCATCCGTCGTTCATGCGGCCTGGCGCAGTTGGTCTGCTTTGGCCTCGACGTCCTCCCAGGGAGCCTTCAGATCGTTGCGGCCGAAGTGGCCGTAGGCAGCCGTGTCTTGATAGAAGCGCCCGCCGCGCTGCTGGGGCAGGTCTCGCAGGCCGAAGGTTTCGATGATCGCGCCGGGACGCAAGTCGAAATGCTTCTGGACCAGGGCGGTGAGGGCATCGTTGCTGTGCGCGCTGGTGCCGAAGGACTCAACCAGGATGGAGACCGGCTTCGCAACACCGATGGCATAGCTCAGTTGCACTTCAGCCCGTTCGGCGAGCCCTGCAGCGACCAGACATTTCGCCACATAGCGCGCGGCATAGGCCGCGGAACGATCCACTTTGGTGGGGTCCTTGCCGGAGAAAGCACCGCCGCCATGACGTGCATAGCCGCCATAGGTGTCGACGATGATTTTTCGACCGGTCAAGCCGGCATCGCCCTGGGGACCTCCAACCACGAATTTTCCAGTGGGATTGACCAGATATTTGATGGTGTCGCGGCTGGGTTTCAGACTGAGGTCGGCGGTGGCTGGTTCCACGACATGGGTCCAGAGATCGTCTGTGATGCGCTCACGGATGCCCTGTTCATCGCTGATCCCATCGACTTCAGCGGTGTGCTGGGTGGAGATCAGAATCGTGTCGATGGCCACGGGTTTGTCGTTCTCGTAGACGACGCTCACCTGGGTTTTGCCATCCGGCAGCAGATAACCAAGAGTGCCGTTGTGGCGAACGTCGGCCAGGCGCCGCGACAAACGGTGCGCCAGGCTGATCGGGAGTGGCATCAGCTCGGGCGTTTCGTTGCAGGCGTAGCCAAACATGATGCCTTGGTCGCCGGCACCCACAAGATCCAACGGATCGCCAGCGTGGTCATCCGCTTCATTGACCCCCTGGGCGATATCGGGTGATTGCTGGTCGAGAGCCACCAGCACCGCACAGCTGTTGGCATCAAACCCACCGGCCCGCGCTCCGCTGTAGCCGATGTCCTTGATCACACTGCGGACGAGGTGGATGAAGTCCACCTGAGCTTTGGAGGTGACTTCTCCCGTGATCATGCAGAGGCCGGTGTTGACCACTGTTTCGCAGGCCACACGGCTGGCTGGGTCCTGGGCCAGCAGCGCATCAAGCACCGCATCGCTGACCTGGTCGCAGATTTTGTCTGGATGCCCCTCGGTAACCGATTCAGAGGTAAAGACGTAGCGACTCATGCAGTTCCACTGGATCCGCGAACTTTACGGACCGGAGGTGATGGCCACCACGGACCAGTCGTCAAACAGGTGGGGTGTGGTTCTGAGCTGTGGGGGCTGCTGCCAGCCGCCGCGGTAGCCCAGCACCAAGCCAATGCCGGCAGCCTGAGCCATCTGCAGATCGGTTTCGGCATCACCGATGAGGGCACAGCGCTCTGGTTTGAGCTGGAGGCGGTTGCACAAGGTCAACACGGCCTCAGGGTCAGGCTTGCGTGGGCTGTCCTCAGCGCTCCAGCAGGCCGCAATCTGATCGCTGAGTTGGTGGTGGTTCAGAAACCGGGCAATGCCCTCGGCGGTGTCATTGCTGATGATCGCTGTACAGACATCGGCTTGTTGACACTGGTGCAACAGGCGCTCCGCGCCGTTCAGCAGTGCACTGGCTGGCTCAGGTCCGAGCACATCGTCAGCGAAGCAGCGTGTCGCCAGCTCCAAGGCATCGGGCCAACCGCTGCCCATCAGGCAGAACACAGTCGCCATCGACGCAAGATTGTCTTGTCTCGCCGCAACAGCCAGTGTCCCTGCGGGATGAATCGCATCCCCATGCACGCCATAGACCTGTTCGAGCAGGGGGCGGAGTTGATCCGCTCGATAGGACGGCGGGCTTGTTGTCGCCGGGTCGTGTTCCGACCACAACCGCTCTGCGGTGCTAATCCGTCGTCTGACCAGGGCCAGAAGATCCGGCTCGCTATGGGAAAGGGTGCCGTCCTTATCGAACAGCACCCCATCGATCGGGCCAAGGCTCTGGCCGTGCAGAAACAGTTGAGCCATTGGCCCTGCGAGATCAGACCATCATGGAACTGATCGGGTCCTCACCATCTTCGGCTTGCTCCAGCAGCATCTGCTTGTAGCGGGCTGCCATTTCTTCAGCCTTCTCGAAGACCTTCTGAGGATCGGTCAGCATGTCACCCGGTTCGGGCTCCAGAGCCTTGGTGGACAAGGAGATCCGACCGCGTTCAGCATCGAGGTCAATGATCATGACTTTCATCTGATCGTTGACGTTCAGCACGGAGTGAGGCGTCTCGATGTGCTCGTGGCTGATCTCAGAGATGTGCAGCAGTCCGCTGACACCACCGATGTCGATGAAGGCACCGTAGGGCTTGATGCCACGGACGGTTCCGACAACCACTTCGCCCACTTCCAGGCGATTCATCTTGCGCTCGACCAAAGCGCGGCGATGGCTGAGCACAAGACGATTGCGCTCCTCATCCACCTCGAGGAATTTCAGCGGCAGGAAGTCAGCAACGAGTTCTTCCTTGGGCTTGCGTGTGCTGATGTGTGATCCGGGGATAAAGCCGCGCAGGCCTTCAACGCGCACCAAGGCGCCACCACGGTTGGTGGCAAACACTTCGGAGTAGATCGTGGCGTCTTCCTTCTGAAGCTGACGGACGCGTTCCCAGGCACGCTGATATTCGATGCGCCGCACCGATAGGGCAAGCTGCCCATCCTCGTTTTCTTCACTCATGATGAAGAATTCGCGGATCTCACCGGGCTGGAGCACATCGCTCAGTCCCTCGACCCTGTTGATCGAGACCTCCTGAAGAGGCATGAAGGCTGCCGTCTTGGCGCCGATGTCGATCATGGCGCCCTTCGACTCCAGGGCGAACACGGTGCCGTTGACGATGTCGCCAGGCTTGAAGTTGTAGTCGTACTTGCTCAGCAGAGCTGCGAATTCATCCAGAGAGAACCCGGCGGTCTCCAGGTCCTTCATGTCAGGACGGCTGCTCGGATCATCAGCAGTGGGAACGTCCTCGGGGATGCTCAGATCCTCATCTCCGAAGCCAGCTTCAGCACCTGCATCCACTGAAGTGTCGCCTTCAGCTGCGTTGGTGGTGTCGAGAACCTGTTCTTCGGTCGGAGTCGCAGACATTTGTCGTTGGCGGTCTGCCTCAGGTGGGCAGTTCGATAGGAGAGGTGCATGAAGCCCGCCGACTTCCGCACGTAACCAACGACTTTACAGGTGTGGCTGACGCTCCCTTAGCGAGCAACCGCGTAGGCGTTTTTGTCGCTGTGCATGGTTTCCAGCGTGGCGACGAAATCGTCGATGCCCTGGAACTGTCGGTAGACCGACGCGAAGCGGATGTAAGCAACTTCGCTGATGCCCTTGAGCTGGATCAGAACCAATTCACCAATTTCGACGCTGGAGATATCCCGTCCTGACCGTTGCTGGAGCTGTAACTCCACGTTTTCGACCATTGATTCCAGCCTGTTCGCGTCAAGACCGGTTTTTTCACACGCTCTGTTCAGGCCGTGGAGCAATTTGCTGCGACTGAAAATTTCGCGGCTGCCATTTCTTTTGATCACCGTGATTGGGACTGTCTCAACCCGCTCGTAGGTGGTGAATCGGAAGTCGCAGTGCAAGCATTCCCGCCGCCGACGCACACTTCGTCCACCATCAGCTGCGCGTGACTCGAGCACACGACTGTCTGTGTTTTGGCACGAAGGGCACTGCACGCCCGAGGACCTCAAAAGATCGCCCAACTTTAGACATTCATTTGAGACTTGAGAAGGGCTGTGGCAACAGAGGTCTTATCGAGAGAGCTCTTAGATCGATTGCACTGCAGTGAGATTCAGTGAATTGCAGTGATTGGTCGAGAACGATTTGCGACGGGTTTGTTCACGTAGCAACAAAAAAGCCCCGCTTGCGCGGGGCTTTGCTTGAAGCTCACTTGCCGATTTTCGGGGGATCCCGGAAGGCGATCGCGAAGAACAAGGTTGAAATCGCGAGGGTGAGGATGAGGATGTAAGCGAGGCTATCCATCGAAGATCTCCTGTAAGTCGATCAGTTGAGGGGAGTGCCTGCTGGAGGGACGTAACCCTCAGGCAGACGACGGGTGGACTTATCACCAAGCTTGGCAAAGAGTCCGAATTCCACCTGGTCGCCGAGATCGGGATCGATACCGGCAAACACATCCCGGTACAGGGTGCGAGCACCGTGCCAGATGTGACCAAAGAAGAACAGCAGCGCGAACGTGGCGTGGCCGAAGGTGAACCAGCCGCGGGGGGAACTGCGGAATGTGCCGTCAGAGTTGTAGGTCTCACGGTCGAAGTCAAAGGCTTCACCAAGCTGGGCCTTGCGTGCAAGACGCTTGACATCAGCAGGATCGGTGAAGGTTTGACCGTCGAGTGCACCACCGAACACCTGGGCGGTCACGCCTTGTTGTTCGAAGGAGTACTTGGCTTCTGCACGACGGAAGGGAATGTCAGCGCGGACATTGCCCTGGGCATCTTCAAGGACGACAGGGAAGTTCTCGAAGAAGTTCGGCAGACGGCGAACTTCAAGCTCGTCACCGGTCTTGTCGGTGAAGACGATGTGGCCGACCCAGGACGTGGCGAGGCCATCACCATTCACCATGGGACCAACACGGAACAGACCACCTTTGGCAGGGCTGTTGCCGACGTAGTCATAGAAGGCGAGCTTCTCAGGGATGGATTCGAACGCCTCTTGGCGGGTCGCACCATCGTCCATTGCCGTCTGGACGCGGCGGTTGATTTCTGTTTTGAAATAACCCTGATCCCACTGATAACGGGTGGGACCGAACAGCTCAACCGGCGTGGCTGCGGAGCCGTACCACATGGTGCCGGCCACGATGAAGGCAGCAAAGAACACTGCTGCGATCGCACTGGCCAGAACGGTCTCGATGTTGCCCATCCGCAGAGCCTTGTAGAGGCGCTCAGGTGGACGTGTCGTGATGTGGAAGATGCCGGCAATGATGCCGACGATGCCAGCTGCGATGTGGTGGGCAACGATGCCACCAGGGTTGAATGGGTTGAAACCCTCCGGACCCCAGGACGGCTGAACCGCCTCGAGATGTCCGGTGATGGAATACGGGTCAGAAATCCACATTCCTGGACCAAAGACGCCGGTTAGGTGGAAAGCACCGAAGCCGAAGCAGCCGAGACCAGCCAGGAGCAGGTGAATTCCGAAAATCTTGGGCAGGTCAAGAGCCGGCTCTCCGGTCCGGGGGTCCTGCCAGATTTCCAGATCCCAGTAGGTCCAGTGCCAGATGGCAGCCAGCATCAGCAGGCCGCTGAAAATGATGTGAGCTGCGGCGACGCCTTCGAAGCTCCAGAAGCCAGGATCAACGGCGGTTTCGCCGGTGATGCTCCAGCCACCCCAGCTCTCTGTCACGCCAAGACGTGCCATGAAGGGCATAACGAACATGCCCTGACGCCACATCGGGTTCAGGACAGGATCGGATGGATCAAAAATGGCCAATTCGTACAAGGCCATCGAGCCGGCCCAGCCGGCAACAAGGGCTGTATGCATGAGGTGCACAGCCAAGAGGCGTCCCGGGTCATTAATGACAACGGTGTGCACCCGATACCAGGGCAATCCCATGGGTCAGGTTCGGGGAACGGAGCTGCGCAGGCAGCCAGACCTCGCGATCGTAAGGGTTTCATCCGATCCCACTGCGGTTGTTGTCGCGTGCTGCAACGTCCAGTGACAAGGGATCTGGTTCAGGGTTGTTCACAAAACGCAATCCCTGAGTCCATGATGGCCGCCAGCTGAGGCCTAATCCATGCCAGTAATCCGATTTGTGCGGGAGGGGCGGGATGTCGAGTGCTACCCCGGAGAGAACCTTCGTGAGGTCGCCATCCGTGAAGGCATTCAGCTGTATGGACTCAAAGGGCAGCTTGGGAACTGCGGCGGATGCGGTCAATGCATCACGTGTTTTGTGTCGGTTGTCGGCGAGGACACTGCGGAAGCTCTCACGGCGCGGACTCCGGTCGAGGAATCCAAGCTGCGGCGCCGTCCCGCGGAGTGGCGCCTGGCCTGTCAAGCCCTTGTGGAGCGCTCGGTGTGTGTGCTGACGCGCCCTCAGTTGAAGCTTGCCGATGCTGAAAAGCGTTTGCAGGCGGCGCTCAACGCTCCGTTGCCTGAGGGTCCAACGGCTTGGCCAACGGTTGAGACTGACGAGGACGAGTCGGCTGTGGATCAGGAACCTGCTACTACCGATGAAGAGGGCTGAAGCAGCCCTTGGTCTGGCCTCATCCCGGTGATACGTTCGCCGGGATCCATCTAGATGTCATGGAAACCAACGATCTCGGATTCGTCGCCAGCCTGCTGTTCATCCTGGTTCCGGCGATCTTTTTGATCGTCCTTTACATCCAGACAAACAGCAGGGAAGGCTGACGTTCAGCGCTGCTCCGGTTCACGAACAAGAAGGACTGGTGCCGGAGCATGCACACGGATGTAATCGCTGACTGATCCCCCCAGCAGCTTGTCGAGATCCACCAGTCCGCGTGCGACCAGTGGCCGTCGGTCCTGGGAAGCGATGACCAACAGGTCGGCGTTGATTTCTTTCGCGGCAGAGCAGACCGTTCGGCCGATGTCGGCGCCGGTCACGTGCACTGGCTTCATCTCCACACCGAAGGACCGGGCCCGTTGAACTGCGGCGTCGAGAACGTCATCCGCTTTGCTTCGTCCTCCGCGGGAGGGAGCCAGATCCTGTCGTGTGACATGAACGCCGACTAATTGGCCGTCAGGAATCTCGCGGGTGAGTTCGCAGGCGGTCTTCAAGGCGTCATCGCCAACCCCAGTGCCGTCAATCGTCACCATCACTTTGTTGACGTGCCTGACGTACAGGTCATCCCTCACCAGAAGCATCGGTCGGGTGGAGAGCTGGAAGACATATTGACTGGCGCTGTTGGCCAGGATGGATTGCAGGCGACCCAGGCCACGGGACCCCATCACGATCAGATCGCTGTTCAGCTCTTCCGCAACTTTCAGCACCGTTTGCTTGGTGTCACCCTCGCGAACAATGGCGTTCACATTGGCGCTGGGCAGTCCCATCCGCTCGATGGCACCCTTGAGTAACGACTGGCCGTCACTGCGGTGATCGGCGGCTTGAGCGGTGTTCTGTTCGGGGACCACATGGAGCAAGTTCACACGGGCTTCTCGGAAGCTCGGAATGTCTTGAAGCATCCGGATCATCTCCTCGACATGGCCCGTGCCTGAGTCCGCGATCAACAGGTTTTTGAACATGCCAATGGAGCAACCTTGGGGGAAGCCTATGGGCAGTCCGAGAGATGCATGAGCAGCTGACGGAGAGCGTTACGCCCCTGTCGTGGACTCTGGTTCGTCGGGTCTTGCCGCAGCACACGGATCACGCCGGCGTGATGTGGCATGGCAGTTATGTGGCCTGGTTGGAGGAGGGGCGTGTGGAGGCCCTGGCTCAGTCCGGTCTGGCCTATGCGGAGCTGGCGGAACTTGGCTACGAGATGCCGGTCGTGTCCATGACCATCCGCTATCGCGAGGGGATTCGTCATGGTGACCGCATCACCTTGGAAAGTTGTTTGCTCGACTCTCAGGGGGCTCGATTCCCCTGGGACTGTCGCTTTCTTCGGGATGGGCGGTTGATGGCGGAGGCCAAGGTTGACCTGGTGTTGGTCCGGCGTGATGGCGACCGGATGGTTGTGGTTCGGCGCGTTCCTGATGTGTTGCAGAGCGCCATGGCTCGACTGCGCAGGGGACCCTCCCCGGATGATTGAATTAGTGCATCCGTACTAATTGTTTTGGGGCGTGGGTGGCGTTGGCTCTGGGCTCGTTGTCCCGGGATCGGGGCGGCCCGTCTCCGTGCTCTTGAGGCGCTTGCGGCCTCGCATCAAATCAGCCTGGCCCAGCTGTGGACTTGGCCCTTGGAGCATCTGGCGCAGAGTCTGGGTTGGCCTGCGGTGGTCATGGATCAACTCGATGGCTATCGCCGCCGCTGCGGAGCAAGGCCTGATCTCGCTGTCCCCGTTGATGTGCTGTTGCCTGGCGATCCAGCGTGGCCTGAGCCTCTTGATGGTCTGGAGTCGCCGCCGCTCGGACTGTTTCATCGAGGTAACGCGGCACTCTTGCCTTTGCTCCAGTGCCGTCAGACCATTGCGGTCGTGGGAACACGCGCGCCATCAGAACATGGGCGATCCATGGCGGATCGTCTGGGACGGGCCCTGGGTCTGGCGGGCTGGCCTGTCCTCAGTGGCCTGGCTGATGGCATTGATGCGGCCGTTCATCGAGGCTGCCTTGCGGTGGGGGGGGCTCCTATTGCTGTGCTTGGGACCCATCTTGACCGTGTGTATCCCACTCACCATCACCACCTGCAAACCGCTGTCGCTGAAGCCGGTCTCCTCCTCAGTGAGCGCGGTCCTGATCAGTCACCGCGGCCTGGTCATTTCGCCGCGCGAAACCGTTTGATCGTGGCTTTGGCATCCGCAGTGGTGATTGTGGAGTGTCCAGAGCGGAGTGGGGCCTTGATTTCTGCCCGCCATGCGAGAGCGATGAATTGTCCGGTTTGGGTTGTGCCTGCGGATGCCTGTCGCCGTTCTGCCCGTGGCAGTAATGCCCTGTTGGCGCAAGGGGCCGCCCCATTGCTTGATCCTGAGGCTTGGGTTGCTCAACTGGGGCCTGGTCCTCTTGGCGGAGTCCACCGTCGTTCTCGGCCGTTGATCGCGGATCAGATCAGTGATCAACAGTTGCGCGAGGCCTTGGATGAGGGCGGCACACTGGATGAGCTGCAACGATGTTTGGGCCGGTCGGCGGGGCCTTTGGCCCATGAGCTGGTGCAGCTTGAACTGCAAGGGCTTGCGGTGTGTGAGTCTGGTCAGCGATGGCGTTCGCTCTGACGTGTCTTCGCCCCAGACCGTTGCGGTCACGGCCTTGCTCGCTTGGCGTCGTGAGCAGCTGAGCCTCGGGGGTCGCGCCGTTGACCTCGACTGGTTGCTCGACCTCGGTGCTGGCTTGCGTTGGTCTCAGCTCCAGCGCATTCAGCTGAACCCCGAAGGCTCCGTGCCCCTGTTGCGTCCGTTGGCAGAGCTCTCTCGGCTTTGGTTGCGTCACTTACAGGACGATGAGCCGCTGCAGTATCTGCTGGGGGTCTGCCCGTGGAGAGATGTGCTCCTTGAGGTGTCTCCAGGGGCGCTGATTCCCCGTCAGGAAACAGAACTGCTGGTGGATCTAGCCCTGGCCTGTTGGCCACACGGCACTCCTCAATGCTGGGTGGATCTCGGCACGGGCTCCGGCGCCATTGCGGTGAGTCTCAGTCGGGCCTGGCCGCATGCTGAAGGCCATGCCGTTGATTGCAGTGCGGAGGCGCTGGCGCTGGCGCAGCGCAACCTCAACCAGCTGGTGCCGGGTCATCAATGCCAGCTGCACCAAGGTGATTGGTGGGATGCGTTTGAGTCTGAACCCAAGACCTTTGACCTCGTGATCAGCAATCCTCCTTACATCCCGAGCGCTCTCATCGATGGCCTGGAGGGCGTCGTGCGACACCACGAACCCCACCTTGCACTGTCCGGTGGCTCCGACGGTTTGGCGTCTCTACGGCAGATTGTGCGAGGTGCCCGTGCTGCGCTGAAGCCGAATGGCTGGTTGCTCCTGGAACACCACCATGATCAAAGTGGTGCTGTGTTGGAGCTCATCGCCGAGGCCGGCTTGGTGCAAGGCAGGGCAGAGCAGGATCTCGCCGGTATTGCTCGGTTTGCGATCGCTCAGAACACGGGATCGGCAATGTCATGACCAGCCCCATCCCGCAGTTTCTGGATGTCGATGCAATCGCCTCTTGCTTGAAGGAGGGACAGGTGGTGGCCATGCCAACGGACACCCTTCCTGGCTTGGCATGTCAGCCGGAGCATGCGGACAAGATCTGGTCGTTGAAGCAGCGCCCGGCTGATAAGCCTCTGATTCTCATGGCGGCGAGTGCCTCAGAGTTGCTGCGCGAAGCGCAGGCGCCTTGTTGGCAGGATGCCCAACGGTTGTCTGATCAGCATTGGCCGGGTGCGCTCACACTGGTGCTTCCGGCCCATGGCTCCGGTCTGCTGCAGCACCTCAATCCAGGCGGGTTATCGGTGGGGCTTCGCATGCCCAACTGTGCGTTGACGCTGCAGTTGCTGGCTGCGAGTGGTCCGTTGGCCACCAGCAGCGCCAATCGTTCTGGCGAGCCATCCGCCCTCTCCGCTGCTGAGGTCGCCAAGACGTTCCCAGACCTGCCGCTGTTAGGACCGGCTCCATGGCCCAACCCGTCTGGATTGGCCAGCACGGTGCTGTCATGGCAAGGTCCAGGTCAGTGGCGCATCTTGAGAGCCGGTGCTGTGATCCCCGAAGGCGTGGACTAACAGTGCTGCTTCTGATTGCCCTCTGCATGCTTTGCCTGGGCCTCTTTCACTGGGTGTTCTGGCCACTCGAACAGGGCCTGAGGGTTCTCTTGCAGCTGCGTTGGTTACCTTGGAGCGCCCTCGTGGTGGCCCTGTGGGTCCTGGCAGGACCAGACGAACGTCATCCCTAGGACTGCAAGCCGGCTAACGGATTTGAACCGATGGCCTTCGCTTTACAAAAGCGCTGCTCTACCGCTGAGCTAAGCCGGCACTAGTTGATTTTACGTGGTCGCCCTACACATCGCCGGCCCGTTGGGCTTCGCGGAGAAGGAGCACGGCGAGTTGAAGCCGGCTTTGACATCCGGTTTTGGCGAGAGCTGTGCTGACGTGACTTTCCACGGTGCGAATGCTGAGGACCAGGCGTTTCGCAATGGCTTTATTGCTCAGTCCCTCCCTCAGCAAGTTGCCCACGCGCTGTTCAGCGGAGGTGAGGGTGTTGAGGGACGTCATCAGCGTGCAGAGTGTCTGCCTAGAGGGTTCCCCCTGAGCCAGCTTTTTCGAGGGTGCGACGAATTGGCAGATTCGCGACCAGGGCTGTGACGCGATCTTCTGTTTCCAGGCTGACATCACCTTCCTCGAGGTCGATCTCGACATAGCGAGCCACGACTTCGAGGATTTCTCGCCTCATCTGTTCGAGTAACTCAGGATTGAGGTCACTGCGGTCATGGGCAAGCACAAGCTGAAGGCGCTGCTTCGCGGTTCCTGCGCTGGAGGGTTCCCTGCGCAGCAGCTTGTCGATGAACTCCTTGAGCGTCATTCGTTCAGAAAATCTTGGTTTGCATCAGCTGGCGCACCTTGGCGCGGAGTCCGCGGCGGACTTTGGCTGGGTCCATCAGGGGGATGGCGTCACCTTGGAGACGCCCCGCGATGTTGTTGTAAGCCAGAGCGGCAGGGGACTGGTCGTTGCCGAGGGTGAGAGGTTCTCCGCGGTTGGTGCTGACGATGACCTGCTCATCTTCAAAAACCAGGCCCAACAGGGGAAGGGCAAGGATGTCGGTGACGTCATCCACGGAGAGCATCTCCTGGTTGCTCATCATCTTGGGCCGCACTCTGTTGAGGATGAGCTGCACAGGGCTAACGCCCTGGGTGTTCAACAGTCCGATCACACGGTCCGCATCCCGCACCGCAGCCACCTCTGGCGTCGTGATCACCAGGGCTTCTCGTGCGGCGGCGGCTGCGTTTTTGAAGCCATCCTCAATTCCGGCAGGACAGTCGATCAACACGTAATCGAAGCTCTGCTCGAGCATCGCCACGATCGATTTCATGTCTTTGGGGGTCAGCCACTCGAGCATGCGTGGATTCCCGGCAGGGAGCAGGGCGAGATTGGGCTCCTGCTTGTGTTTCACCAGGGCTTGTTCCAGGCGGCAGCTGTTGGCCAGCACTTCCTGGGCCGTGTAGACGATTCGGTTCTCCAGGCCGAGCAGGAGATCCAGGTTCCTCAGGCCGAAATCGGCATCAAGGACAACGGTCTTGCAGCCTTTCTGGGCCAGGGCGATGCCCAGGTTGGCCGTGGTGGTGGTCTTGCCGACGCCGCCCTTGCCCGAGCAGATCAGGATTGTTCGTGTCGTCGACACCAGCATCTTTTGGGGTCTGATCACGATAGTCAGTGCCTCCAACCCGACAACGTTTGATCGGAGGTTGATCGTCAGCGCCGAGGGGTTGGGAGGGATGCGGCTGGCTCAATCACGATGTCGCCGCGTTCCAGTCGGGCCTGTTCCATCAGGCCCGGTTGCGGTTGGTCGTCGGGACCACGTGCCACGACATCTGCAATCCGTAGCTGCAACGGACGCAGTTGATGGGCAATCACCCGTGCTGAGCGATCTCCTTCGCAGCCGGCATGGGCAATGCCACGGAGACGTCCCCACACCTGAACGTGTCCTACCGCACTAATCCGAGCGCCTGGGTTCACATCTCCATACAGCAGAACATCGCCCTGCGCCTGAAGGTGATCACCGGAGCGAAGGGTGCCTTGGTGAACGAGCAAAGCGGAGGCCTCCACCTGAGAACCGCTGTGACTGATGGCCTCAGAGACGGCTGTGATGACGTCATGCCCCAGAGCTCTTGCACTCACGATCGTTTCGTTCTGATCGCTCTGGAGACGCATCAAAGGGTGCCCGGCGCTCTGTAAAGCGGCCTGCAGGTCGGTGAGGTCGTCACAACGCAGCACCCAGTCGTTGCAATCGATCAAGACAACACCTGATCCGCTCGGAAGATCCAGCAGTAAGCGCCTCAGGGCATCGCGCCAATGCTCCTCGTACCGACTCGGAAGACGCAAGGAAGCCATCGATCGTGCAGCCCGTCTAGAGACGTCTATTGAAAACGCTTGTCAAGTCGCTGGCAGGCTCGATGCCCGTGTTTCCGCCAGATCCTGGCCGAGTTCATCGGCGATCTCGCCTGGATGGATCAACCAGGCTGATGCCGCTGGGGTGGAGAGGCTTTGCACGAGCGCAGAGGCCTGCTCCAGGGCCTGCAGTCGGCACCCATCCCAGAGCCGGAGGCCTCCTTTGTAAGGGTGATATCCCCGTTGCTGCTGATGACGCAGACCACAGCAGAGATCAGGATCATGGCCGGCGGTTTCGGCCAGCACCCGAGCGATGGCCAAAGCCCGCAGCTGATCGCCGCTGTTGAGATGACCAACGGCTGTTGCTTTGAGCAGGCGTCGATCCAGAAAGCGCTCACAGAGGTCGGCCAGTGGCCGGGGAGCCTCCTCGCGCCAGCGCTGAAGGTGGTAGCCGGTGCGCAGGTCGTCATTGGCCAGGAAGGTTGTGAGATCAATGCTGTTGCGATCCCAGAGCCAACGCTCCATCACCGGATCGGCCCACACCCGATCAGGGCCCAGCTGCCTCGCCTGTTCCACCAGTCGCTCCAGGATCCAGTTGCAGACGATGTTGAGGCGGTGGTTGTAGACGCTTCGGTACATGAGATTGCGCACGACGAGGTAGTGCTCCACCGCCATCAATCCCTTGGGGTGAATGGCCAGATCGCCGTCCGGGGAGAGTGTCAGGCCCGACAGGATGCGCTCCGTGTCCAGCTGGCCGTAGCGAGCGCCCGTGGTGTAGCTGTCACGCAGCAGGTAGTCGAGGCGATCGCAATCCAGCTGACTGCTGACCAATCGTTTGATCACTGACCGTTGAGCGATGCCGTGCTCCAACAGGTCGGCAACGGCTTCGGCCATGCCTGGGGAAAACGCGTTTAAGGGGTCGCGGATGGCGGGATGCCGTCGAATCACAGCCGCAGACCAGGTCTCATGGTGCAGGCCGAACATCTCTTCACCGGTATGGCTCAACGGGCCATGGCCGATGTCATGCAGCAGGGCTGCTGCATACAGCAAGCCTTGTTCTTCCTTCAGCGAGGGATCGAGTCGGCTGAGATTCTTCAGCGCCAGGCGAGCCAGGTGAAAGACCCCCAGGGAATGGGTGAACCGGCTGGATTCCGCGCCATGGAAGGTCAGGAACGCTGGACCCAATTGGCGGATCCGACGCAAGCGCTGAAACGGTGCGGCATCGATCAGCGTCATGACCAGGGCTTCCGCCCTGTTGGCATCATCCAGCGTGATCCCGTGATGAAGGGGGTCGTGATACGTCCGCTGGCTCATGCGGGGATGTCATGACCACTGCTTTGGTTGTCCATGGCCAGGTGTGATTCCATCCAGTTCTCCGCTGAGGACAGCCAAAGATCCCCTTCGCTTCCGGGATTCAGTGGTTCCGGCGTCTCGAGGACTTGATCCGGTGCAATGCCTTCCCCTTGGATGTCACGACCGCTGGGGGTGACATACCCGGCCACAGTGACGGCCAGTCCGCTGCCATCGCTCAGGTTGGTGAGGGTCTGAATCAGCCCTTTGCCAAACGTCTGCTGACCCATGAGCAGGGATCGACCACTGTCTTGTAAGGCGCCCGCGAGGATTTCACTGGCACTGGCCGTGCCGGCATTCACCAAGGTGAGCATGGGGCCGTCGTACAACTGAGTCGGTCTGGATTGAACGGTGTCGTTGATCCCGTTGCGGTCGCGGGTTTCCACGATCGCGTCACCCTTGAGGAAGTCATCGGCAACGGCCAGCCCTGCGCTCACCAGTCCCCCAGAGTTGTTGCGGAGATCCAGGATCAACCCTTCCACGTTCTTGATCTTCAGCTCCTCGAGGGCCTCCATGACCTGTTGAGGCACGTCTTCGGAGAATTGAGTGATTCGGAGGTACCCGAGGGTGTGCGTCGCACTGCGAACCCGCTTGGTCCGCACAGGACGCAGGTCCACGTTGCGGCGTTCCAGGGTGACTTCACTGGTCTCCCCGTCCTTGCCTTGGACTTGGAGCACCACCTGGGTTCCAACATCGCCACGAAGACTGTTGGCCGTTGCCCCCAGTCCCATATCCCTCACGGGCATGCCATCCACGGCCGTGACCTCGGTCCCTGGAACCAAACCCGCATCGGCGGCGGGTGATCCTTCCAGGGCTGAAATGATCACCACGGCATCACTGGAGCTGCCGGGTCCGAGTTGAAGGCCAACGCCACTCAAGCTCCCGCTGGTGCTGTCTTTCAGAGCGGCGTAGTCCCGAGGACGCAGCAGCCGGGTGTAGGGCTCACCGATGCTGGCCAGCATGACGTCAATGGCCTGATAGGCCTCTTCGCTGGTGTTGATCGTTTTCTCCAGCGCCTTCTGTCGCTGGCGTTTCCAGCGAATGGACTCCAGGTGGTCAGGGTCGAAGTAGCCCTGATTGACCAGGCGCCAACTATCCACAACGATCTGCTGAGCGTCGTTGAGGGCCGCGGCGGTTGGAGCACCACCCAGGATCAACGCTGTGACCACCATCAGGGCCGTCGCGATCTGCATCAGCCGGGAGCCCAGAGTCCGCATGGCGTTGGCCGCATCATTAACAGTCGGATACATAGCGTCCTCCAAGGCGCAGTGGCTGAACTGTGCTGCGTAGACTTTCGCAACTCGAGCCCGCTTGTGCATGGCGAACTCATCACCCGTCTACGACTGGTTTCAGGAACGTCTTGAGATCCAGGACATTGCTGATGACATCAGCACGAAATACGTGCCCCCCCACGTCAACATTTTCTATTGCCTGGGCGGCATCACCCTGGTCTGCTTTCTGATTCAGTTCGCGACCGGGTTCGCGATGACCTTCTATTACAAGCCCACCGTCGCAGAGGCTTACACCTCGGTTCAGTACTTGATGACTGACGTCAGCTTTGGCTGGCTCATCCGCTCGGTGCACCGTTGGAGTGCCTCGATGATGGTGCTGATGCTGATCCTGCACGTTTTCCGCGTCTACCTGACCGGCGGCTTCAAGCGTCCTCGTGAGCTCACCTGGGTGACCGGCGTCACCATGGCGGTGATCACCGTGTCCTTTGGTGTTACCGGTTATTCGCTGCCCTGGGACCAGGTTGGCTACTGGGCCGTCAAAATCGTGTCTGGCGTTCCTGCAGCCATCCCCGTTGTTGGCGATTTCATGGTTGAGCTTCTTCGTGGTGGAGAAAGCGTTGGCCAGGCCACACTGACGCGCTTCTACAGCCTTCACACCTTTGTGATGCCTTGGCTGCTGGCCGTCTTCATGCTCATGCACTTCCTCATGATCCGGAAGCAGGGCATCTCTGGTCCCTTGTGATCACCCTCTCAGGTTCTTCACATTCACCCGTTCAGGGTCGATTTGTCTTCCTACCGTTCCCCTATCAGCCGGTAACCGATGCACATTCTCAAGAAGCCTGATCTCAACGATCCGAAGATGCGCGCCAAGCTCGCTAAGGGCATGGGCCACAACTACTACGGTGAGCCCGCTTGGCCGAACGACCTGCTGTACATTTTCCCGGTCGTCATCCTCGGCACGATTGCCTGCGTGGTCGGTCTTGCGGTTCTGGACCCAGCGATGTTGGCCGACAAGGCTGATCCCTTTGCCACTCCCTTGGAGATTCTTCCTGAGTGGTACCTGTATCCGGTGTTCCAGATCCTGCGCGTTGTTCCCAACAAGCTTCTCGGTATCGCTCTCCAGACCCTGGTTCCCCTTGGCCTGATGTTGGTTCCCTTCATTGAGAGCTTCAACAAATTCCAGAACCCCTTCCGCCGTCCTGTTGCGATGACCGTGTTCCTGTCGGGAACACTGATCACCATCTACCTGGGTATTGGCGCTGCTCTTCCCATCGACAAATCTCTAACGCTCGGACTGTTCTGAGCTGACGTCTGATTCGTCGCAGATTAAACCCTCTTACTTCGGTGGGAGGGTTTTTTGATGGCTATCCACATCAGGGGCCCAGGGTCAAATCAGCATCCAGATGCAGCATCTGCACGTCATCCGGCTTGACCCGCAGCAGGTGGTGCATCAAGAGAAAGCCAACAATGGTCCAGGTCTGATACGTCCTGGATTGCTGGCCGACCCAGGTTCCCGTGGGTCCATCGAAGTATTCCGCCCATTGTTGACGTGGTAGCTGGTTGAGCTGACTCCAGTAGCACTCTTCAATCAGGGTTTTCATCTGCCCCATCAGCAGCGCATCGGCATTGGGGTGGAGCCGCTCATGCAACAGCGTTGAGGCGCCGAAGTACCAGAGCAAGCTCGGCCAGTGCCCTCCGTTGTGGTAACTCCAAGGCCAATTTTTGGGATCAGAGCCCGTTTTGTTCTGCCATTCCACGCTGTCCATTGGCGGATGACAGATGCGCATCGGCATCTGTGCCATCAGGTGCTCACGGTTGTGGAGCACCAGTCGAAACAGCGCGCGCTGTTGCGGCGCCGTCAGCAGACCGAAGAGGCAGGCGAGTGAATTGCCCAGGCTGTAGAAGCGAAAGTCAGGACGTCCTGTTCGCATGTTCCCGATCAGATAACCACCGCGGTTCTCGAGCCAGTCCTGCAACCAGTCGGGAATGACCTGTGGCTGCACATTGAATTCGTTCTGGTATTGGTTGTCCCCGTATTGCTCCGTCGGTCGCCGACGCAGCACTTGCATGGTTTTACTGGTGACCCAGTAATGCTTCAGCAGGTATTGGCGCAAGTCGTGCATCCATTGCCGGCTGAGTTTGAGCCTCTGTTCGAGCAGCACACTGCTGTTTGCACTGTGCTGACAGAGCTCCATCAATTCGATGCAGCTGCGCAGGGCTGCGAACAGCAGGACTTCCACTTCGAGTGGTGCGCCCCAGACATCCATAGGGCGATCAATCATGAAGGCGCAGTCCGGAACGAACAACACCGGAGTTCCCTCAAAGCTGGGGTGCAAGACCAGGTCGAGAAGCAACTGCAGCCCGCGTTGAACGCGCTGGCTCCTGCCGAATTCTTTGTCCCCACTGCGTTTGACGTAAATCCAGCAGAGCACGGGCCACCACAGGCTCGCGTCCACTGAGGTGATGCGTCCGATCGAGCGTTGGCCGTAGTCGGCGATCAGGTGGCCGTCTTCCTCCACGAAGCTGGTGGGAAAGACACCCCTGGTCTGAATCGTGGTGCTTTGCAGATCAAGGCTGACGCTGAGGAACTGCCGAACAATCGAGAAGCGTCCCTGCATCAGCAGATAGATCATCACCGGGACGTTGTCCCGCAAAAAGATCTCTCCATAGTTCAGAGCTTCGTCGTCGCGGGGGTGTTCGAGCGCCGCGACGCTGCCGGCCAGTTCCCCTTGAATCATCACAAGGGTGCGTTCGAAGTGGTCCCGTGCTTTCTCGACGATCTGTTCTTCTTTGGAACTGGGCCGGAACCGTTGGCTCTGTTCGCTGAACCGTTCTGTCATCGCGTCTGCCCAGCTGGTTGAAAGCTAGTCATCACAAGGGTTCTCGCCAGTGGAAGCAAGTCTTCAGATCTGAGCGCTTGCCCCGTTGGGGGTCGATGGGTTATGTTTTTGGACTGCGCAGGAGCCGAGAGGCGAGAGCGCAGGCTGTGGGCTGATGAGGCGAGAGCTTTGTTGTGTCTGTGGCGCTTGCGACAGATGAGGGAGCGATCCCACGGTGTTGTAAGTTCATCAAGCGGTCGCGAGGCCGCAGCGCTGAACCACTCCTGAGAGGGAGTAGGGAAGCGAGAACCTGGACAATCGAAAAGTTTAGGAACTGACGCTTTTATCGCGTTTGGTTCTGAGCCAAGCCGAGAGGTGAGGCGCGGGATCAAATGGAATTGCGATAAAGGTGTGAGGTCCCGTCAAAAAATTTCGTTGCGTTGAAGTCATTCGCTGCAACGGGGAGGTTTTCACGAG
>JBMZMY010000011.1:0-37347 GCA_049619435.1 Synechococcus sp.
CTTCAACAAATGGATCAATCAGATGAATTCGATAATGTTGAACTCGATATGGTTTCCTTAGCAGCCATGGCTGGGGGCAGAGGAGGGGAATGATTCCGCTGAGGTTGGCTTGAAGCATCAAGCCCCTTTTGCCGTCAATCAACGACAGCAGTGCTTCAGCGAAAGCAAAGTGACCTCAGACTCATCACAATCCCCAACTCGTCGATAGTTGGGGAAACCACTCGGTGAAAACCCAGTGGAGCCAAGGAGACTCGAACTCCTGACCCCCTGCATGCCATGCAGGTGCTCTACCAGCTGAGCTATGGCCCCATGTTGCGTGCCACCCTCGCGGATCAGCTCGCCAACGCGTTTAACAATACACCGCCAAGGGCTCAAACCTGTCGCCAGACAGCAATCAGACGACCCTGCACCTGCACTTGGTCGGCCGGCAGAACGATCGGTTCGTAAGCAGGGTTAGCCGCCTCCAACACCACCTGGTCTTTCTTGCGGTGAAAGTGCTTCAACGTGGTGCCGCTTCCAGCCACCAACGCGCTGACCACAGTTCCATCCCGCAACGCCCTTGGATCCGCCACCGGCTCCATCAGCACCACATCACCATCAGCAATGTGGGCATCCACCATCGAATCGCCATTCACGGTGAGCGCGTACAACCCCTTCATCGAGAGCACTGGGTCCAGATCCAGGTGCTCCTGAACATCATCAAAGGCCTCCACCAATCCACCGGCGGCCACAGAACCGAGAACAGGCACACCGACCTCTGCCGTCAGATTGCCAAGCAACTGCAGAGTTCTTGCCTGACCTTCCTGCCAGGTGATCCAACCCTTCTGCTGAAGATGGCGCAGACGACTCTGCACTGGAGCCGGTGAACGCAACCCCATCGCCGCCATCATCTGACGGATCGATGGGCTGTGCTGATGGGAACCGATGTAATCGGCGAGCCAGTCGTACAACTCCTGCTGCGCAGGTGTGAGCGACTCAAGGGGAGAACTGGGCACCAATCAGCCGAAATTCATCAATACATTTGTACCTCTCTGGCGTCAATTCGGCAAGAGAAGCAACACAAAAACGTTCGAGAAGCCCTGGGCGGGAAGGCGTTCGCTCCGACTGAAACGCCGACCGCGCTGCGTCAAGAATCCCAGCCCAATCAATGCCCGTTGTCGCTGTAGCCCAACTCATTGAGGCGCTGCGGTTTACTCCGCCAGTCGGGCACCACCTTCACGAACAGCTCCAAATACACCGGGCCATCAATCAGCGTCTGCATCTGCAATCGGGCGCCTTGACCAATGGTTTTGAGCATGGCGCCGCCTTTACCGATCAGGATGCCTTTCTGACTCTTGCGCTCCACCAGCACCGTGGCGAGCACAGCCGTTCGGCCCACCCCTTTGCCCTTCGCCGGCATCTCCTCCACCCGGTCAATCGTCACGGCCACGCTGTGGGGAACCTCCTCTCGGGTGTGCAACAACACCTGTTCGCGAATCAGCTCGCCCAGCAGAATCCGCTCAGGCTGGTCACAGACCATGTCGGGCGGATAAAGCTGCGGACCTGGGGGCAACAAGGTCGCCATCACTGCCGTGAGATCCGGACAGCCATCGCCGGACAATGCACTGCAGCGGTGAACCGGCCAGCCGGTGTTTTCCAGCAGTTCGGCGTAGGCCGCTTCCGCCGTCTCCTCGTGCTCAGACGGCACTTTGTCCCACTTGTTCAACGCCACCAACACCGGCAGGGACTGCTGGCGGAGCAGATTGACGATGAAGGCATCACCACGGCCAGGACGTTCACACCCCTCCAAAAGCAGCACCACCAGATCCACTTCCCCGATGGCACTGCGCGCGCTCTGCACCAGTCGTTCCCCCAGGAGGTGATGCGGTTTATGGATACCAGGGGTATCCACCAGCACCATCTGGGCCACTTCGGTGGTGAGAATCGCCCGCAGCCGATTGCGGGTGGTTTGAGCCACCGGCGAGGTGATCGCCACCTTCTCGCCGACCAGCTGATTCACCAAGGTGGATTTGCCCACGTTGGGGCGACCGATCAGAGCGATGAAGCCAGAGCGGTAGTCCTCGGGCAGGGGAGTTGCAAGCATGAACTCAGTCTGCGCCGCCGTTGAATCGCCCCATAGCCTGAAGGCAGGAATACGACAGGTCCATGGCGGATCAGCAGCCCAGCTTCCAGCAGGCGATGGAAATCACCGCGTCCTGGCTGCAGCAATGGGACAACGAAGAAATCAGTGATGAAGTGCTGGCGGACCGCATCGGCGAGATGGTGATGAGCCGAGATGGTGCCCGCGGATTCTTTGTGGTGAGCCTCGCGGGAGACAGCGCCTTGATGGACCGCCTACCGGATGCTGTGGTCGGTCAGTTGCGGCAGGCCGGAGCCGGCGTGGTGGATCTGAGCGTGCGCAATCTGGCGATGAGCACCGCCATGGGCGTGGCCCACCGACGCAGCGGTGATGCACCTCAGCAAGCAGGGTCCGAACGGGTCAGCGCCCGTTGCACCGAATTGCTGCGGCTACTGGACCCCAACCTGGTGAAAGAACGGCTGGAACAGTTGCTGGAAGCGGCTCTTGTGAACCAGGGAGAGGATGCCGCCTTTCTGAGCAAGTGGGGGTACGACGCCGAGCAGCGCGGGGCGATCTGCGACAGCGTCTATGCCGTGGCTGACGGATGACCTGAAGAGGGGGGCACAACCACTGTCAAGACATTAAAAAGCCCCGGATGACCGGGGCAAAGCCTTGTTGGATTGGACGACGATGATCAGTCGCGGCGGCCACCACCGTTGAGCACGATCAGCAGACGCAAAATGAAAATGAACAGGTTGATGTAGGTGAGATACATGCTCAGTGCGCCTGCCAGGTACTGATCGTCTCGGTAGAAGCGGGGCATCGTGTAGAAGTCCACGAAAGCCGCTCCAACGAACAACACCGTTCCAAAGCCGGCGATCATCAGCTCGTACGTGGTGCCGTGAAAGATGGCGGGAGCGAAGAATCCGCCCACGATCTGAACGAGCATCGCCAGAAGGAGGCCGACCAATCCAAGTCCGACCACACCGGACAATGCCTGACCGACCGAATCGCTCATGCGACGTCCGACGATCGAGGCAATCACAAAGGTGACGCCAGTGGCCAGCGCAGCGGTGCCAACAGCACCGAGACCAGCGACAGCTCCAGCCATCGCAACAAGGCCGCTGAGGGTGAAGCCTGTGATCAGGCTGTAAACGGACAGCAGCGGAAGGGCCGTGGCGTTGTTGCCCTTCATCGCCACGTTTTGAGCGACAAAAAACAGCACCAGATTTCCGATCACAGCCACCCAGAACAGGGGCATGAACAACGGACTTCCCGACGCAATCAGAGACAGCCCCCCCAGAACACCGCCAGCGGTCAGGACCATCCCACCACCCACGTAGGGCAGCGCTTTATTGACGACATTGGGGCCAACCAGAGCGCTTGATTGCGCTTCGCGGATGGCTTCTTGGAAATTACTGCTGGCTGGCATGTTGACCAGAACACAGATCACTCCATTCACTTTGCCAGTGATGACAAGGCCTTGGGGTGGCGCTGTGTGCGGATCTCCCTATCGATGCCGTGGCCTGGGAGTTTTGCGTTCATCAGCCTTGCGTTCGTCACGCTTGGCATAGGCCTCGACCACGCGTTGCACCAATGGGTGCCGAACCACATCCGCGGACGTGAGACGACACACCGCAACGCCCTCCACACCATCGAGAACGTCAGAGGCCTCCACCAGACCGCTGAGTTGTCCCGGTGCGAGATCGACCTGAGTGATGTCACCGGTCACCACCATCCGCGAGCGTTCCCCCAATCGGGTCAGCACCATGCGCATCTGCGCCGGCGTGGTGTTCTGAGCTTCATCGAGGATGACGAAGGCATCACTGAGGGTTCGTCCGCGCATATAGGCGAGCGGTGCGACCTCAATCACCCCCTTGTCGAGTAATGCCGTTGTTTTTTCGGCACCGAGAAGGGAGTGCAGAGCGTCGTACAACGGCCGGAGGTAGGGATCCACTTTTTGCTGCAAATCCCCTGGCAGAAAGCCGAGACGCTCTCCAGCCTCCACCGCCGGACGGGTGAGGATCAGGCGCTCCACCTTGCGCTCCGTCAGCATCCGCACCGCCAAAACGGTGGCCAAAAATGTTTTGCCGGTCCCTGCGGGTCCCAGAGCAAAGGTCAGATCATGACGCTCCATGGCGTCGACATAGCGCTTCTGACGCAGGGTCCTCGGGCGCAGCAGGTTGCCCTTCTGACTCCGGGCCAGAACCTGTTCACCCATCGCCGCATGGTCCTCGCCACGGCCGGTGTTGAGTGCACCAAGGGCGGATTGCAAATCAACCACCGACACGGCCTGGCCTTCCTGCCAGATCGGTCGCACCAACTCGACCACCGCAGCTGCACGCTCGATCTGCGTGGAACGACCTGTGATCACCAATTGAAGACCCCGCAACACCAGGGAGGCCCCAGTGAGGGCTTCTAGGCGATGCAGGGTTGATTCCGCTTCCCCGGCAAGAGCCAGGGCAGCGTCGGGATCTGGAAGGTCAAGAACGAAGCGGCCGTGATCGCCGTCGTCAGACACGTTGGAATTCAGGCTTCGGTGGATTCAGCAGCGTCGCCATCGGCGGCCTGAGCTTCAGCTTCAGCAGCCGCTTTCGCTTCAGCAGCTTCCTTGGCTGCCTGCTTTGCATCGGCGTCGCGCTTGGCAGCCTGCTTGATCTTGCCGACGGTCTCGGCAGGACGGATGGTTTTCTCCAGAAGACCACCACGCTCGAGCAGCGTGCGCACCACATCGGTGGGCTGAGCACCCTGACCAAGGCGCTCACGGATGGCCTCGGTATCGAGACGGGTTTCCTTGGTCCGAGGGTTGTAGAAGCCAAGCTCCTGCAGCGGACGGCCATCCCGGCGGGAGGTGCTGTTGCAGGCCACGAGGCGGAAGCTCGCTTCCCGCTTCTTGCCGAACCGCTTCAGGCGGAGCTTGATCATCGTGGCCTGGGAGTAAAGGTGTGTTGACGTTCCGGCAGTGAAACCCACCGCCAAACAACCACCATACCTGGCGGTGTGATCAGAGCTCTCCGAATCCCTTTCTCTTCTTGACGGGACGCTGACGTCTTGGCGGCGCTCCTGCACCACCGCGAGGCATGCCCCCGGGCATCCCGCCCATACCTGGCATCCCGCCCATACCCGGCATGCCGCCCATCCCTGGCATTCCTCCCATTCCAGGCATGCCAGGCATCCCCCCGCGGGACATCTGTTGCATAAACCCGCGCATCTTCTGGAAGTCAGCCAGCACCTTGTCGACTTCAGCAGCGGTGTGACCGGAACCGGACGCGATCCGGCGGCGGCGTGACGGCTGAGAGGCGAGGAGCTCGGGCTGATTGCGTTCAGCCTCCGTCATCGAACCGATCATCGCTTCGATGCGCTTGAGCTGCTGCTCACCCTGCTGCAGCATTCCATCGTCGATTTTGTTCATGCCGGGGATCATCTTCATCAGCCCCCCAAGCGACCCCATGCGCTTGATCAGACGCATCTGCTGAACGAAGTCTGAGAAATCGAACGTCGCTTCCTGCAGCTTTTTCTGCATCTTCTCGACGTCGGCAAGCTCGACCTCTTTCTGAGCTTTTTCAACCAGGGTCAAGACATCACCCATGCCGAGAATCCGGCTGGCCATCCGCTCTGGATGGAACGGCTGAAGGGCTTCCACCTTTTCGCCGGTACCGATGAACTTGATCGGTTGACCGCTCACCTTGCGGATCGACAGCGCCGCACCACCCCGCGAATCACCGTCCAACTTGGTCAGAACAGCACCGGTGATGCCCACCTGGTCATGGAATGCGCGGGTGAGCTCGGCGGCTTCCTGGCCGATCATCGAATCCACCACCAGCAGCACTTCATCGGGCTGCACCGCGGTGCGAATCCGCACCATCTCTTCCATCATGTCCGTGTCGATCTGAAGCCGACCGGCTGTATCCACCAACAGGGTGTCGAACCCCTCGTCCTTCGCTTTGGCCAGGCCCGCAGCGGCAATGTCCTCCGGCTTCGCGTCAGCCCCGAGACTGAACACCTCGACTCCGATCTGACCACCCAACGTCTTGAGCTGATCAATTGCAGCTGGGCGGTAGACATCGGCACCGACCATGAGCGCACGACGGCCTTGGTCCTTGAGATGCAGACCGAGCTTGGCCGTAGCGGTGGTTTTGCCAGCACCCTGCAGACCTGCCATCAACACAACGGTCGGAGCCTGATCCGCCTTTGCCAGGGGAGCGTTATCGCCCCCCATCACCTCCACAAGTTGTTCATGAACAACCTGGATGAACTTTTGATCCGGATTAACGCCGCGGACCACCTCGGACCCGACAGCCTTCTGCCGCACATCAGCGACGAAGTCCTTCACCACCGGCAGGCTGACATCGGCCTCCAACAACGCCCGACGCACGTCCTTGAGGGCCGTGTCGATGTTGGTTTCGCTGATCTTGTCCTGGCCTCTCAGCCCCTTGACCGCATCTTCAAAGCGGGCTGACAGCTCATCGAACATGGATGCGATGCGGAGGATTCAGTGGGGTGATCGTAAAAGTGCCGTCTCCGGAGGAGATCAGCGGTCGGCGATGTATTCGTGCAGCTTCCACTGCTGACCATCGCGTCCAAAGACATAGCGGATGGTGAAGGCCGTGGGTGCGGTCTCGGCAACCACAGCACCGCCGGCATCGAACGTTCGATCCTTGTACTCAATTTGAGCGCGGATCTCCATGCGATTCGCCGCAGCACTCACCGGCTCTGCGGACGTCACCATGGCTTCAACCACCTGGTGCCGGCCTGCCCCTGCATCCACAGCGCGCTCATCCTCCACCCGCTGCCGCAGGCGATCGCGAGCGACATCGGTGAGGTCAGCAGTCTCACCGGCCAGGACGCGTGCCTTGGCATCGAGCCAAGACTGGACCATGGTCTGAAGCTGCTGAACCGTGGGCTGATCGTCGGTCAGCGGCGTGACCGCCACGGGTTTGCGCAACTCCGCCCTCAGCGGAGGCTCCGCGGGAGATGGAGGCTCAGGGGACGCATCACGCTCCAGGTCCGGGGCGGGGGGCTCAACACTGGGTTGCGACGGTGCGCCGGACCGCCACGGAGCGATCAGGACCAGCGCAAACCCAGCCACCACCACTACACCGCCAGTGGCCTGCACCGATCGCCGACTGAACCAGTCCCGACCGCGATCGATCCAGACCTGCGCCATCTCAGCCCAGCGTGGGGCGAAACCCCATTCCTGATCAGGAGTTTCAAGGACTGGATCCGCCATCGCCTCAGCGGGGGACCAGAGATCGGTCAAGGCAAAAGCGGGCTGGATCTCTTGGTCATCGGATCCTGCGCGCCGCAACGCCTGACGATCCAAACGGTCGACATAGGCCTGCACATCGCGATCGGCAAACCAAGCGTCCAGATCAACACCAGCCGCATCAACATCGCGGTAACCGGGCAAAACATCCCGCTCCAGCCAGACCCGGCAGTACTCGCATTGGGCCGCGAGCTCATCCCCCTGGAAGTTGGCAAACCACTCCAGCAGATCCGCACTGCGGAGGGCTGCGAAATTACGGCTCGCCTCTCCAACGTTGCCCAGCAACAAATCGAGGCAGCCGAGCATCGGCATCGGATCCAGATCAGGAGCCGACAACGTGGTCAAAAGCTCTCGCGCCTCTTCAAGACGCTCGGGCTTTCGACGTGAAAAGCCGGAGGCCGTCAAGGCAAAAACAGACAGGCAACCTGCTTCAACCGACCCTTGAGCAAACCAACGGCCAAAGAGATCGATCTGCTCCTGAACCGTCAGAAAGCGACGAATCTGTTTGAAGAACGGCTCGAAATCAGCCTGGGACAGCCCGGAGATCGAATCGCCGGCCAGCTCCAGCCCTCCCTCCAGACCACCGCGGGCCACCACCAACTTGTCGAGCAGAGCCAGCCCCTGTTGATGGGCCTCTTGCTCCGCAAGATCCCGGCTGACCAAATCGAGAATCCGATAGGGGGTCAGCGACTCCAGATCCTCCTGAAGACGTTGCTGCTGATCAGGAAGCTTGCCCATCCTGATCTGAAGTTCGATGCCCTCTTTCAACACCTGCGCAGCAATTTCGTAACGGCGTTGACGCTGTTCATCGATCGCAGCATCACGGCAGGAGAGGGCCGCCAACAGTGTCAGATCGGCTTCCCGGCTGCTGCCGAGGGCTGGAGCCTGGGGCGGTTGCAGCGCTTGCCGCACCAGATGAAAGGTTTCCAGAGCAGCGTGGGCCTCCCACAGCAACATCAGGCCCGCAACCTCATGGCTCGGTGAGAGGTCGAGTCCGACGGTGTCTCCGGGATGAGCTTCGCTCAGCTCCAGCAGCGTCGCTTCGTAATCCGATCGACTTGCGGGATCCACCAGAACATCGGCGGAGCGCCTCAGCAACTCGTCCCGTTGGCGGAGGACGTCATGGGTGAAGCCCTGATCAGGAGGTGCATCGGCACGGGCCTGAAGCTTGCGCAGGACCGCGTCAGGATTGGCAGACGGACTGACACCCAACAGTCGGAAATGATCGATGGGCAGATCCACCAACACCAAAAGCATTAGCTGCGAACTTTAGTCAGTGTCAGGGGTTTTGCCTAAGCACTGTCCTTTGGCCCTTACAGTTGGGCCCTGTAATGACGATGGTCATGGGTCAGGACCTCGCGGTCGAGTCCGCTCAGATGAGTTCAATGACCGGAGCTGGCCCTCACGCTGAGCGTCTATCCAATCTGGTCACCACCCAACGGGCGAGCGTTGATCGGGACACCGGTCTTGAGCTGTACCGCGACATGACCCTGGGTCGTCGCTTCGAAGACAAATGCGCGGAGATGTACTACCGCGGCAAGATGTTTGGCTTCGTTCACCTGTACAACGGGCAGGAAGCGGTCAGCACCGGCGTGATCGGTGCGATGAAGCGACAGCACGACTGGTTCTGCAGCACGTACCGCGACCACGTTCACGCCCTGAGTGCGGGCGTGCCGGCGCGCGAGGTGATGAGCGAGCTGTTTGGTAAAGCCACCGGGTGCAGCAAAGGGCGCGGCGGCTCCATGCACCTCTTCTCCAAGGAGCACCACCTACTCGGCGGTTTCGCCTTCATTGCTGAAGGGATCCCTGTGGCACTGGGTTCTGCTTTCACCAGTCGCTACAAGCGTGATGCCCTCGGCGATGGCTCCAGCGATGCGGTCACCGCAGCCTTCTTCGGGGACGGCACCTGCAACAACGGGCAGTTTTTTGAGTGCCTGAACATGGCTCAGCTCTGGAAGCTGCCGATCATTTTTGTGGTTGAAAACAACAAGTGGGCCATCGGTATGGCCCACGACCGCGCCACCAGCGATCCGGAAATCTGGCGCAAGGCCCACTCCTTCGGCATGGCCGGTGAGGAAGTGGACGGCATGGATGTGCTGGCCGTCCGAGCTGCAGCAGAGCGTGCCGTTGCCCGAGCCAGGGCCGGGGAAGGACCAACCCTGCTGGAATGCCTGACCTACCGCTTCCGCGGTCACTCCCTGGCTGATCCCGATGAACTGCGGGCGGAAGAAGAGAAGCAGTTCTGGGCCAAACGGGATCCCCTCAAAGCCCTCGAAAAAGACCTCACCGAAGCTGGCTTGGCAACCAGCGACGAACTCAGAGGAATCGAGAAAGAGATCAACGCCATCGTTGAAGACTGCGTTGAGTTCGCCCTCTCGGCACCCGAGCCAGACCCCTCGGAACTGACTCGATACATCTGGGCCGAGGATTGAGCCTCGGACTCAGATTCCGCTGGGTAAGCGTCGGGTGAGATTGCGCAGTTTGCGCAGGGCCTTGAGTTCCACCTGACGCACGCGTTCCCTGGAAACTTCCATCAGACGGCCGATTTCCGCCAAGGTGTGCCTCTCGTTGCCTTCCAGGCCGAAGCGAAGACGCAGCACATGCTGCTCCTGTTCGCTGAGATGACTCAACCAGCGTCCGAGCTGTTCGTGATAAATCCGCTGCTCCACCACGTCCAGGGGCTCATCCAGGTTGCTGTCAGCGATCAGGTCGCCGAGGAAACTGCGCCCTTCCTCACCGTTCACCGGGGCATCGAGACTGCTCGTGGTGAGGGCCTGACGCAACAGCGAATCCAATTCTTCAACGGGGATATCCATCGCTTCTGCGATCTCCAACCGGCTCGGCATCGCCCCGAGCTTGTGGGCCAAATCGAGGCTGACTTTACGGATCGTGGTGAGTCGCTCACTGAGATGTACAGGCAAGCGAATGGTGCGGGACTGACAGGCGATCGCCCGGGTCATGCTCTGGCGAATCCACCAAAAGGCATACGTTGAGAATTTGTATCCCCGTGTGGGATCAAATTTTTCAACAGCCCGTTCCAACCCAAGCGAACCTTCCTGAATCAGATCAAGAAGTTCTAAACCTTTGCCTTGATATTTCTTGGCGACACTGACAACAAGACGCAAATTCGCCTTCATCATCCGTTCTTTGGCACGGCGTCCAATCCGAAGCATGCGACGGTCCTTCGTCGTCAATGCCTTTTCATCAATCTCGCGTGAGCCGTCCTCGGTGAACTGCATCATGGCTTGCACCTGATTCCCGAGTTCGATCTCCTCTGCTGGAGTCAGCAGAGGTATTCGCCCAATCGTGCTCAAGTACCAACTCACCGGATCGCTGTTCCGCCGACGCTGGCTGTCGAGGGGTTTTGCTGCGGAGGAGACCATGGCACCCATCGATCGAGGTGCAATGACTTTCAGACGAAGAACCAAAAAAGCGAAGTGCTTTCAGCAACCTTTCAGATTTGAACGAGCAAATCGCAACATTCGGGGAAAACAGCTTGAGACGATTTGGAGACGCTGAGGATTTGCACATCGATCAATCGCATCGCAGCATTCGATACGAATCGAAGTTTTCATGTCTTAGTTTCGGAATATTAATTCCGCTTCATTAATTGTTGGGTTGACACCGCCAGTTCTTGCGCAATTGCACTGGCATGACCCGCCGCGGAGCGTTGCCCTGCCGTCGCATGCAGCAGAGCCGCCGCGGCCAGAGCCGACTGGTCCCAGGGCATCTCAGCCGCCCTGGTCAACGCTCCCCAACCCGCTGCAAACCCTGCCAGGACGTCCCCCAAGCCGGTGCGTGCCACTGCTGGACACGTGCCACTGACCACCACAGCAGGGCAATGAGGCCCCGCAATCACGGTGTGCGCTCCCTTGTACAAAACAACCGCACCGCTCAATGAGGCCGCGGTCTGGGCAGCCTCCAGCCTGGTGGTTTGGGCCAGATCGGGAAACACCCGGCTGAATTCAGCCTGATGCGGCGTAAGCCAGGTCGGCCCAGACCGATCCAGCAACCAACGCCACCCTCGCTGATCCAAGGCCAGCGCATTCAAACCGTCGGCATCCAGGACCAACAAGCCTGCAAAGGCCTGGAGGCGGTCCTTCCAGACAGACCACAGCCGACCTTGACCACCAAGACCTGGCCCGAACACCACAGCATCCAAACGCTCCAGCGCGGTGCCGCCCCCTTCGTCATAGGGCACGACCTCCGGATGCACCGCCCAGAGCTGCTGGGCCAAGACACTGGGAAGCACGGCCTGCACACTGCCGCAGCCACTGGCCAGAGCACCCTGCAGACAGAGTCGACCGGCTCCCGGGTAGCTCTCGCTGCCGGCAATCACCAGCAACCTGCCCCGCTGGTACTTCATCGCGATCGGCGACGGACGCGGTATCGGCAGGGACACCAAATCCGCCGCGTCACAGCGCCGCGGCTGAACAGCCTCCAGGGACTGAATCTGCGCGTCAGCCAAGCCGAGGTCAATCCGTTCCAGGCGACCAACCCATGGCAAGGCCGGATCCAGGCAGAGCCCCTGTTTGATCAGGCCAACGCACAGCGTAAGCCGCGCTTGTGCTGCGCCAGCCCCCAGCAGACGTCCGGTATCGGAGCACAAACCCGCTGGCACATCCAGACTGATCAACCCATTGGGATGGGCCGTGGCTCGCTCGGAGAGCAGCCGCTCAAGGGCGACAGGGAGTGCACGGGTTTGCCCAAGGCCGAACAGGGCGTCAATCCAAAGGGCTGGGCCGGATGGGTCCGGTGGGTCATCACCACACGTCACACCCAACCAGAGCAGGTGGCGGACATGGGCCTCCGTCAGTGGTTTTCGCGGCGCCAATGGACACCAGATCCGCACCGGAAGGCCGCGAAGAAACAACTCCCGGGCCACCACCAGCCCATCGCCACCGTTGTGGCCTGGCCCCACCAGCACCACCACACCGTGTTGCAGAGCCTGGGGCTCTTGCATCAAGCGCAGGGCCATCGCCTGCCCCACCTTCTCCATCAGGGCGGCTTGCGGTAGACCGCTGGCAAACAGCTGCTCTTCCAGCCGCTGCATCTGGGCCGCATCCACCAGAAGATGGTCTTGATCCACCGGAGGCCAGTTCACGACGATGTCGGCGGGATCTCACTATGGAAGCAACGGCAAGCTGACGCCCATGGTCACCAGTGCATCTCCCACCGCCGCCGGCAGGGCTGCTCTGGAGCGACTGCGCCAGTGGCCAGGAGACCACCGCGTGGCCGTCGGCCTATCCGGAGGGGTGGACAGCTCACTCACAGCAGCTCTGCTGGTGGAAGCGGGCTGGCACGTGGAAGGCCTCACCCTCTGGCTGATGAGTGGCAAGGGAGCGTGCTGCGCCGAAGGCCTGGTGGATGCGGCAGGGATCTGTGAGCAGCTGGGGATTGAGCACCATGTTGTGGACACCCGGGAGACCTTTCAGCAGGAAATCGTTGATCGTCTCGTGACTGGCTATCGCGACGGCATCACTCCGCTGCCCTGTTCGCAGTGCAACCGTTCGGTGAAATTCGGTCCCATGGTGGCCTGGGCCGAGCAGGAGCGTCAGCTCGAGCGCATCGCCACAGGGCACTACGCCCGCACCCGCCATGGCGGTGCCGAAGGGCGCCATCAATTGCTGCGTGGACTGGATCGCAACAAGGATCAGAGTTACTTCCTCTACGACCTCCCGCAATCGGTTCTGGGACGAATCGTGTTTCCCCTCGGCGAACTGACCAAACCCGATACACGCCTCGAAGCCGCGCGCTTTGGCCTGCGCACCGCGGAAAAACCGGAAAGTCAGGATCTCTGCCTCGCCGATCACTACGGATCGATGCGGGCGTTCCTCGACACGTTCTTACCCCCCCGCCAGGGAGAGATCACCCTGGAGGATGGCACCGTCGTCGGAAGCCATGACGGCATTGAACATTTCACGATCGGCCAGCGCCGTGGGCTTGGGGTGGCCTGGACGGAACCCCTGCACGTGATACGTCTCGATGCGGCGATGAATCGCGTGATCGTGGCATCGAGAGCCGATGCCGGCCGGCGTCACTGCACCGTGGGGGCCGTCAACTGGGTCTCGATTGATCCACCCAGCTCAACCATGACTGTTGAGGTGCAGGTGCGCTACAGAAGCGCGCCCATCGAAGCCGAACTCACCCCAGTGGAGCCAACGGATGACGACCGAGCCAGGGACCGTCCCCATCGTTGCCACTTGGTGTTTGCGGACGACCAGTTCTCGATCACTCCAGGGCAAGCCGCCGTGTTTTACGCAGGTGACACCGTCCTCGGTGGTGGCCTGATTCAACGGGAGGCCTGAACCCGTTCCAGCAGCAGCACCAGAGGGAGCATCAACAGCAAGGGGCGATCAGGCCAACGGCTGTAAGGAGTGATCCGCCCATGGAGCTGAATGGTGGTCTGGGCGACCCCCTCCTGACCGGGCGGGAGAAGCCATTCAGTGGACCCATCGGACCGCACCACTGCCGTTGGACCGGTATTCCCGACGGCGACAAGGTCGCGGCCTGTCTCGATCGCCCGCAGCTGGCTGAGGGCGAGGAACTGACGCTGGAGCTGCAGGGGATAAGGGTCGAGATTGGCCAGGGTCAACAACCATTGCCCGCCCTGAGCTGCGGCCTCTGCCAGGGCATGCCCATGGCTGATCTCGTAACAGATGGCCAGTGCCAAAGGCGGTGACAGCCCATCCACCAGACGGGATGACGAACCCGGCTGAAGCCCTCCAACGGCGGACAAACCAGCCGTGAGACCGGAGGGCATCCACTCCCCAAGCGGCACCAACCGATGCTTATCCGACAGCGGCCGTGGACGGGAGGAGCCGCCGGGCTTCAGCATGAGCAGACTGCTGCGGGTTTGACCTCGCACCTGACGGAACCCACCGCTGAGCAGCAGCGGCGACGCGTCCGGCAAAGCAGTCCGCCAGGACGACGGCAAGGTGCCCTCCGGTGCCAGCAGCCAGGACACCTGGGCCGCCGCCGCTTGATCAAGCGCCGCCTGCAATGCGGCGGGGAAGCGACGTTGCTGCTCAATCGAAAACTTCTCCCGTGTGGGAATCGAGGGCTGCCACAAGGCCAGATCCAGCGATCCCAACGAGGACACGGGCTGACTGAGCAGCCAGGCACCGAGACCGTGGGCCAGCGCCAGGCTCAGCACGGCGGGCCAAAGCTGACGACTGCAGAGAAGCCAAGCCCAAAGCAGCAACAGGACCGTCAAGCCCCCCGCACCAATCCACTGCGCCAGCGCCGCCAACCAGGGATCGATCGGCAGAACGCTGCCACCAAGGCCCAGCCAGAACAGCGGTGACCCAGACAAACCCACTTCCGCCAACCCCCAGAGCACGGCCAGTACCAGGACCTGTGCCAGCGGTCGGATGCGCCCATCCAGCCAGCAGGCGAGTTGAGACCAAACCGACAACAACCCAGCAGCGGCAGCGCAGCAGATCAGCCACAAGCCAACGGCGATCGGAAGACTGAGCAGAGCAGGCACCCCCATCCAGGTGAGCGGATGCAGCCCCAGGAGCCAACGGTGACTCACCAGAACAGCAATGCCTCCCCACAACGCCGCCAGGCGAGGCCGTCTTGACACCGACCACAGCAGCACCAGGCCTGGAAGCAGCGTGAGGGGCCCGGCCGCCGCCGGAGCCAGGCCAGCCAAGCCGCCACCGAGGAGCGCACGCCACAGCGGCGGCAGTCGGAGATCTCCCATGGTCAGTGGTTGGTGACACCGGCATCCTGGCGGCAGGCCGATGCCAACCCGACATGGACAGCGCGAATCCAATCCAGCAACTCCTGTTGCGTGGGCTTGGCACCACCTCCCTTGTGGCAGAACGGCTCAAGGGCGTGAGCCAGTCCTGGGTCAGCAGCGGCCGGCTTGACCCCAATCAGGCGTCCGCCTTGGTGGACGACGTCCTGCGCGCCCTGCGTGGCGAAACCCCGGAACTGGAAGAGCAGGCTGAACGGAATCTGGAACGCAACCGCGCCAACCTGCTGCAAGACCTCGGGGTTGCAAGCCAAAAGGAGTTGGATGAGCTGCGGGGACGGATCGATCGCCTTGAGCAGCAGGTTCGACAGCTCAACCGGGCGGACTGACCCCCATCGCGACGGTTTGGCGGGCAGAATTCAACGACCATGCGTGTGTGTCGTGCGCGACATCCTGATCAGCTCGAGTGTCTGTGTGCTCTGCCTCCTGCTGGCCTTTGTGAGCCAGGTGGTGGCGCCATCGACGGTCAACGCCGCCCCCGCTCCGGCTGCTGTGGTGACCCGTGCTGCGGAACCTGCCCAGACCGCCCAACGCTCCAGTTTTGAGCTGGACCCAGCCGACCCCAACCCCACCCTCTTTGCTATGGCCCCCGACACCAACCAAGCCGATGCCTCCGCACTGGGAGGTCCGATCGAATCCGCCGACACCCGTCTCACGGCGAGTGGATTGAGCATCACTGAGCTGACCGTTGGTGACGGCGCTGAAGCCAATGCCGGTCAAACGGTGGTGGTTCATTACCGCGGCACCCTCGAAGACGGCACGCAATTCGACGCCAGCTACGACCGTGGCACCCCATTCAGCTTCCCCCTGGGAGCCGGCCGTGTCATCAAAGGCTGGGACGAAGGCGTCCAGGGCATGAAAATCGGTGGCAAGCGCAAGCTGGTGATTCCCTCCGACCTGGCCTATGGCAGCCGCGGAGCCGGTGGTGTGATCCCCCCCAATGCCACGTTGATCTTTGAAGTCGAGCTGCTCGACGTGAAGAAGTGACCCCCAGTTAGGCTCACTACACGCGAACTTCTGTTGATTCCGATGCTGCGCTCGGCCCTTAATGCTGTCGTCAGGTCCCTTCCCGCCCCAGTGGCGGAAGCCCACTGCGATGGCCCCTGTGGCGTCTACGACCCCGCCTCTGCCCGTGTTGCAGCAGAGGCGGTGCTGTCGATGACCAAGAAGCTGAAGGCCATGGAGGCCCCAGCAGCAGGTGATGCAGCTGCCCTGGCTGCTTACAACAACACCTTCGGTCGTTACGTGGCGATCAAGGAAGAGGAAGCTCAGAAAACCAAGAAGGAGCTGCTGATCCTTTGGACCGACTACTTCAAGCCTGAGCACCTGGCGACGTTCCCCGACCTCCACGACACCTTCTGGAAAGCATCCAAGCTCTGCAGCGCTTGCAAGGTGAACATCGACCAAGCCAAAGCAGAAGAGCTGATGGCCGCTGTCCAAAAGATCCACGGCATGTTCTGGCAGTCCAAGGGTCGTAACGACGCCTGGGTCACCGCCTCCTGACTCTGACCATTCAGAGAGACGCCATCGCAGCAGCCGGTCCAAAGGACCTGCTGCTGCTTTTTTGTCGGCGGCGGTTGCTGCTGGAAATCCACGGACCATCGATGCAACCGTCCCTCTGGCCCGGTGACCGGATCGTGGTCCGACCGCTGAAACAGATGAGCCAAGATCTGCAACCAGGCATGGTTGTGGTGTCTTGGCATCCCAGCCAAAGGGGCACACGCCTGATCAAACGGCTGATCAGGATTGAAGCTGGAGGGCTGTGGCTCGAAGGTGACAACCCGCTTCAGAGCACAGACAGTCGCCAACTGGGGATCATCCCCAGGGACTGTCTCATCGGTGCTGTGGTGGGACGATTTTCTCTGAACCGCGACGGACTAGAGGAGAGCCGCTCAAAACAAAGCTGGTGAGGTGTTCTGCAACCAGATCGCACCGGTCACAATTGACAGGGCTCCCGCTGAACCCACAAGCAAGGGCAGCAACCGAGCTCCACTGCGAACCGTCAGCAAGGACACCACGCTCACCACAGCCGTCATCGCACCAATGGAGCCCAGCAGGTACGCACCCACGTACCCCATGGCTGCATGGGGTGGCAGTGCCAAAGCAGGCAAAACAGCCAAGAGATGACTGGCTCCAGCCAAGCCGTGCAGCAAGCCGAGACCCGAGGCGGTGTGCAGGTGTCGACGGTGATTGCTCTGGCCACGCACATGCAGGTGCAGGTGTTGGTGTGTCGACGCATCGGCACTGTGGCGATGTTCATGGGTGTGCAGCTCAAGGCCAAAGGCCGTGCGCACAGCCAACGCTCCCACCACCAGCAGAGCGACACCCACCAAAAATTCTGCCCAGGAGGACATCGCCTCAACATGAGCGAGATCCTTGAGGCCGATCGCCACTAACGCCAAGACCACGACCCCAGCGGAATGGCCCGCTCCCCAGGCCAGACCTGAACGCAGGGCGGCGACGGGCTGACGGAGCGAGAACGGCGCCATGGCGACCAAATGGTCAGCACCTCCCACCACATGCACAGCGCCGGCAGCAAAGCCGGTGAGAAGGCTGATCAGCACAATCGCGCCATCGAAGACCCCGATTCTGCAGGACAGCCTCGACTCATGGCTTGATCAAGGTCTGGACTGCCGCCTGCACATCGTGCTGACGCATCAAGGCCTCACCAACCAAGACGGCACCGGCTCCAGCCGACGCAACGCGATCGAGATCCTTGCGATCAAACAGACCGGATTCACTCACGAGCAGAGCTTGCTGTTCCCCGAGACGATCCGCAAACGTGGCCATCAACTGTTCTGTGGTGGCGAGATCGGTCTCAAACGAGGTGAGATCACGATTGTTGATGCCGATCAGCGGAAATCCACCAAGGCTGAGCACGCGCTCCAACTCCTCGGCATCGTGCACTTCCACCAGCACACACAGCCCCAGGGATGCCGCTGCTTTGTTCAAATAGCGCAGATCCTGGTCGGACAGGATGGCGGCAATCAACAGCACCGCATCAGCGCCAGCCGCACGGGCCTGAAACAACTGATAGGGGCTGAGAATGAAGTCCTTGCACAGCAAGGGCAGTTCCACAGCCTGCCGAACAGCGATCAGGACATCGAAGCCGCCCTGAAAGAAGGTCTTATCGGTGAGCACCGACAGGCAACTGGCACCACCATCGGCATAAGCCTTGGCAATGGCCACTGGATCGAAGTCCTCACGAATCACCCCCTTGCTGGGACTCGCCTTCTTCACCTCAGCGATCACGGCGGGCTTCACCGCCGCAGTTTTCAGCGTCTGAAGAAAATCGCGTGTGGGAGGCAGTTTGCTGATCTGCTGCTTCAACGTCTCGAGAGGCACTTTCTGACGTGAGGCCTCAACCTCACGGTCCTTCTCCCAGACGATCTTTTCGAGAATGTTGCGCGGTTCTGATTCGTCATGGGGAACCGCGTATTCAAGGTGCGCAACGCGAACCTTGGGGTTGGGTGGACGACGACGGATCTCCATCAAAAAGAAGCGGAAGGGTGAGACGTGATCAGATCAACCAGCAGACGTCAGGCCGCCAGCTGTGCAGCGGCTTGCTTATAAGCCACTTCAACGACCTCGCTGAGGGTCGGATGGGTGTGCACTTCAGTGGAGAGTTGCTGAACGGTCTGGCGGCGGGCCACAGCATTCGCCACCTCCTGGATCAAATCTGCGGCATGGAGGCCATAGATATGGGCACCGAGCACCTCACCGCTGGTCTTGTTGAACAGCAGCTTCATCAAGCCATCGCTGTCCAACTCTGCGAGCGCCTTGGAGTTGGCTTTGAAGTAACTGCGGACGCTTCCCAGCTGAAAGCCTTCGCTCTCCGCGAGTTGTTTGGCATCCGCCTCTGTCAGGCCAACGGAACTGATCTCCGGATGCGTGAAGGTGGCAGCGGGAATGCTGCGGTAATCGATCGTTCTGGCGTGGCCAAGGATGTTGTCCACCGCCACGGTGCCCTGAGCAGCGGCCGTATGGGCGAGCATCAACTTGCCGGTGACATCACCAACAGCCCATAAATGCGGCACAGGCTGACCGTTCACCAGCACGCGCATGGCATCGTCGATCGGCACAAATCCACGGTTGAGTTCCACGCCAAGCGCCTCGAGGTTCAGACCCTTGCTGCTGGGAACACGGCCGGTGGCCACCAGCACTGCATCCACCTCAAGGGTTTCAACCAGTTCACGGCTGTTGAAATCGGCCAGTTCGATCTGAACCGGACACCCGGGGGTGACTTTCCGCGCCAGCAGTCCGGAGCGGGCATCGATGTCGCGACCATCGATCAGATGACGGCGAGCAATCTTGGTGATGTCGGGATCAAAGGTGGGCATCACCCGATCCAAGGCCTCGATCATGGTCACCTCACAACCGAGTGCCGTGTACACATCGGCAAATTCAAGGCCGATGTAGCCGCTGCCGATAATCGCAATCCAGCGGGGAAGCCACTCCAGGTTGATGGCTTCATCACTGGTGAACACAGTGCGGCCATCGGTCTCGATCCCTGGGGGCACAAAGGGATCCGAACCGGTCGCAAGGATGACGTCCTTCGCAGACAGCACACGGTCGACACCACTGGGTTCACGCAGGCCGACACGCTGAGGACCCTCGACGCGACCAACCCCCCGGAGGATGGTGACACCGGCACGCTCAAGCGTCTTGGTCAGGTTGGTGCGGATGGTCTGCACCAGCTGGTTGGCGTGATCGGCGATCTTCTGGCGTTCAAATCGCACCGGAGCGGCGTGGATTCCGAAGCTGGCGAGGTGTTGATCGTCGGCGAGTTCTCGCACCTTGCCGCTGGCTGCCAACAGAGCCTTGGACGGCACACAACCGCGATTGACACAGGTTCCACCCATGTCGCGCGATTCGATGATCGCCGTCTTGAGCCCGTGCTCCGCCGCGTGCTTGGCGGCATCAAAGCCCCCATAGCCGGCACCGATGACGATGACGTCGAAGTCGAAGCTGGCGTCGCTCACCCGAACTACTGCGATGTGGCGGTCATTGTCGCCCTTCGACGCTCCAGAAGGAGGGGAACCGAGGCGGCTGCCACATTCAGGGACTCAACATTGCTGCTGTGGGGCAGTGTGACGGCGTGGCTGCAGCAGGCTTGAAGGCTGGGGTGCAGGCCGGACCCCTCCGTCCCCAGCACCAGAGCGGTGGGTTTGGTCCAATCCAACTCCCAGTAGGGAATCGGCCGCAACGGGCCCTGAGCTTCAGGGACCAAGGTGGCCACCACCTGAACCCCTGCGGCGGCTAGGGCCTTCAGCTCAGGCACCAGTTGATCGATCCCGTCCTGCTCCGCTGGCCCGAAACGTCGATGGGGCAAGCGCAACATCGCTCCGGCGGAGGCCCTCAACACTTTGGGGCTCAGCGGATCAGCGCCAGAGGCCAACAGAACCGTTTGCACGTCTGCCGCCAAAGCTGTGCGCAGCAGTGAGCCCAGATTGCCTGGATCTTGAAGCCGATCCAGCACCAGCCAGAAATCAACGTCGCCGTCGCAATCGGGAAGGACATCCAGAGACACGACTGCGGCCACCCCATCCGGGCTGACCGTGGTCAAGGCCGCTTTGAGCACCTCGTCGGACACCGGTTGCACAACCGACAGCGACGGCAGACGGTTCAGCAGGTCCTGGTGACTGTTCAGCCAGGTCTCCGTCGCAACGAGTTCAATCGCTTCGGAGGCGATAGCGAGCAGTTCCTGGAGGAGATGGGTGCCCTCCAGCAGAAGACGTCCCTCATCCAGGCGCCCCTGTCGTGTCCCCAGCTGACGCAGCCGTCGAACCAATGGATTGCGGCGGCTGCTGATTACGTCACGATCTGACCAGGGGTCCATGTCAACGTGAGTTCAAAAACTGCTCTGTTTGCGGACCTTCAACCCGTCATGCAACGACAGTTGATCACCATCTAGATCAATCCCTTGAACCGCAGCAATTTCTCCCTTAATGCCCTCGAGAGCTAGGTTTTCGATCAACTTTTTGATCACCTGATCTTCCACCGCATTGTGGTCGATGGAATTGGGGGTTAAACGCTCAAGAAAGCGTCCAAGCTTCGAAGAAACGACTTCGGACGCATTTGAAATCTTGAGGACGATCATGGTGACTCAGTCAACCTGTCGTCGTTAAGGTAGTGCGGATGGGGAGACTTGAACTCCCACGATGTTGCCACCACTAGTACCTGAAACTAGCGCGTCTACCAATTCCGCCACATCCGCTGGCGTGCGTCGCTCAAGCGACCGATAAAACATACGCCATCACGGCCTCCAATCACGCCGAGGCCGACCGCCGTTCAATCCAGTTTCAAGGCCGGCCGTCTAGACGGTCTCATTCACCGTTGGCACACTGAGTCAGTAAAGCCTTATAAACCGAGAATGGTGGTGGTCGCGGCTGCGTCTCAAGAGATTCTCAAGCCGCATTTGGCGATCGATGGCGGCCATCGCCTGCAAGGAGATATTCGCGTGAGCGGTGCCAAGAATTCGGCACTGGTGCTGATGACGGCAGCCCTGCTGAGCGAGGAGTCCGTCGAGTTGTGCAACGTGCCTGCATTGACAGACATCGCAGGGATGTGTTCGATCCTCGAGTCCCTGGGCATGCGCGTGTCCCGCACGGCCGACCGCATCACCTTGACCGCCGATGCGCTCAATGGCTCAGAGCCTCCCTACGAGCTGGTGAACAGCCTTCGCGCCAGCTTCTTCAGCATTGGCCCTCTGCTCGGCCGACTGGGGCATGCCCGTGTTCCGTTACCGGGGGGATGCCGCATTGGAGCCCGACCCGTGGTCGAACACATTCGCGGCTTGAAGGCTTTGGGAGCCGTCGTGGATGTCCGCCACGGCATCGTCACAGCGTCGCTCCCCGGGCGACGGACCCGTTTGAGCGGGGCTCCGATCGTTTTGGACTGTCCCAGCGTCGGCGCCACGGAAACAATCCTGATGGCTGCGGTTCTCGCCGAGGGTGTCTCCACCATCGAAAACGCTGCCCAGGAGCCTGAAGTCCAAGATCTTGCCAATTTGCTCAACAGCATGGGCGCCAAGATCACAGGGGCTGGTGGCCCGCTGATCAGGATCGAAGGGGTGGCGGCGTTGCACGGTTGCCGGAACTACCCCGTGATCCCGGATCGCATCGAAGCCGGCACCTTCCTGATGGCGGCAGCGATGACGCGATCCAAGCTGCGGGTGGCCCCTGTCATCCCCGAGCACCTCAGTGCCGTGCTGCAAAAACTGCGCGACTGCGGCTGTTCCCTGGAGTTCGATGGCAACGGTCTCACCATCACCCCCGGGGAGATTCAGGCCGTGGACATCACCACGCAGCCCTTCCCTGGCTTCCCAACGGACCTTCAAGCCCCATTCATGGCCTTGATGGCCACGGCCAAGGGAACAAGCGTGATCACCGAAAAGATTTACGAAAATCGAATGCAGCACGTGGGAGAGCTCCAACGCATGGGGGCCTCCATCCGGCTCGAAGGCAGCACTGCCGTCGTTGAAGGTGTTCCCTGTCTGAGTGGCGCTCCAGTCACCGGCAGTGATCTGCGTGCCTCAGCGGCCATGGTTCTTGCTGCGTTATCGGCGGTAGGCACCACCCAGGTCTCCGGGCTGAAACACCTCGATCGCGGGTACGACAACATCGAAACCAAACTCACCGGGTGTGGTGCCCAGATCAACCGTCACAACGGCTGATCAAGGGGGGCACCAGTCCATACAATCGGAAGTACGGGAGCCTGGCGGAATTGGTAGACGCAGCTGACTCAAAATCAGCCGGCCACTGGTCTTGGGGGTTCAAGTCCCCCGGCTCCCATCCCTCCGCAGTCATGGGGACCTACGCAAGGTTCCCCGTCACCCTGGTGAGGGGTCAGGGGTGCTGGGTCGTTGATGACACCGGGAAGCGTTATCTCGATGCCGTTGCAGGAATTGCAACTTGCACCCTCGGCCACAGCAACCCAGCCCTGCGCAGAGCCCTGAAACGACAGCTGCGAACCCTGCAGCATGTCTCCAACTTGTATCGAATTCCCGAGCAAGAAGAACTCGCCCATTGGCTCACGGCCCACAGCTGCGCTACCAGCGTGTTCTTCTGTAATTCGGGAGCCGAGGCCAACGAAGCTGCCATCAAACTGGCCCGCAAACATGGCCATCAACGGCGGAACATCGCCCGCCCGGTCATTCTGACGGCGGCATCCAGTTTTCACGGCCGCACCCTGGCAGCGGTCACCGCAACAGGCCAACCGAAATACCACCAGGGATTTGAGCCCTTAGTCGACGGTTTCGATTACTTCCCTTACAACGACCTCCAGGCCTTTGAAGCCCTTCTGGAGCGCCACGAGGCCAATGGACCGGCCGTGGCAGCCGTCCTAATCGAGCCGCTGCAGGGCGAAGGCGGCGTGAATCCTGGCGATCAGGCCTTTTTCAAGCGGGTCCGAGAGCTCTGCAGCGAACGCAACATCCTGCTGATTCTTGATGAAGTGCAGGTCGGCATGGGCCGCAGCGGACGTCTCTGGGGCTACGAGCAACTGGGGATCGAACCCGATGCCTTCACCCTGGCCAAGGGACTGGGTGGCGGCCATGCCATTGGGGCCTTGCTCGTTCAGAGCCATGCGGATGTTTTTCAACCTGGGGACCACGCCAGCACCTTCGGCGGCAACCCCTTTGCTTGCCGTGCAGGGCTTACCGTCGCCAAAGAACTGGAACGCCGACACCTGCTCGACAACGTCAAGGCACGGGGTGAGCAACTCCGGGCTGGACTGCAGCAGCTGATCGCGTCCTACCCGCACCTGCTCAAAGACGTTCGTGGCTGGGGGCTGCTCCAGGGCGTGGTGCTCCAGGACAGCGCAGAGATCAATGCCGCCCAGTTGGCCGCAAGCGCTCTGGACCACAACCTGCTGGTTGTGGCTGCTGGTCCCAGCGTGTTGCGCATGGTGCCCCCCCTGGTGATCAACTCCCGCGAAATCCGAACCCTGTTGCAACGCCTGGGCGCCACGCTGGCCAGCTGCTGACGTCAGGATGGCCTCTGACGCCCTCGACGACCTGCTCCCTCGCTTCGACCAGAGGGGCATGGACCTCGGCCTTGACCGCATGCAGCGGGCCATGGCCGAACTGGAACTCCCGAGACAGCAACGACCCGCCATCCAAGTGGCAGGAACCAATGGCAAGGGCTCGATCTGCAGCTTCATTGCAGCGGCCCTGGAAAGAACTGCCATCAAAACCGGGGTCACCACCTCCCCTCATCTGGTGAGCTGGTGTGAGCGGATCCGCGTGGATGGGGATCTAATCAAGCTGACGGAGCTGCGGCAACTGCTGATCGATCAAGCCGACTTGCATGAGCGCCATCAACTCACCCCTTTCGAACAACTGCTGATCGCAGCCTTCAGCCATTTCGAACAATCCCAAGTGGATCTGATGGTGCTGGAGGTGGGCTTGGGGGGCCGTCTGGATGCCACTACGGCCTACCCCCGGCGGCCGGTGATCGCCTTCGGGGCCATCGGTCTGGATCACAGGGAACATCTCGGTCCGTCCCTCGAGGCGATCGCACAGGAAAAGGCCGCCGTGATCAACCCAGGGGCCACCGTCATCAGTGCCAACCAGGAGCCCGAGGTCGCGGCCATTCTCGAGACCACCTGCCGCCAGCACAACGCCCAGTTGCATTGGGTGGAGCCGCTTCCGCTCGACTGGACATTGGGCTTGGCGGGCGCATGGCAACGGCGGAATGCGGCCGTTGCCCTCGGCGCCCTTCAGGCCCTCAATCCCCTCGGCTTGACTGTGCCCTCAGAGGCGATTCGCTCCGGGTTTCAACACCTGAGCTGGCCAGGACGACTGCAACGGGGGCACTGGCAGGGACATCCCTTGCGGCTGGACGGAGCCCACAACCCACCGGCTGCAACTCAGCTGGCTCAAGAGCTGCGTACGGGCAACACAGACCGCTCACAGCCTCAGTGCTGGATCCTGGGAATTCAGGCCCACAAGCAGGCCATCGAGATGCTCGAGCAGCTGCTGGAACCAGAGGACGAAGCCTGGATCGTGCCGGTTCCAGGGCATAACAGTTGGACCGCTGAGACGCTGAGCCATGAACGCCCCACCTGGAGCAGGCAACTCCATGGAGCGGAGAGTGCCGAGGCAGCCCTCTCCTCCATTGCGCAACGGGAGACCTGGCCGAATCCAGAACCACTGATTGCTGGATCCCTCTACTTGATTGGCGATCTCCTCGGTCGAGGGCTAGTCAAGGCAGAGTGATGGCGCAACGCCGGCAGCCGATGACTCAGCACGCGATGACCCGACACCTGCTTGCTGGCCTACTGATGGCCATGGTCTGGTTGGTGCAGCCGGTCCACGCCCTGGATACCAGCGCCGGTGTGGGCCTTCAGGACCGCGCCCTGTTTCAGGACAAGGTGGATTACACCCTGACCAATCAGAGCAATGGCGACTTCCATGGGCAGGACCTCGCCAACACATCGTTCGCCGGGGCAGTCGGCCGTGGGGCCGATTTCCGTGATGCTGTGCTGCACGGCGCAATCCTGACCCAAGGAGCGTTTGCCGAAGCGGATTTCCGTGGTGCCGACCTGTCCGATGCCCTGATGGATCGTGCGGACTTCGCCGGCACGGACCTACGCAATGCGGTGCTCAGCGGGGTGATCGCCTCCGGAAGCAGCTTTGCCAATGCACAGATTGAGGGCGCCGATTTCAGTGATGCCCTGCTCGACCGCGATGACCAGCGGCGTCTGTGCCGTGAAGCGGAGGGGATCAACCCAACCACAGGCGTTGCCACGGCCGACAGCCTCGGTTGCTAATCCCGCTCGATCCAGCCCCGCAGTTTGCCTGGATTGAGCAGACCGTTGGGATCAAAGCGCCGCTTGGCAGCCACCTGATCAGCATCAATGACCCCGAGGCCACCATCCTCAACGGTGAGCACGTGAGGATTGAAGAGCACCGCCCCGACATCGCGGCAATCCTGCATCAGGGCAGTCAGTTGCTCCGGCCCCTGCCAGCGCACCAGAGGTAAGGCGGCAAGGCGGGACGCCCCCTGCTGACGGACCGCCTCCAGATGCCAGAGCAGCGTTCCACGCCAGCGCTGCTGGAGGGACTCCATGGCCGGCCACTCCGGTTGCGGCAACAACATCTGCAGATAGGTCCAGCCCGAATCTTTGGCTCGAGCATGGAGGGTGGTGTGGTTCCAGCTCAGCTCCCGCACGCCATTGCCCGCCATCAAATCTTCGGGGCCCAGATCATGGCAACGGGCTCCGGCATCCTCCGCCAAGCGCTGAAGGCTGCTGACACCATCCGGGGCGACGAGCAACAGCAATCGATGGGCGTCGCTGCAGGGACCACTCCAGGGGGGCAACTGAGCGAGCACCTGCGCCTCCACCAAAGTGGCCAGCTGCAGCGTGATGGCGCTCTGGACACAGCGCTGCAGCAGAGCGACCGCTTGATCCCAATGCTGACAATCCACGCTGAGTTGATGCCAGTGCACAGCTGGAGCAGTCGCCAACTCCAACGCCGTGATGATTCCGTTGGTGCCATAGGCATGGTTCAACGGCTCCGCATCGCGCTGATCCAGCCAGATCCGCTGCGCTGAGGGTTCCATTGCCATGACCTCCAGACCCAGCAAATGGCCAGGATCCCGGAGAAAACCCCAACGAATCGACCCGATCCCCCCCGAGCCTCCGGCCAGAAAGCCGCCAATGCTGGCGCTGCGCCAGGTGCTGGGCAACAGCCGCAGTTCCCGGCCATGGCGACGGAGCTCCTGATCGAGATCGCGCATCGGACAACCGGGTTCCACCATCACCACCCCGGTGACTGGGTCCAGCTTTCGAATGGCTCGTAATGCCGAGGTCAACATCACCACACCGCCCTCGAGAGGAACGCACTGGCCGTAGTTCCCGCTGCCAGCCCCTCGCACGGTCAAAGGAAGGCCGAGCTCAGCAGAGGCTCGAACCACCCGCTCCACTGCCGCCATCCCCAGTGGACGGACCACCAGATCCGCCTGGCAAGCGTGGAGCTGCTCACTGAGGACAGGGGAGTAATCAAAAAAATCCCGCGACAGACGCGCACGCTCCTCCGGCGCCTGCAACAGCTCGATGTCCGACTGACCCTCCAGGCGGTGCACCAACGCGTCCACCAGCTGCTGACGACCCATGGCGCACACCCCGAAGCTCTGCATCGGTCTAACGGCTGGACGGCGACCACCAACGACCGGCCACCAGCACGCGACGCTGCGGCTGGCGCAGCACCTCCGACCAATCCTTCGCCTCAAGCACGAGCAGATCCGCTGGGGCCTCAGCTGCGATCAGTCCCGACCAGTCCAGACCCATCACAGTCGCGGCCGCCGTGGTGAATGGAGCCAGTCCCAGCCGCTCCCATGGAGCCAGCTGCGTCAGCGGCAACGCGCTGGTCATCAATGTCAGCGGATCCAGATCTCCGGCGGGATACCAGGGATCAGCCACATTGTCTGCCCCCACCGCAACGGTGACACCAGACCGTTGAAGCGTCCGAATCGGGGCCAGGGGCTTGAGCATCGGCGTCTGGTCGCCCTGACGTCCGAGCAACCAGCCATTCGTCAAGGGCAACGCAACCACCGCCACCTGATGCTGAGCGAGGCGTTCCGCGATGCGACGCTGGCGCTCGGCAGAGGCCAATCCAAGACTGCTGCAATGGCTGCAGGTGATCGGTACAGCACAGGGGCGCTGGTCCAGAACGGCCAACAGCTGTTGCAACCCGGCTCCCGGTTGCACCCCTGCCTCATCAATGTGCAGATCAATGCCGCAGCCAAACCGTTCCGCCAGCTCGAGCAGCGCCCGGATCTGACGGCGAACGGCACCGGTCTGGAACGGTGGCACCAACACCCCTCCCAGAAGACCCCGAGCATCAGCCACCATCTGGGCCAACTCTCGCCCTTCCGCACTCGACCAGTGGTCCAGTGGCGCCAAGGCCACCAGTTGAAGCTCCAGGACGTTGCGCCAACGCATGGTGAGGTCCCGCAAGGCGGTCCAGCTCGCGTGAGCACCGGGACCGACGCTGTCGATATGACTGCGCAGGGCTCTGAGGCCATGGGCACAGGCCAAACGCAACGCCGTCTCGCCGCGCGCCAGAACGCCCTCCAGCGTGCGGGAGCGGTGCTCTTGAAGATTGGCCGCCAGAGCCCCCTCGTAGGTGCCGCTGAAATTCGGAGCCTCGCGCCAGGTGAACGCCTTATCGAGATGCACATGGGGATCGGCCAGCCTGGGCAGCACCAGACAAGTCGGTCTGGGTGTCCCAGGGGCCAACACGTTCGGCTCGAGCAGGCGCCCACCCGCCCAGGCGAGTTCCACAGCCACAAGGCCGTCAGCACTGACCGAGTGCCCAGGCCAGTGCGACAGCTGCAGAAGCCCCCGTGGGACCCAGGCCTGAAGGACCTCCTCGGCTGATGTCACTCCAAGGCTCCGTGCTCTGCTGTAGCCCGCAAGAGAACGAACTGACCCGCCAGACCCAAGGTCCAGACATCGGCTTGGGGGAGCTGAACACCCGGAATCAGCGTCTGACCACCAATGGACAGGTGATACAGGCTTCCGACTCCAAAGTTCCAGCGGGTGGTGAAGCGCCCGGCCAGAGTCGCCAGCGTTTGGCGTTGGGTTGCAATCAACTGCGGACAATCCCGCAGCACAAGCTGAAGCAACATCGGCATCGCAGCCTGGTCGCACAACTCAGCACGGGCCAGCTCAACCAGCTGTTCACCAGCATGATCCTGGTAATCACCCAGCGAGGGATTGCTCAAAGCCAGCACTCCACCCGTGCAACCGATCAGTCCAAGGCTCAAGAGGGCACCTACAGGCAGTCGACGCCACCTCTGAGGCCAGGGCATTGTGGGCCATGTCATCAATTGGTAGATTCTCTCTGACGCGGCGGGCGTCGCCAAGTGGTTAAGGCAGCGGCTTGTGGCGCCGCTATTCGGGGGTTCGAATCCCCTCGCTCGCCCTCACACTCCTGAGCACTGCTCAGGACGGTATTGCCTTCAGAAGGTCGTCTCCACCCCAGCGCACCGGATCGGAGCAGGGGAGCTGAAGCCTTTGCTCCAAGTCCTGAACAGCCGCTTGAGCTTCGGTCTCACACAGACGCGCCGTGTTGAGGGCTACACCACGCACACCGGGAGCTGGGCCGCTTCCCTGTGGGCGCGCCAGGGCGGCCAATGCCTCCGTGACGGCAATCAGCTCATCCAGGGGAGGAAGTGGAATCTCCGGAACCCGATCGAGGCTCTGCTGCTCAGCACGATGGACCAGAAGCAGATCGGTGGGCTGGCTGCCACGCATCAACGGCAAGGTGGCTGTTGAAGCTGGGTGGCACAGCGAACCCTGGCCCTCGATGAGCACGAGGTCGGATGCGGCCAAACCAGCACCAGCTCGCAACACAGCGGCCTCTACGGCGCCGGCCGCATAGTCCACACGCACGGCGTCCAGCGCCACGCCTTCGCCCGCGATCAGGATTCCAGCCTGACCCGTCCCAACAAAACGGGCCCGCCGACGACCACGCTCGGCGGCAGCGAGGAGCTCGAGACAAGCGCTCATTTTTCCAACAGCCATATCGGTGCCCACCGCGAGAATCCGACGACACGTCAGGGCAGCCGCTGCCGCCTGACCAACGCTCAGTCCAGGGGGCTCCTGACGCAAATCCCAAATCCAGCGATCAGGACAACGGGCTGCGGCGAACTCCTGATCATCTGCCAAGCGCGTGTGCAGCCCACTGGCCAGATGCAGTCCAGCCTGCAGGGCCGCACGGACATCGCGGCGCATCGCCGGAGGAAGCTGCCCGCCAGACGGGGCCAGACCCACCACAGCCACCTCGGGATCAAAAGCCAGCGCAGCCTCCAAATCGGCAACCACTGGCACCGCACGCTGAATGCCGGTGACCTGATCCAAGCGGCAGCCCGCATGATCAGGGTCCACAACAGCCACGATCGGTCCTGGCCGATGCCGCAGCATCGCCAGGCCGGTCTTGCCACGCAAATGATCTAATCCACCGTGTTGCAAAAGCACCACGCGGTGTTCAGCGGTCAGCATCGGTTGCTCCTTGTTTGAGATCAATGCCGAGCCCTGGCCCGGGAGGCGCCGACAGGCGGTCGTCATCCAGGGGCAAGCCGATGAAGGGGTCGTCAATCAAGTTGAGATGGCTGTCCAAGTCGGGCCAGCGGACCCAGGGCAACAGCTGAGCCGCTGCTCCATTGAGCAATTGACTGTCGGAGTAGCACCCCACCATCAGATCGAGCTGGAGAGTCCTGGCGACCTGGGCCATCAACCAGGCATGGGAGAGCCCTCCCGTTTTGAGCAATTTCAAGTTCACGCCGTCCACCACCGGGGCCAAGCGCAGCAGATCGCAAAGATCCCAGCAGCTTTCGTCCGCCACCAACGGCATGGGACATGCACCATGCAGGGCCTCAAAACCCGCCGTGTCCTGTTCAGGGTCGAGCAGGGGGACCAAGGGCTGCTCCAGCAGAACCACATCAGCTCGCTGCAGGGTCGGGAGCATGGCCCGTGTCTGATCGAGTGACCACCCACCATTGGCATCCACCTGCAGCTCATGGCTGCACCCGTGCTGCTGAGAGCGCCGCGCCAGAGCTTCAGCCACGGCCTGGACCAAAGCACGATCGTGGTCCAGCCCATCGGGACTGCCGAGCTTGAGTTTGATCCGGGTCGCCGGCAAGAGTTGCCACCAACGGTCCAGGCGCTGCAGCACGGCCGGCACAGCACCAAGGCCAAGGGTCACGCTGGTCGCCACGGCTGTGCTCCCGTTGAGGCCGTACAACCGCCAGAGGGGCTGCTGCAGGCGTTGGCCCCGCCAATCCAGAAGAGCCAGATCCAGCGCGCAGCGGGCCGGCGGAGACAAGTCAGCCAAGCAGGCAGGCAGCTGTTGATGCTGCATGGGATCCAGCGCATCCAGCTGCGGCAGTACCTGTTGCAGTTCCGCCTCCACAGCATCCGTGGCATAGCCGCGATGACCGGTCTCGAACCCACCGGTTTCGCCACGGCCGATGCAGCCATCACGCTCAAGCCTCAGCTCCAGACGTTGCACCGAAGCCGTCGTGCCACGACTGATCGCCAGTGGAACGTCCTTGGTCAGAGAGAAGCGTCTCAGGGCCCAGCCCATGACCGTCTCAACACCAATGTCCAAGCTGGCACATCACCGCGGTGATGGACACTGATTCTGTCGATGCAGTTCGTGATCCTCGCGATCGCTCCCACTCTTGGTCGTTTCCGCCCTCACCACTCCAACCACCGACACCGCTGGTTCGACCGGCAGTTACTGGATCACCACGTTCGGCTGTCAGATGAACAAAGCCGACTCCGAACGGATGGCCGGCATCCTCGAAGCCATGGGGTATCAGGAGGCCACCGAGGAACTGGAGGCGGATCTCGTTCTGTACAACACCTGCACCATCCGCGACAACGCCGAGCAGAAGGTCTACAGCTACCTCGGACGCCAGGCGCAGCGCAAACGCAGTAACCCCAATCTCACCCTGGTGGTGGCGGGGTGTGTGGCGCAGCAGGAGGGTGAATCGCTGCTGCGTCGGGTCCCCGAGCTGGATCTGGTGATGGGCCCCCAGCATGCCAACCGTCTGGAGACGCTGTTACGTCAAGTCCACAGCGGCCAGCAGGTGGTCGCCACCGAAGAGCACCACATCCTTGAAGACATCACCACCGCCCGGCGCGACAGCAGCATCTGCGGCTGGGTGAACGTGATTTACGGCTGCAACGAGCGCTGCACCTACTGCGTCGTGCCCTCGGTGCGAGGGAAGGAGCAGTCACGACATCCGGATGCCATCAAGCTGGAGATGGAAGGGCTCGCGGCCCAGGGCTACAAGGAGATCACGCTGCTGGGGCAGAACATCGATGCCTATGGGCGGGATCTACCCGGCATCACCCCCGAAGGTCGCCGACAACACACCCTCACCGACCTCCTCCATCAGGTGCATGACGTGGAGGGGCTTGAACGCATCCGGTTCGCCACGAGCCACCCGCGCTATTTCACCAATCGGCTGATTGATGCCTGCGCCGAGCTGCCCAAATTGTGCGAGCACTTCCACATCCCGTTCCAGAGCGGAGACAACGACGTGCTGCAGGCCATGGCTCGGGGCTACACGGTGGAACGCTATCGACGGATCATCGATTACATCCGAGAACGAATGCCCGACGCCTCCCTGAGCGCCGATGTGATCGTGGCGTTCCCGGGTGAAACCGACGCTCAGTACCGCCGCACCCTGGATCTGATCGAAGAGATCGGATTTGACCAGGTGAACACGGCTGCTTACTCGCCTAGGCCGAATACCCCAGCCGCCAACTGGACCAACCAGCTTTCCGAGGATGTGAAGGTGGCCCGCCTCAAGGAGATCAACGCGCTGGTGGAGCGATGCGCCTTGGAGCGCAACGCGCGGTACGCCGGTCGTACCGAAGAGGTGCTGGCCGAAGGCATCAACCCCAAAGACCCCACGCAACTGATGGGTCGGACACGCACCAATCGCCTCACCTTCTTCTCAGCGGCAGCGGAGGACGGGAGACGCTTTGCGCCAGGTGATCTGGTCAATGTGCGCATTGATGCCGTGCGGTCCTTCTCGTTGAGCGGCACCCCCCTGACCTGACGGGGCGAAGGCGATACGTTTGGCGCTCTTGAAGCAGGAACGCCAGAGACGCGATGACAGCGAATCGCACGATCGTCGGGCTGGTGTTCGGCGGTGCCTCCGGAGAGCACGAGGTGTCCATTCGCTCGGCCAGGACCGTGCTGGCCGGCCTCAGCGACGGGGAGAACAGCAACCGCTACAGGGTGATCACGCTGTACATCGACCGCGAGGGGCGCTGGTGGGGAGACACCGTTGCCCAAGCGGTCCTGGGCAACGAGCAGCCTGGTGATCCACGGCCCACTCCCCTGCCTCCTGCCGGCTTCCGAGGCCTCCCCGCCGAGGCCAATGACGTTGAGATTTGGTATCCGGTGCTCCATGGTCCCAATGGCGAAGACGGCACCGTTCAAGGACTGTTCCGCTTGATGGGCCAGCCCTTTGTCGGAGCGGACGTGCTGGGCTCCGCCATGGCCATGGACAAACTGGCGATGAAGGCAGCCTTTGCCGCCGCTGGCCTGGCGCAGGTGCCCTACATCGGACTGACGGCGTCTGACCTGCGCGAGCGCACCCGGCTGGACGCACTGCTCCAACAGATCGAGCAGGAGCTCGGCTATCCGTGTTTTGTCAAACCCGCCAACCTCGGTTCATCGGTGGGCATCAGCAAAGCCCGCAATCGTCAGCAACTGACAGCCGGTCTGGAGCAGGCCGCGAGCCTTGATCACCGCATCGTGGTGGAGCAGGGTGTCACAGCCCGTGAACTGGAGTGCGCGGTGCTGGGACGAAGCGATGCACTCCGAGCCTCCGTGGTCGGTGAAGTGCGCTTCGATGCCGACTGGTACGACTACGACACCAAATACAGCGAGGGAACCAGCACCACGCTGATTCCCGCTCCGCTTCCAGACGCCATCGGCCAGGCCTTGCAATCCCAGGCTCTGCAGGCCTGTGCCGCGGTCGGAGTCGACGGCATGGCACGCGTCGACTTCTTTTTCGATCCAGCGACCAGCCAGCTCTGGATCAATGAAATCAACACCTTGCCGGGGTTCACCGCGCAGAGCATGTATCCAATGCTGTGGGAAGCGAGCGGGTTAACACTTGGACAGCTCGTACACGAACTGGTGCAAACCGCTGGAGAATGAACAGACGATCCGGTTCATCCCCTCCCATCTCATGAGCCACGGCTTGCTCTGGACCCCCCTGCTGCTGGTATTTGTGCTGCTAGCGGCCCTGGGGTGGTTGGAGCGGCGGCGTCAGGCCTTGTTTCGCCAGTGGTCCGACGGCTCAGAGCTCGCCAAGCTCGATGACTCCGGCGGTGCCCAGCTCCGGGATGGAACGTTGCGCTGGTGCAGCTTTGAAGCCGGTCAATTTCAGGACAAGGGCAGCTTTGATATCTGTTGTCTGGAACTGGTCGAACTGATGGCCCTCGCCTCCGGTGATGCGCCCCTGACCGACGAATCCCAGGGCCCCTGTCGTCTCCGCCTGGTGGGCAAGGATCTTCAGATGGATGTGCCGTTCTCTGACGCGGATCGCGCCCGACGCTGGGGAAATCAGCTCATGGAACGGGCCCGCTGCGATCTGTGATCCGTCCCTCTGTGCTCAAGAGGCAACGCAAACCGGTCAACCTGTCTCCGCAGCTGGAACGCCGCCGAGCGCTGCGACGGGACAAACGACGTGCCCTGTCGATTCAGATCTGGCGGTGCCTGGTGCTGCTGTCCACAACCACCGTGCTGGGCTGGAGCCTGCTGCGCTTCGGCTGGAACCTCGAGGGCTCCGATGCCATCGTGATCCGAGGCGACGTCGGGCTCGATCCTGCTCTGGTGGCCAAGATCGGAGGCTTTCAGTTTCCACACCCCCTGCTGGACATCAGTCCCCACGCACTGGAACAACGCCTGCTCCAGGATCTCCCCGTCCAAAGCGTCCGCATCGAACGGCGCGTGTTTCCTGCGCGGCTGGAACTGGACCTCAAGGCCCGGATTCCAATTGCAGCGGCCATCCAGCGCCGTGGGGCTCAAACCACGCAAGGGTTGGTTGATGCTCAAGCCAACTGGATCGATCTCCATGCCGACATTCCGCAGCGACAACCGACAAGCTCGGTGCTGGTAGACGGCTGGAGTGAGACACGACGCCCCTTCATCGCCGAACTTCTGGGCCAGAAAGACCGTCTCGGCAGTGATCTTCAACGGATTGTCCTCGAACCCGACGGCCAGGCTCTGCTCCAAACCAGCCGCCTCGGAACCATCCGATTGGGGGCAGACCCCGCACTTCTTCAGCAGCAGATCAACGCCATCCAGCAGCTGAACCAATCAATACCGTCCCATCTGCTTCGTGGTCGCCAGGGAAGCATCGATCTGAGTAACCCTGAAAAGCCTGAAATCCTTCAACCCAACAAGCAACCCAAGAGCAAAAAAGCAGGGCTTCCTAACTAAGTGTTTTCAGATATCAAAAGATGGACTGAAATTGACCTCATCACCCCACATCCAAGACGCAGAGACATAATGCAGCCACATCTCAATGGTTCAGCTTCGACGATGGATATGGGGAACGTCGCCGAATCCTTTGAAACCGCCGGCATCCAACCGAGTCAAACCGCAAAGATCGAAGTCATCGGGGTTGGTGGCGGTGGCAGTAATGCGGTGAACCGCATGATCATCAGCGATCTCGATGGCGTGGCCTATCGCGTGCTGAATACTGATGCACAAGCATTGATTCAGTCCCGCGCTGACCATCGACTTCAACTCGGGCAAACCCTGACCCGTGGTCTTGGTGCAGGCGGCAATCCCACCATTGGTCAGAAGGCGGCCGAGGAATCGAGAACGGATCTCCACGACGCCCTCCAGGGCTCCGACCTGGTCTTCATCGCCGCTGGGATGGGTGGTGGCACCGGAACTGGAGCAGCTCCCGTGGTGGCCGAAGTGGCCCGTGAAGTCGGTGCACTCACCGTTGGGATCGTCACCAAGCCCTTCAGTTTTGAAGGCCGCAGGCGGATGCGTCAGGCCGACGAGGGCATCGCCCGCCTGGCCGAGCACGTCGACACCTTGATCGTGATCCCGAACGATCGGCTCCGCGATGCCATTTCCAGCGCACCACTGCAGGAAGCCTTCCGCAGCGCAGACGATGTCCTCAGGATGGGCGTCAAGGGCATCAGCGACATCATCACCTGCCCTGGCCTGGTCAATGTCGATTTCGCCGACGTGCGCTCCGTCATGACGGAAGCCGGCACAGCGCTGCTGGGGATCGGCATCGGTTCCGGCCGTTCACGGGCTGTGGAAGCCGCTCAAGCCGCCATCAGTAGTCCCCTGCTGGAAACCGAACGCATCGATGGCGCCAAAGGCTGCGTGATCAACATCAGTGGCGGCAAGGACATGACCCTCGAAGACATGACCACGGCCTCTGAGGTCATCTATGACGTGGTCGACCCTGAAGCCAACATCATTGTGGGCGCCGTGGTGGATGAAGCCCTCGAGGGCGAAATCCACGTCACGGTGATTGCCACCGGCTTCGAGAACGGCCATCAATACAAAAACGACCGCTCGGCCATGGGAGCCATTCGTGCCCCACGGCGGGACGAACGTCAGGAGCCCGACGACAATGGAGCACGGATTCCTGAATTCTTGCGTCAGCGCCAGGAGAAGGGCCAGTCCTGAAGCCGATCTCCCTTCTGGGAATTGGGTGACCCGGAGTCCACGCCTGTCCTGAGCATCCCGTGTGGCTGCTCCCTTCCGGTCCTGACCAGATTTAGGCGTCCGAACCGCATGGGTCCGAGTCGTCGTGATGCTAGCAATAACCCCTCACAGGGCAAAAACCCATGCGCCCCTCGGAGCTGATCAAGTTCAAGCAAGCCGGGCGGACCATCACCATCCTCACGGCCTGGGACAGCCTCTCAGCGGCTTTGGTGGAGGCCGCCGGCGCGGATGCCGTGCTGGTCGGTGATTCGCTGGCGATGGTGGCCCTCGGTCACGCGACCACGCTGCCGGTCACGCCCGAGCAGATGCTCCACCACACCCAGGCGGTGATGCGTGGCTTCCGTAAGGCTCCGCCCCAGCAGCCGCTGATCATCTGCGACTTGCCGTTTCTCAGCTATCAGTGCGGAGAAGAGCAAGCGATGGCCGTCGCCGGACGATTGATCAAGGACTCCAGTGCAGCGGCCGTCAAGCTTGAGGGTGCCGAACCCGAAATCCTTGCGGTCATCGATCGGCTTGTGCGCATGGGCATCCCTGTCATGGGTCACCTGGGTCTGACCCCTCAGGCCGTTCACCATCTCGGCTACCGGAAACAAGCAGAAGACAGACGCAGTCAGGAGCGGATACAGGAGCAAGCCTTAGCGCTCGAAGCAGCGGGTTGCTTTTCCCTCGTTTTAGAACACATTCCATCGGAACTGGCCGGAACGATTCGACGGCGTCTGACCATTCCGGTGATTGGCATCGGAGCCGGTGACGACTGCGATGGTCAGGTGCGGGTCACCGCTGACCTCCTCGGACTGACCCCCCGCCAACCTCCGTTCAGTCCAGCGCTGATTCAAGGCCGCGAGCTGTTCACATCAGCCCTGAATCAATGGGTGCACGATCAGCACGCGCGTCCCACCACAACAGCACCTCAACCAACACCTGATTGCTGAGGGCCATGCCCTCGGGGTCGGTGAGGCACCAACGGCCTGCCCGCTGCTCAAGCCATCCGCGCTCAACGCACGGTTGCCAGCGGCGCA
>JBMZMY010000012.1:0-35732 GCA_049619435.1 Synechococcus sp.
CGGATCTGGGTCTGTTGGGCTGGTGGAAACACATCCACCATGCGGTCCACCGTCTGTGCAGCGGAGCTGGTGTGCAGGGTTCCAAACACCAGGTGGCCGGTTTCAGCGGCACTGATCGCGAGTTGAATCGTTTCCAGATCGCGCATTTCACCCACCAGGATCACGTCGGGGTCTTCCCTTAGGGCTGCCCGCAGAGCATTGGCAAAGCTGCGGGTGTCCTCATTGAGTTGGCGTTGGTGCACCAGGCTCTGGTCACTCTTGTAAACGAATTCGATCGGATCTTCGATCGTGAGGATGTGTTCGCTGCGGGTGTGGTTGATGTGATCCAGCAGGGCCGCCAGGGTGGTGGTCTTGCCGGAGCCGGTGGGTCCGGTTACCAGAATCAGGCCGCGGGGTCGATCGCAGGTCTCCACCACGACCGGTGGCATGTTGAGCAGTTCCAGCTTGGGGATTGAACTGCCAAGGGCTCGCAGGCAAGCGGCATAACTGCCTTTCTGGCGGTACACGTTCACCCGGAAGCGGGCCACGCCTTTGAGGCCGTAGGCGCAATCCAGCTCCCAGGTCTGTTCCAGCGTCTTGCGCTGGCTGTTGTTGAGCATCGCGAAGATCAGCTTGTTGCAGTCTTCTTCGCTGAGGGCCTCCTCGCGCATCGGCTTGAGTTGGCCGCTGAACCGACCGTAGGGAGGCTGGCCGGTGGCGATGTGCAGATCGCTGCCACCCCCCTCGACCAATTGCTCCATCAGGTCTTCGATCATCAGCTCCAAGACGACCTCCTCATTGACGTGGGGTTAGGCAGTAGGGGCATTCGAGCCAGCCGTCTTCAAGGCCAGCGCCACAGCCTTTACAGGTCATTGTGCTGAGAGCACGGGCTCTGCGCTCGGATTCGAGACCAGAATCCGTGAGAATCATTCGTCCCACTTCTTCCAACGTGGTGTGGCCTTCGCGAACGAGCTCTAGGGCATAGCCCAACAGGGTGGTCATGCCTGATTCGAGGGCGAGTTGCCGGATCACATCCGTGCTGGCTCCCCGTGAGATCGCCGTGGCGATGTCTTCATTGATGCGAAGCACCTCATAGACGCCGACGCGGCCCTTGTACCCGCTGCCTTTGCATTGCGGGCACGGCGTTCCATCGGATCGATCGTGATGGTGGGCGCGGTAGAAGGTCACCTTTGTTTCCTTGCTGGCCATCAGGCCGAAGCGGCCCAGTTCCCGTTCATCGGGTTGATAAGGCTCTCGGCAGCTGGTGCAGACCCGTCGCATCAGCCGTTGGGAGACGATGCCGATCAGAGCGGCCGCCACCATGAACGGCTCCACGCCCATCTCATCGAGACGCGCGATTGTGCTGGGTGCATCGTTCGCGTGCAGGGTGCTCAACACCAAGTGACCGGTCAGCGCAGCCTCAATCGCCGTTTTGGCGGTTTCCAGGTCCCGTGTTTCCCCCACCAGCAGCACATCCGGGTCCTGCCGCATGAAGGCCCTCAGGGCGGTGGCGAAATCAAACCCTTTCTCTCGGTTCACCTGGCTCTGGGTGATGCCGGGAAGGGTGTATTCGATCGGGTCCTCCACGGTGGAGATGTTGATGCCCGGGTCGTTGCGCTCCGCCAGCAGTGAGTAGAGCGTGGTGGATTTACCGGAGCCGGTCGGTCCGGTGACCAGGATCATTCCGAAGGGTTTGGAACCCAGTTCGCGGACGAGGTCCAGGGTCTGGGGATTGCCGATCAATTTGTCCAGGCCGAGCTGGGTGGCACTGCTGTCGAGCAGACGCAGACACACCTTTTCCCCGAAGCGACTGGGAAGGGTGTTGACCCGGAAATCGATCACGCGATCGCGGTAGCGGCGCCGGATGCGGCCGTCCTGGGCCTGACGCCGTTCGGCAATGTCCAGATCGGCCAGGATCTTGAAACGTGAGGTGACTGCGGGAATCAGCCGACTGGGAAGCGGCTCGATGTATTGCTGCAGAACACCGTCCTGGCGGTAACGCAGCTGGAGGCCTTTCTGTTGAGGTTCCACGTGAATATCGCTGGCACCCACGCTCATGGCCTGCAGCAGGATCCGATCCACCAGCGCAATCACGGGGGAGGCTTCGGCGTCCTTGAGGCTGGCCTCAAGATCAACGATGTCGTTCGCAGCTGCCGCAGCTTCATCGGGGTCCTCCTCCAGCACACCATCAGCGCTGAACCCATGGAGAAAGGAGGAGATGGTGTCATCAAGTGACTCAGCGTCGTCCTTCGCTGCGCTGTCCTCCAGCACCGGGATGTCGGAGTTGGCGTCGTCGCTGGTTTCGCTCTGGATTGGGTTCTGCTCAGGTTGTGGTGCTGTTGGTGGTGGGGTCTCCACGTCTGTGGTGGCGTTCAGCACCTCCATCAGGTCGTTCAGCAGCGCGGATCGCCAGTGCACGGTCCGCTCGCCGAGATCCAACTGCCCATGCAGTGCCTGTCGTTCTTCCCCACCCCAGTGGCTTGGGACCGCCAACTCCACGATCTGGTCATTGATGGCCAGCGGCAAGACCTGGAGCGGTTGCCACTGCTGCGGGGTCAGGCCCAGAGGATGGCTTTGCAGCAGTGGTCGTGCGGCCAGCAATTCATCGCGGTCCGGCACGGCTTCCTGCAGCAGAAGCTCGAGTTCGAAACGTTGCTGGTCCGGTGAAACCGAGTCAGCGATCGGGCGTGCCTGGGTCACGGATTGTGCGGTGAATCGAGGAGGTGCGGGCTTCCGCAGCTTGTGGGAGGTCAGCGTTGCCCTTCAACATGTCTAGACACTTCTTCCGGACCGGTCAGCATGAGCGGCGACGCTTCCACCCCTGAGCAGGATCAGACCGTCGAGGCGATTGAGTCGCCAGCGGTGTCCGATTCCCCAGCAGAAGCGCCCGATCAGGCGGATCCATCCGCTGCATCCGAGCCTGGCGATCGCCTGCAGCAACTGGAGCAGGAACTGCAAACGCTGAAGGCTGAACACGAGACGCTGCAAAGTCAGTACATGCGGATTGCGGCTGATTTCGACAATTTCCGCAAGCGTCAGAGCCGTGATCAAGACGATCTGCGCCAGCAATTGGTGTGCACCACGTTGAGCGAGATTCTTCCCGTGGTGGATAACTTCGAGCGGGCGCGCCAGCAACTCAACCCTGAGGGTGAGGAGGCGCAAGCTCTGCATCGCAGTTATCAGGGCCTCTACAAGCAGCTTGTTGAGGTGCTGAAGCAGCAGGGTGTGGCCCGCATGGACGTGGTGGGTCAGGACTTTGACCCAACCCTCCATGAAGCCGTGCTCCGCGAAGAGAGCACGGAGCATGCAGAGGACGTTGTGACCGAAGAGCTGCAACGCGGCTACCACCTCAACGGTCGGGTCCTGCGTCACGCCATGGTCAAGGTCTCGATGGGGCCTGGTCCGTCCGACTCGGCTGCTGCACCTGAGCCGCCGGTCGACCAGGATCAAGCCGAGTCGGAGCAGGGTTAATGGCCGATTTCTACGACTTGCTCGGGGTTGGTCGCGATGCTGATGCCGACACGTTGAAGCGGGCCTATCGCCGCTTGGCTCGTCAGTACCACCCCGACATCAATAAAGAAGCGGGGGCTGAGGATCGGTTCAAGGAGATCGGTCGCGCCTATGAGGTGCTCAGTGACCCCCAGACCCGGGCGCGGTATGACCAATTCGGGGAAGCCGGCCTGGGTGGGGCTGCCGGTGCCCCGGACATGGGCGACATGGGTGGCTTCGCCGATCTGTTTGAGACCTTTTTCCAGGGCTTCGGTGGTCCAGGTGGGGCCGCCGGTGGTCGCCCGCGTCGTCGCGGTCCCCAACAGGGCGATGACCTCCGCTACGACCTCACCATTGATTTCGAACAGGCGGTGTTCGGCCAGGAACGAGAGATCAAGATCCCTCACCTGGAGACCTGCGAGGTTTGTGATGGCAGCGGTGCCAAGGCCGGAAGCGGGCCGACCACCTGTGGAACCTGCGGGGGTGCGGGTCAGGTGCGTCGCGCTACGCGCACACCATTTGGCAATTTCACCCAGGTGGCTGAATGCCCCACCTGTGATGGCACGGGCCAGGTGATTGCTGATCCCTGCTCGGCGTGTGGTGGCCAAGGCGTGCATCAGGTGCGCAAGAAATTGCGGATCAACATTCCCGCTGGTGTCGACACCGGAACCCGTCTGCGGGTCAGCGGTGAAGGCAATGCAGGGGTGCGTGGTGGTCCTGCGGGTGATCTGTACGTCTTCCTCACCGTGCGGTCCCATCCACGGCTGAAACGGGACGGCCTCAACATCTTCTCTGATGTGAAAGTCAGCTATCTCCAGGCGATCCTTGGCGACACGATTGAAGTGGAAACCGTGGATGGCCCGCAGGAAATCGAGCTGCCGGCAGGTTCACAGCCGGGGTCCGTCGTGACCTTGACCAGCAAGGGCATTCCCAAGCTTGGCAATCCGGTGGCTCGAGGAGATCAGCGGATCACCGTCACCGTGGAGCTGCCCAAGCGTCTCTCGGATGAAGAGCGCAACCTGCTCGAGCAGCTTGCCGGTCATCATTCGGCCCGTGGCAAGCAACATCACCACCACAACAGTGGCTTGTTTGCTCGCTTGTTCGGACAGAAGGGATGACCCAGCGTTCCCTGGATCTGCGGGGAACGCCCTGTCCGGTGAATTTCATTCGCTGCAAGCTCGCTCTGGAATCGATGCAGCCCGGTGACCAGCTGGCTGTTCAACTCGACCGTGGTGAACCTGAGGCGATGGTGGTGCCGGGCCTTCGTGAAGCCGGGCACGACGTGGTCGTCGGCAACGCCACCCCCGAGTCGGTGTCGCTCTTGGTGACCTGTGCCAGTGGCTGAGTCCAGGGCCCCTGAAGCCGCCACTGGCATCGTTGTGGCTCTGCAGGCGAATTACCTCGAGGTTGAGCTTCACGCACCTCCGGATGGGATTCCTGGGCGGTTGCTCTGCACCCGTCGCACGCGGCTCAATCACCGTGGTGCTGCTGTGAACGTGGGTGATCAGGTCCGCGTTGAAGCCATTGATCCAGTGCAGGCCAGGGCAGTGGTGGCGGATGTTGCGCCACGAGAGAGCTGGCTGACGCGGCCCCCTGTGGCCAATGTGTCCCTGGTGGTGGTGGTGCTCGCTGTTGATCAACCCGGTTTTGATCCGGATCAGGCCAGTCGTTTTCTGTTGACTGCAGAACGCACCGGCCTGGACGTGCAGGTGGTTTTGAGCAAACGGGATCTGCTTCCTCCCGATCAGCTGGAGCAGTTGTGCGAACGGCTGCGCGGTTGGGGCTATGAACCGATCGCGCTCTCCAGTGAGACCGGCGACGGCGTTGAAGCCCTGAAGCAACGGCTCAGGGGCACGGCATTGGCCGTGCTCTGCGGTCCATCGGGCGTGGGCAAAAGCAGTGTGCTCAACCGTCTGCTTCCCCATCTCTCCCTGCGCGTCGCCGCCGTCTCCGGTCGGCTGCAGCGCGGCCGACACACCACGCGCCATGTCGAGCTGTTTGCCCTTGGCGATCACGCACGGGTGGCGGATTCACCGGGCTTCAACCGTCCGGATCTGCCGGATGATCCCCGGGAACTCGGCGTGTTGTTTCCGGAATTGCGACAGCAGCTCGATCCTTGGCCCTGCCGGTTTCGCGATTGTTTGCATCGAGGCGAGCCCGGCTGCGGTGTCTCCACGGCATGGGAGCGCTACGGGTTCTACACCGCCGGGCTCGCTGAACTGGCAGCGCTCAGCCGCCCAGGCCGGGGAGGTTGAGGTCAAGCCCACCGGTGAGCTCTTCCATCCGTCCTTTCATCGTTGCGGTGGATTGCTCGTAAGCGGCCTGCAGGGCCTCCAGGGTTGCGGCTTCACATGCCCCTTGGCCGTCTTGGATCAGGGCTGGGTCGAGGCGCACGCGCAGGGGCTGCTGGTTGCCGGAGAGCCAGACGCTGGCGCGGCCATCACCGCTTTGACCCTCGATTTCCATGGCATCGAGTTCCTGCTGGAGCACCTGTGCGTCCTGCTGGATCTGCTGGGCCTTGCGGAAGGCTTCGGTGAGCTGACCGAAATTGGGGAGTCCGAACCCTGCCATCGTGACGCTGAATGAGTCGGCAGGTTAGGCCGCTGGATCGAATCCCAGGCGTTTGACTTCTGGATGCAAGCGAATGCCGTGTTCTGCTTCGATCCGATCCTGAACCAGATGAATCAGCTGGTGGATGTCCCGGGCCTGGGCCTCGCCGGTGTTGACGATGAAATTGGCGTGCAGGGTTGAAATCTCGGCTCCACCGATGCGTGTTCCCTTGAGCCCCAGCGCTTCGATCAACCGACCGGCTTTGTCGGGTTCCGGGTTGCGAAACACGCTGCCGCAACTGGGTTGTTGGTACGGCTGTGTCGTGGTGCGGTGGGCAAGGTTGCCGCTCGTAACCCGGTTGAGCTCCTTGGGGTCGTGGCCTGGGTCCAGCTGAAAGCGTGCCGAGAGCACCACCAGGTCCTCCTGTTGCAGACGGCTGTAGCGGTAGTCGTACTCCAGCTGATCTGCGCGCAGTTCAAAGCTGTCTCCCCCCGCGATCGGCATCACCCGCACGGACTCCAATCGCTCAGCGATGCAGCCGCCCTGGGCTCCGGCATTCATCACCGCAGCTCCCCCGACCGTGCCGGGAATGCCCACCGACCACTCCAGGCCATGGAGCCCTGCTCTGGCGACGCGTCGGGCCAGGGAGGGAATTGGTTCGCCTGCCAAGGCTTCGACGACACCACTGCTGGCATCCATGTTCACGCCTTGGAGTTTGCGCAGGCAGAGCGTCAATCCCGGCAGACCGTTGTCGTGGATGAGCAGATTGGAGCCGGCTCCGATCACGCGGCAGAGCAGATCCCGTTCCCGCGCCCACAGCAACCAGTCTTGGATCTCCTCCAGCGTTGTGGGTTCCGCAAGCCATTCGGCGGGACCGCCCACCCGCCAGGTGGTGTAGTCCGCAAGGGAGACCTGGGATCGAGCGTCTTGGACCGGTGTGCTCTCGCTCATGCCGTGAGCCGAGTCCAGAGACTGTTGATGTCACCGGCTCCCATGGCGAGGACCAGATCGTTTTCGCGGCTCAGTCGTTTCACCAGTGCGCTGAGGTCGTCCAGGTCCTCTGCGACGCTGATCTCGAGGTCTGGCTTCAAACTCAGGATTCGGCTGGCTAGGGCAGCGCTGGAGATCCCAGGCAGTGGTGCTTCACCAGCGGCATAGACGGGAGCCAGGATCAGCAGATCACAGGTTTGCAGGGCTGTTGCGAAGGCATCGAGGAATTGCTGGGTGCGGCTGTAGCGATGGGGTTGGAACACCGCCAATAACCGTTGGGGGGCGGTGGGAAGTGGGCTGCGTCCACTCCGCACCATTAATTGGGCCATCTCCAACGTGGCCTTCACTTCGCTGGGATGGTGGGCGTAGTCATCCACGATCTGACGGCCCTCCCAGGTTCCGCGATAGTCGAAGCGCCGACCAGGGGCCTGCAGCAAAGCCAAGCTGTCGACGAGTTCAGCAAAGGGAAGGCCTTCCATTCGACAGGCGGCGATGGCGGCGGTGGCATTGCTGAGGTTGTGCAGACCTGCCATGGGCAGCGTGAATGTGCCGAGGCATTCGCCGTGTTCAAAGAACTCGGCGATACAGCGATCTCCATCCAGCTGCTTGGGGCGAGCGGCGTAGGTCATGCCGTCGACTTGCTCCACCGACCACCAGGCGTTTGGTTGGAAATTGGCCTTCAGCACCGGGCAGTCGCCATTGGCCAGCACGCGATCGCAGCCCCCGGCGAAGGTCTGCATGGTGGTGATCAGGTCCTGCAGGTCGGCGTAGTGGTCGGTGTGGTCGAGTTCCAGGTTGGTGATGACCCCAAGGCTGGGGCTGAACTTCACTAGGGATCCATCGGATTCGTCCGCTTCGGCCACCAGCAGACGACCGCGTCCGGCATGACCGTTGCTCGATAGGCAGGGCACGATGCCCCCGATGACAGCGGTGGGGTCCTGATCCGCCTTGATCAACAGCGTGGTGATCAGCGTGCTGGTGGTGGTTTTGCCATGGCTTCCGGCCACGGCGATGGCCGGTTGCTCGGCCATCAGAGCGGCAAGCAGATCAGAGCGATGCCAGATCTCAAGCTTGCGCGCCCTGGCCTGCTGAAGTTCGGGGTTGCTCTCCGGGATTGCTGTACTGATCACCACCACCGGTGGGCGTGCGTTGGCCGACACGATGCTGTCGATCGTGGCGGCGGTTTGGTCCTGGAAGACCCGCACACCAAGATTCGTGAGCTGTTGGACGGTGGCGTTATCCCGTGGGTCCGACCCGCTGACGGGATGGTGCCGATCCACAAGAATTCGAGCCAAGGCCGACATCCCGATTCCGCCGACACCGATGAAGTGGACTGGCGTCTGGCGATCGAGCGGGCGCGTCAAGGAACGGCGTCAGAGGCTCGAAAGATAAGCCAGTTCTGGGACGTTGTCCCTTGGATGACGAGACGGATCAAGCAAATTGCTCGGAGCTCGGACGAAGTTTTCTGTCTGATTTCTGTATGATCTGCGGCCAAAACCCATACGCGGTTCGTCCGCTGTTGTTATGACCCTGCGCGTTGCGATCAATGGATTCGGCCGAATCGGTCGCAATGTGATGCGGGGTTGGATCAGCCGCGGTGCCAACACCGGTATTGAGATCGTCGGTGTCAACGCCACGTCAGATCCCAAGACCAGCGCTCACCTGCTGACCTACGACTCCATCCTGGGCAAGCTCGATCCCAGCGTGAAGATCGAAACCACCGATGACGCCATGATCGTCAACGGGAAGGAAGTCAAGTTCTTCTCCGACCGCAATCCTCTGAATTGCCCCTGGAAGGATTGGGGTGTGGATCTGGTGCTCGAATCCACCGGTGTGTTCAACACCGATGAGAAAGCCAGCATGCACCTCCAGGCTGGCGCCAAGAAGGTCATTCTCACCGCCCCTGGCAAAGGCCCCAAGGTGGGCACGTTTGTGGTGGGTGTGAACGAAGACCAGTACCGCCACGAGGACTGGGACATCCTCAGCAACGCCAGCTGCACCACCAACTGCCTGGCTCCTCTGGTCAAGGTGATCGATCAGTCGATCGGCATCAACCGGGGTCTGATGACCACCATCCACAGCTACACCGGTGACCAGCGCATCCTGGATAACAACCACCGCGACCTGCGTCGTGCCCGTGCCGCAGCCGTGAACATGGTTCCGACGTCCACCGGTGCTGCCCAGGCAGTTGCTCTGGTCTATCCGGCTGTGAAGGGCAAGTTCACCGGATTCGCCATGCGCGTTCCCACCCCGAACGTCTCCGCTGTTGACCTCACCTTCGGCCCCTCCCGCGCCGCCAGCGTCGACGACATCAAGGCCGCCATCAAGTCGGCTTCCGAGAACGGCATGAAGGGGATCATCAAGTACAGCGATCTGCCCCTGGTGTCCACCGACTACGCCGGCACCAACGAGTCCACCATCTTTGATGCCGACCTCACCTACGCCATGGGTGACAAGGCTGTGAAGATCCTGGCCTGGTACGACAACGAGTGGGGCTACAGCCAGCGTGTTGTTGACCTCGCCGAAGTGGTGGCCAAGAACTGGAAGTGATCAACGACTGAGTCGACCGATGCCACCCTCCCTTCGGGGAGGGTTTTTTTATGGCTGGTCGTAGTGGTTGAAGCTTGTTGCCTTGATCACAGGAGATCCGTCACTCCAGCGAATGACGTTGGCTTCTGCCGTGATCATCCCCAGGCGACGGCTTCCCGGCTGGTGGCTCAACCAGCAGTCAGCCCAGTGCGCTGGGAGGCTGAGGACAAGTTCGAAGTCTTCACCGCCCTGGAGGCACCACTGATCCCATGGCCATCCCATGGGCCATCCCGCTGGCCGCGGCAAGAGGGATTGATCCAGCACGGCCCCGCAGTGGCTGCTGGCGCATAGTCCCTCCACCGCAGCCAGCAGGCCATCACTGCTGTCGGTGCCACCGGCACGCCAGGGGGTCTGACTTGGCTTGCTCGTCAGCAGTGTCGTCAGCGCATCCAGACGGGGGATCGGTCGTTGATGCTGGGTGATGGCGGCTGCTCTGAGGTCGTCGGCGATCGTCAGACCCGCCAGGCTGGGATCCTTCTGTAGAACGGCGAGACCGAGGCGGCTGAGGCCATGGACACCGCTGGTCACCAAGGCATCGCCGGGCCGGGCGTCGCCGCGGTGAAGGCGGAGATCGCCGAGGCGGCCCAGGGCCGTGATGGACAGAGAGCGCTGTTGTGCAGCGGAGCAGTCACCCCCCAACAGCACCCCGCCATAACGCTCGAGGGCTGCGGAGAGGCCCGAGTAAACCCCTTCCACCCAGCTCCAAGGTGTGGAGCCTGGGGCCATCAGGGCCACTGTGATGCCATCAATGCTGACGGCCCCACTGGCTGCCAAGTCGGAGAGGTTGGCCGCGACAGCTCTCCAGCCCACGTCGGTGGCTGATGTGGTGGCGTCACTGAAGTGAACGTGCTCAACGAGCACGTCGGTGTTCACCAGAAGCGGCCGAGGATCTGACGGAAGTGCGGCCGTGTCATCAGAGAATTGGGTTGCTGGCGCGAAGCGAGCGAGTCTGCGCAGCAGCTCAGATTCACCCAGCTCCGCGAGGCTTTCGCTCATGCGTGGGCTTTGAGCCCGTCGGCACCGTCGGTCACTTTGATCGACACGATGCGGTCATCCACTCCAAGCTCCTCGAGCACATCGAAGCCATCCACGATGTAACCGAAGGCTGCGTTGCGGCCATCCACCAGATTGAGACCAGCGGGGGTCAGCTCAGCCTCGTAGAGGAACATGAAGAACTGTGAGGACCCATCGTCGAGGGCCTGGTCGGAGTGAGCCCAGCCAAGGGTGCCCAGGGTCGCGAAGGGAAGGGTCGGCGTTGCTTTGAACAGACCGACGTCTTCGAAGGTTTGGTTGTAGAGGGTGTCGGCTTCCTCCGGGATGCGGATTTCCAGAGGGACGTGGCGTTCCTTCTTGGTGCTTGGGTCGATGTATCCGATCTCAGGTCCTTCAGGGTCGCCGCTTTGAAGCACGTAGAAGTCTTCGGCGCGGGTGAACGGCAGCCCGTCGTAGAAGCCCTTTTGAGCAAGGTCGACGAACGCCCCAGCGGTGAGGGGAGCGTTGTAGCCATCAGCAACGGCCGTGAGGTCGCCCTGGGTCGTGCCAATGGTCAGCGTTGCGCGTCCCTGCAGCCTGGGTAATGCATCGAATTCCGCCGGGATCTCGCGCTCGAATCCGTCGTCCACGAGCAACGCCTCCACGTCGCCGATGCGACTGAGGGTGGCGCGGCGTGCCGCGATGAAGCCGGGTTTGTCCGTTTCTTTCACCCGTTCCTTCAACGTGAGGAGACCGTCGTCAACCTCCTTGAACCACTGTTCCGCCTTGGCACGCTGATCGGCTGGAACCGCTTCAAGCATGGTGCTGCGGCGCGTGTTGAGGATGGCCTCGCTGCGACTGACCGCTTTGGCGAGGGCGCTCCAACGCTTGGCCCGAAGGTCATCGCTCGTCAGCTCGAGACGATGCTGTAGGTCGCGAATGTCCTGTTGCTCGAACGGCAGGGCGTCGCGCAGGATCGCTGAGGGATCCTTCACTGCATTGCCCTGGGGCAGTGCGGCGAACGCGGGAGTGGCAAAACCGAGCAGTCCTGTTGCGATCAGGGCGATCAGAAGGGCCTTAAAACGCTGATAGGCCAAGGGGAACGCTAGTGCTGACGGGACTTTGGCACAGCCGTATGATCGCCTGAACCGTTCCGCGGGAATGATCTCCAGCAACGACTTCCGTACCGGCACCACGATCGAGCTTGATGGTGCAGTCTGGCGCGTCGTGGAGTTCCTACACGTCAAGCCTGGCAAGGGTTCTGCCTTTGTTCGCTCCAAGCTCAAGGCCGTCAAGACCGGCAACGTCGTCGAGAAGACATTCCGGGCCGGGGAAATGCTTCCCCAGGCCATGCTCGAGAAATCCTCGCTCCAGCACACCTATATGGACGGTGAGGACTATGTCTTTATGGACATGTCCACCTATGAGGAAACTCGACTGACAGCGGATCAGATCGGGGACAGCCGCAAATACCTCAAGGAAGGGATGGAGGTGAATGTGGTGGCCTGGAATGGCTCCCCTTTGGAAGTGGAACTTCCGAATTCCGTGGTTCTCGAAATCACGGAAACCGACCCTGGTGTGAAGGGAGATACGGCCACTGGTGGCACCAAGCCGGCGATCCTCGAGACCGGTGCGCAGGTGATGGTTCCTTTATTTCTCTCTGTCGGAGAGAAAATCAAGGTGGATACGCGCAATGATTCCTACCTCGGACGGGAGAACGGTTGACCATGCAGCTCGATCACGATCAACTCCATCGGCTGCTGGACACGCTCCGCGACAGTGACATTCAGGAATTTCGCCTCGAAGGGGACGATTTCCGTCTGGAGATTCGCCGCAATCTTCCGGGCCAGGCTGTGATGGCTCCGGTGATGCCGGTCGCGGCTGCAGCCCCGGCTCCAGCCCCTGCTGTTGAGGTTTCAGCCGGTTCTCCGCCGCCTAAGGCAACGTCCAGCCGCAGTGATCTCCTCGAGATCACTGCTCCGATGGTGGGAACGTTCTATCGGGCCCCCGCTCCTGGTGAGCCCCCCTTCGCTGAAGTCGGAAGTCGCATCAAGGTCGGTCAGACCGTCTGCATCCTCGAGGCGATGAAGCTGATGAATGAGCTCGAATCCGAGGTCAGCGGTGAAGTCGTAGAAATCCTTGTGGACAACGGCACGCCTGTTGAATTCGGTCAGGTTCTGATGCGGGTTAAACCAGCCTGATCGCGTCCATACTCAGATCCCATGCCGCCTGGAGGGCAGCACGCATGCTGTCCGGCCGGGCCTGGCCGGTTCCGGCGATGTCAAATCCCGTGCCGTGATCCGGTGAGGTTCTCAAAAAGGGAAGTTCGAGTGTTGTGTTCACGGCTGCATCGAACGCCAACAATTTGACGGGGATCAATCCCTGGTCGTGATACAGCGCCAGCCAGCCATCGGGTGGGTTGTTGCCTCGGGTGGTCCAGGCCTCCGCCGCTCGCATCCAGCAGGTGTCCGGTGGTACGGGTCCGTCCAGGCGACAGTGCGGGTGCTTGGCACGCCAGTGCTCGAGCAGAGGGATCAGCCAATCGTGTTCTTCCCGTCCCAGTCGACCGGCCTCGCCGGCGTGGGGGTTCAGCCCGGCGATCACGAGGTGTGGATTGGGGCGGAAGCGACGGCAGAAGGTCAACAGTGTGTCCAGCTTCTGCTCGACGAGCGTTGGTGTGAGGCGTTGCGGCACCTCCGCCAAAGGGATGTGGGTGGTGGCCAGAAGCGTGTTCAGCCTCCAGCCGCTCTGTGGCGACAGTGCGGTGAACAGCATGGATGAGCGGCTCGTCCCAGCCAGTTCGGCCAAGCGTTCCGTCTGGCCGGGATAGTCATGGCCGGCTGCATGCCAGAGATGTTTGGCGATCGGAGCGGTCACCAACGCCCGAGCTCCGATGCTCTGCAGTATGGAGACCGCACTGGTCAGCCATTGGAACCCTGCTGCGCCACTCGCCTTCGATGGGCTGCCGGGTGCAATGGGGCTTGTTAACGGTTGATCGTGGATGGTCAGCGTTGCTGGATCAGCGAGCTCCGTACAACCCTGCGCCACCAGATGGTGATAGGTGAGGTCAACGCAGCGGCGACAGCCCACCAGGACGGGCTGCAGCTCAGTTGGCAGGGTGTTCGGCTTGGCAAGGGCCTTGAGGACAACTTCAATGCCGATCCCTGCGGGATCGCCCAGGGCAATGACCAGGGTTTGACTAGCGTCAGGACTCGACTGGACCATTGCGATGTTGCGGATTTTTCTGCTTGGTCTGGCGATGATCGGATTGGCCATGGGATGGCGCAATCAGTGGTTCGAGGATGTCGAGCTGCCGGGTCTGAACCAGTCCGAGCCGGTGGATTTCAACCGTTGGTTGATCGGCGACCCTGACCGCTCAGCTCCGTCGTCTTAACTGCATCCTGCAGGATGCAGTCCCGCAGTCCCGCACGGAAATCCGGGTGCAGGAGGCGGTAGCCGAGGGTCTGGCACAGCAAGGCATTGCTGACGCGACGGTTCTCCGCCCAGAACGATTGAGCCATGGCACTCATCCCGGCGCTGGCGGTTGCGAAATCTTCTGAGTCCAGCGGTGGTTGATCGAGCAGTTCCGCGGCGAAGTCGAGCAGTTCATGGCTGGGGGCCGGGCAGTCATCAACCACATTGACGACGCTTGGTCGTTCTCCTGTGCTGGCGGTATGGATCAGGTGCAGGCAGGCGCCGGCGATGTCTTCAACGTGAATTCGGCAGAACACCTGGTCGGGTTTGACGATGCGTCGGGCTCGACCGTCGCGGAGGTTGGTCAAGATTGAGCGGCCTGGGCCATAAATGCCCGGTAGCCGGAGGATCTGCACCGGCAGCCCGGACTGTCTCCAGGCGTCTTCACAGGCCAGCCTGCGCTGACTTCGCTCCTGGCCCGGCGTTGCCGCTGTGGTTTCCGAGACCCAGGCACCCTTGTGATCCCCGTAGACCCCGGTGGTGGAGAGGTATCCCACCCACTGGGGTGCCAGGGTGCTGAGGTCTGCCATTAGTTGACTCAGGACGGGATCCTCCCCGTTGCGGTCCGGCGGGATCGTGCTGAGAACGTGGGTGACGCCCTTGAGATCGTCCAGGCTGGGGCGGAGCCCTTTGGCACTGTCGAACGACAGCGTGTCGGCTGCGTTGGACGGCTGACGCCGTGTTGTGAGTACCGGTGTGCCAAGGGACCGGAGCAGGGCGGCAACCACAGACCCGCTGTAGCCGCCCCCCAGGACCAGCAGCTTGGATGTCGCCGGCAGGGCACGGCTGCGCTTGACAAGCTCGGAAAGCATCAGTACAGATGTATTAGTTGACGACCTGCCCCGTGGCCAGCTCCTGTCTCCATCGTTCAGTCTCGCGTTCCCTCCATGCTCCCGGACTGCCGGTTCGCGGACTCATGGTGGGTGTTTTGATCGCTTCGGCAATGCTCCTGGCTCCGGAAGAGCCCGTTGAGCAGGCGTCGATCTGCCAGCGGCACAACACGATGGAGGCCTGCCGTGTGTGGTGAGGCCAGGGGATGGGCGATTCGATCAGGCGGTCTGGAAGGCCAGGCCTGGATCGTCCCCCGCTGGGCGCCCGGAGTTGGGCTTTGGTTCGGCCCAGTCCAGAAGGCGTCGAGCCAGGCGTAGGTCACCATCCATCCAGGCTCGGATCGCCATGGAGCGCCTTGGGTCGTAGAAGCGCTGTTGCCGATACCAATCGAAGACGTCAGCGTCGGATTTGCGTCCATTGCAGGACAGGCAAGCGGGGACGCAGTTTTCGGTGACACTCAATCCCCCTTTCGCTCGGGGGAGGACGTGGTCAATTGATTCAGAAGGTTTACCGCAGTAAATGCAACTTTGACCCGTGAAAGTGTGCAGTGATTGTCGCCAGCGTCGGACACGTAATTTGGGACAAAGTTCGTCGAGAAAGACAGCGTCCCTGTTATGCATCCGAGGTTCTCGGTTGGGGGAAGTCTGGCTTGAATGCCAGCTGCGTCAATGTGTCGAGCGCTGCATTTTTATTGTTTTGTAGGCAGATTTTGCCTTCGTTCTTCGCTTCCTTGCTTTCTCCGCTGGTGTCTTTAGAGTGTTTGTTTGTGGGGTGTTGACCACGAACCAGGGCACTCCCCGTTGTTATCTGGATCTGTCCGCGTCCGGTCTGATTCGTGTGGTCAGCCCCTTTGATGCGGTCACCCAGGCGCAGCTGCGTCGGATCCGCCCCCGTGGGCGCTGGGTGGGATCGCAGCAGGGCTGGGAGTTCCCCCTGTCCGCCGCCCCTGTGCTGCAGCAGCAGTTGGGGTCACGGTTTGCCGTCATGGATCCGTTGAAGCAGTGGTTGGACTGGTCCCGGTTGCCGTTGCCGCCGTTGCCACCCCACCGCGAGCTTGTCCGTGCGGCGAGCCTGAGCGAGGTTCTGGCCGATGGTCGCCTGCCTCTACGGCATCAACGCAGTGGGGCGCGATGGTTGCTGGCGCGCCGCGGTGCTGTTCTGGCTGACGAGATGGGTCTGGGCAAGACCTTGACCGCATTGCTGGCGGCCCGTTCGATGGTGCGCTGTTCCGAGGTGCGCGTGCTGGTGATCGCTCCAGTGGGGCTGCACCCCCACTGGTTGCGGGAAGCAGCTGCCCTCGATCTGCCGATCGAGCTGGTCAGCTGGGCTCGCTTACCCCAGGAGCTGCCTTGCGCGGGAACCCTCCTGGTGGTCGATGAAGCGCACTATGCCCAGACCCTCAAGGCGCAGCGCACCAACGCTCTGCTGCGACTGGCCCGGCATCCGCGCCTACGGGCGATCTGGATGTTGACCGGCACCCCGATGAAAAACGGGCGCCCGTCGCAGCTGTTTCCGCTCCTGGCAGCGATGGATCACCCCATTGCTCGGGATCAGCGTCAATTCGAGGAACGCTATTGCCAGGGCCATTGGAGTGAGCGCCGTGGTCAGAAGCGTTGGCACGCTGCTGGTGCCAGTCAGCTCAAGGAGCTTCGCGGTCTCACAAGACCGTTGATTCTTCACCGGCGCAAGGCGCAATTGCTTGACCTTCCCCCGAAACAGCGACGGGATCTGGCGATCCAGCTCTCTGAGGCTGAGACCCTCGGCTTCGAGCATCGGATCGAGCTGGTGGTTGAGGACTATCGCCGCCGGGCACGGGAGGGCACGGTTCGATCGGACGCCGAATTTTTGGCGGTGCTCACCGCCTGGCGACGCATTGCGGCGGAATTCAAGTTGCCGGCAGCCTGTGATTTGGTTCAGCAGCTCCGTGCACGCCAGAACCCCGTCGTGCTGTTCAGTGCCTTTGTGGATCCCCTGATGTTGCTCCAGGCCCAGATCGGTGGTGAGTTGTTGACCGGTCGGCAGAAACCCGCAGAGCGGCAGGCGTCCGTTGATCGCTTTCAGTCAGGGCAGACAGACCTGCTGCTGGCGACGTTCGGGGCGGGCGGGGTCGGCTTCACGATGCATCGCGCCAATCATGTGGTCTTGCTGGAGCGACCCTGGACGCCTGGGGATGTCGATCAGGCAGAGGACCGTTGCCATCGTCTTGGGATGCAAGGCGGTTTGACGTCCCATTGGTTGCAACTTGGACCCGCTGACCAGCTGGTGGATGGTTTGGTGGCCAGCAAGGCTGAGCGAATTGAGTTGCTGCTGGGCCCACGACGGCTGTCGCTGCCGCGTCAGCCTTTACCGGCGTTGCTGCGCTCCGTGCTGCAAGCGGCCTGACGCACGGTCAGTTCGTGCCTCAACACAGGATCGCTGGATCCTGTGGTTTGGATCAGGTTGAGGGCTTGTGCGAGATCACTGCAGGCCTCACGGCGCTCTCCTCGCAACAACAGGATCAAGGCGCGCTCGCTGTAGGCCTCCGCCCGCTTTGGCTGAGAGGCCACCCATTGGTTGCAGCGCTCCAAGGCACGATCCAGTTCGTCTTGACGGACGTTGTCCAGGCAGGTGGTTTGCTGTCCGTTACCCGCCAGATCCGTCATGACCTGTTTGGGGTCAGGAGCGCTGCTTTTGCAGGAGCTGATCCCGATGAGCAGCAGGAGCGCAACGATCCGCAGCGCTCCCCAGGAGATCTGCTCAATAGCTGTACCGCTCGGTGTTGGCGCTGGGGGCTGGAGTGGAGCTCGGGAGAGCAGTGGTTGATGTGTTGCCTCCGAACAGATCGCCAAGGAACTTGCCGCAATCGGGATAGGTGCCGGGATCCTGGACCACAGCTTCCGTGATCATCACAGACGCATGCTCTGGGGAGGTTTTGAACACGCCGCGTCCCTGACGTTTGATCAGGGCGTAGGCCGCGTTCCAGCTCACGGTGTGGTCATTGCCGCTGGAGCGCATGAAGCAGTACACCTGGGCCCCTTTCTGTTCGGAGTCGCTGGCGGCCTGGGCAGGGATTGCAACGCTGACGAGTGCACTCATCAACCCAAGCGTGCAGAGGGTCAGACGCTGGCCGTGGCGACGCATGGGGCCTTCCGATAACTCGGCCAAAGCTATCGGTCGAGCCTCGGCTGTCGAGGGTGCCCTGTCGAGGGTGCCTTCAGCTGGAGCCCTGCTGCACCGGCAGCACCAGACGAACGATGAGAGGAAGGACCAGCAACACCGTGATCAGGCGCACGGCGTGGAGTGCCGCGACAGCGGCGCCGACCCCGAACTCAGCCCCGACCAGGCTCATTCCGCTGATCCCCCCCGGTGCAGCACCGAGCAGAGCGATGCGTGGATCGATCCCGAGCAGCCTGCTGCTCCAGAGACCGATCACGATGCCGGTCAGGACCAGGGTGAGTGTGATCAGGATGGCGGGCCGCCATAGCGATTGCAGCTGGTCCAGCGATGCTTTGGTCAGCCCGGTGCCGATCACTGTGCCGATGCCGATTTCAAGGATGGTGCGCGTTCCCGTTGGCCAGGCTGCTGTCTCGAGCTGGCCGCTCATACTCACCAGGCCAGCGCCAAGCAGAGCACCGGCCAGCGGTGCTGCAGGAATCCCGGTCAGCAGAGCCAGCATTCCGAGGCATGTGCCTGCCAGCAGATAGATCAGCAATGTGGCCAGAGGTGGCATGGCGGATCAGAGGGTCTTGTCAGTCTGAACTTGAGCCGAGGCCATCCATGTGTTGTCATCAGCCCAGTGCCCGCTTTCGATGATGTCTTCGTCTGTCTCCTTTCGAATCACCCGCACGGCAGAGGACCTGGCTGAAACGATCGCTGTGCTGTCTCAGAAGCTGGTCAAGCTCGAGCAGCGTCAGGAGGCGATGGAGCGTCAGTTGCAACAGCAGAAAACGGCGCAGCATGTCGCCGATGAAGAGCTCGCTGCTCTCGAGGGCATCGAGCAGCAATTGCGGGAGACTCGAGCCCTGTTGGACACCAGAGACGACGCCCTGTGTTTAGACGAGGACCTCGCCGCATAAGTCCGCCCACGGTGCCAAAATAAAAAGAAAGGCAACCATGGCTCACACCATCACTGCCTCAGGTGCTTGTGCTTCCGCGAAGTCCCGCACCCAAGGCCTTGGCTCTCGTCCCAGCTGCGCAGGCTTCATCGAAGGTGGTCACTGGCTGGAAAAATTGGAATTTGCCCTCGCCGTGGCCGAGGCTCGCGGCGATCGTAAGCGTATTGATGCCTTAAAGCTCCAGATCGCCGATCTGGGAGGCAATGCTGAAGAACCAGGCACCTGAGTGTTTGGCTCAACGCCTGTGTTTGTACGTCGCTGAACTGTCAATAACGCGATCATTGATTGACCGTTATCCGGTTGGCTTGGTCAATAACATTGTTATCGTTATCATCGAACAAAGATTGTTGGTTCAAGAGGTTGACACTCACTCTTGGGAAAACCGCTGTTCAAGCAGAACAGCGCAATAAGCATTTGGATGCCGCAGCTCGTTTTTATGACCAGGCTCGCTTGGCTGCTGTGGATGGGCGCATTTCTGATTCTGGCTCATTGATTCTTAAGGCACTCGACCAAGAGAGACGGGCCAAAGCAACCGGCCCTCAGGTGTTGCAACTCATCAAGCCGAGAACCTGAACCTAAAACTTAAGCGGGTGACCGGACTCGAACCGGCGACGTTCAGCTTGGGAAGCTGACATTCTACCACTGAATTACACCCGCATCGGGCGAGATCGCTCTCGCCCACTGGCTTTTGCTTAGCTGAGTGCAGCCGCAGTTGCTGCCGCACCTGCTCCCATTGTGCCTTTATGAAGCCCCAATGACTGCAAGGTCGCTTCAATGGCTGAAACGGCGGTCAGCACATCGCGATCGCAGACATACCCCAGATGACCGATGCGGAACACCTTGCCTTTGAGGTGATCCTGACCGCCGGCGAGAAGAATGTCGAATTTCTGCTTCACCGCTTTGCGCAGTTCTTCGGCGTCAATGCCCTCTGGGGCCACAGCCGTGATCGCTGGGCTGCCATAGCCCTCGGCGGCGAACAGGGGCAGGCCGATCGCTTTCATGCCGGCCTGGGCAGCGGCTCGGTGGCGAGCATGGCGCGCAAAGATCGCCTCGAGACCTTCGTTCTGCATCATCTCGAGGGCTGCCTCAAGACCGAAGTACAGGTTCACGGCAGGTGTGAACGGATTGCTGTCTTTCGCAGCAGTTTTGCGATAGGGGCCAAGATCCAAATAGAACTTGGGCAGATCTGAACGCTCGTAGGCCTGCCAGGCCCGAGCGCTCATGGCCACGAAGCTCAGGCCGGGCGGAAGCATGTAGCCCTTCTGAGAACCGGAGGCGACCACATCGAGGCCCCAGGCATCCATCGGCACATTGCTCGCACCGAGGCTGGTGACGCAATCGGCAATCGTCAGTGCCGTGCCGTGGGCTTTGACGTGGCGACTGATCGATTCCAAGTCATTGATCACGCCGGTCGAGGTTTCCGAGTGCGTGAGGATGACGGCCTTGATGGCTTTGGCGCTGTCGGCCTCCAGGGCTGCGCGGAACGCCTCCGGATCGAGGGGGTGTCCCCACTCCGCCTTGATGACCTCCACCTCGAGGCCATAGGCGCGGGCGACCTTGACCCAGCGCTCACCGAATTTGCCGTTGTCGCCACAGAGCACCTTGTCGCCGCGCGACAGGGTGTTGATGATTCCCGCCTCCATGGCGGCGGTGCCACTGCCGGTGATGACCAGAACGTCGCTGCTGGTCTGGTGCAGCCACTTGAGTTGCTCGGTGGTGCGCCGCACCGTGGCCTGGAACTCGCCGCTCCGATGGCCGATCGGATGGCGTCCCATGGCTTTAAGGACGGTTTCGGGCACCGGCGTCGGTCCCGGAATCATCAGGGTGAGCTTGTCCTGCACGGCGCGACGAATGCCAATCGGCGAATCTAGAAAACAGCGTCTCATGGGCCCATCGCTTCCGAGCATGTTCAGGGACTGACCCTGCCGGTCTGGTTGGCGGCAACAGCGCGGGCGGCCCTGGTCGCGCTGCGGTGTGAACCGTTCCAACAGCGGCAACCGTTGCGTCTCACGGAGGACGCAACGGAGACCCTGGTTCCGGTCGCTTCAGCGGCCGGTCTGGAGGCTGGGGAGGCGGCGATGGCGATCGGTCACTGTGACCCTGGTCCTGGGTTGGATCTCACCAGAGGCCTGGAGATCTGGGTGAGGGTGGCCTGGACGTCGTCCACGGCTGAGCGGATTGTTCTCAGCCCTGGTGAAGGGGTCGGTCGTCTGGGTGCGGATGGAGCGGCCTGCCTGTCTCCCTATGCCGACGCGCTGTTGCAACGCACGCTGCTGCCGTTGCTTCCCGCTGGTCGCGGCATCGCGCTGGAGGTGGTGTTACCCCGAGGGAAGGCGCTGGCGGAACGCACCAGCAATGCCGCTTTTGGTGTGGTGGATGGCCTGGCGCTGATCGGTATGCAGGCGGAGGTGCAGCGCAGTGCAGCGCCGGATCAGTTGGCGGAGGTGCTCGCCGCGCTGAAAGAGCTCTGCTCTGCTGATGCTTTTGCGGGTCGTCTGACCCTGGTGATCGGTGAAAACGGTCTGGATCTGGCCCGCGAGCATGGATTGACGCCGCAGCTCAAGGTCGGCAACTGGCTTGGTCCGGTGCTCGTGGCAGCGGCGGAGAATGGCGTGAGCGAGCTGTTGTTGCTTGGCTACCACGGCAAGCTGGTCAAGCTGGCTGGTGGCATTTTTCATACCCATCACCACCTCGCGGATGCCCGCCTGGAGGTGCTCACGGCTTTGGGGGTCCGCTGCGGTTTGACCGCTCGTCAGCTTCAGCGGTTGGTGGAGGCGCCGTCGGTGGAGGCGGCGTTTCAGCAGCTCAGCAGGGAGGATTCCGAGGCCGCCCAGCGTCTGTGGTCGCTGCTGGCGTGCACCGTGGAAGACCGCACTCAGGCTTACATCGCACGCTACGGGGACTGGTCGATTCGCATCGGGGCCGCCTTGTTCGATCGGTCGCGGTTGATCCGCTGGCGGGGGGTGGGTGCTGAGCGCTTCTTTACGCTGATGGATTGACGGTCGTCGCAACGCGACACATTCCTGGATTGATGTCCCAGCCCTCGTCCGACGGTCAGCGTCAGCCGGCCATCGTCATCCTTGATTTCGGGTCCCAGTATTCGGAGCTGATTGCCCGCCGGGTTCGTGAAACCGAGGTGTTCTCGTTGGTGCTGGGGTACAGCACCTCAGCGGACGAACTGCGACGGCTGGCCCCCAAGGGAATCATTCTCAGTGGTGGACCGAGTTCGGTGTATGCCGACCATGCTCCGCTCTGCGATCCAGGCATCTGGGATCTGGGGATCCCCGTGCTCGGCGTTTGCTACGGCATGCAGCTGATGGTTCAGCAGCTCGGCGGGGTCGTCGAAGCGGCCACCGGAAAGGCTGAGTACGGAAAGGCGCCTCTGGAGGTGGACGATCCCACCGATCTGCTGACCAACGTCGACAGCGGATCGACGATGTGGATGAGCCACGGTGATTCCGTGAAGGCTCTCCCCGATGGGTTTGTCCGCCTGGCCCATACGGCGAACACGCCGGAGGCGGCTGTGGCGCACCATCAGCGCCGTTTGTACGGCGTTCAGTTCCACCCGGAGGTGGTCCATTCCACCGGTGGAATGGCGATGATTCGCAATTTCGTTTATCACATTTGCGGCTGTGAGCCGGACTGGACCACATCGGCCTTCATCGAGGAGGCGGTGGCCCTGGTGCGGGAGCAGGTGGGTGACAAACGGGTGTTGTTGGCGCTCTCCGGCGGTGTGGATTCATCAACCCTTGCTTTTCTGTTGAAGAAGGCGATCGGGGATCAGCTCACCTGCATGTTCATCGATCAGGGCTTCATGCGGAAGGGCGAGCCCGAGTTCCTGATGGACTTTTTTGATCGAAAATTCAACATCAACGTTGAGTACATCAATGCCCGGCAGCGCTTCATCAGCAAGCTCCAGGGTGTGACCGATCCGGAGGACAAACGCAAGATCATCGGGACGGAATTCATCCGTGTGTTCGAGGAGGAGAGTCGCCGTCTCGGACCCTTTGATTACCTTGCTCAGGGAACGTTGTATCCCGACGTGATTGAAAGTGCCGGGACCAACGTGGACCCCAAGACCGGTGAACGTGTGGCGGTGAAGATCAAGAGCCACCACAACGTTGGTGGCCTACCGAAGGACCTTCAGTTCAAACTGGTGGAACCGTTGCGCAAGCTCTTCAAGGATGAAGTGCGCAAAGTGGGTCGCAGTCTTGGCCTGCCGGAAGAGATTGTTCGCCGTCATCCTTTCCCGGGCCCTGGCTTGGCGATTCGCATCCTCGGTGAGGTCACCGATGAGAAGCTCAATTGTCTGCGGGATGCTGACCTGATCGTTCGCGAAGAGATCCGTGAGGCTGGGCTTTATCACGACATCTGGCAGGCCTTTGCGGTTCTGCTGCCGGTGCGTTCTGTTGGGGTGATGGGCGACAAACGCACCTATGCCTGGCCGATCGTGTTGCGCTGCGTCTCCAGCGAAGATGGCATGACGGCGGATTGGTCACGGTTGCCCTACGACCTGATGGAAACCATTTCCAACCGGATCGTGAATGAAGTGAAGGGGGTCAATCGTGTTGTGCTGGATATCACCAGCAAGCCGCCCGGCACCATCGAGTGGGAGTGACGAACACCACAGCCTCCTCATCGCGCTGGTCGGGTTTGTGGTCAGCGCTGCGCGCTAATCGATCACCTGGGAAGGTGTTTCTGGTGGGGCACAACAAATGTGGAACACGCTCGTTCCACAAGTTGTTGCGCTCCAACGGCTACAGCTCGATTCACTACGACAAAGGACGTCTCGCCCGACGGATTCAGGCCAATTTCACCTTTTCGCGGCCACTGCTCGAGGGCATTGATGAGTATGTCGGGTACACCGACATGGAACTCTGCGGTGAGTTTTATGCCTATCGCCTGTTCCCTTTGCTCGATCTTCAGTACCCAGGCTCCTGCTTTGTGTACAACACGCGCGATGTGAACCGCTGGGTTGAGTCGCGTCTGCATCACCGCAAGGGCAAATACGCGCGCACGTATCTGGCTCGCATGCAGCAGGCCTTTGACGATCCCTCGCTGACGCTGGATGACCTCAAGCGTCATTGGCTGGATGCCTGGATGCGCCATGACGCAGATCTGCAGAGCTACTTCTCCGGTCGCACCAATTTCTGCCGTTTCGACATCACCGTTCCCGACGACCAGGCAGCTCTGTGCCGTTTTCTGCGGCGTCAGGGCTATCGCATCAAGGGCCATGTGTTGCCCCATGCCGGGGCGCGGCGTCCGCTGCCTGCGGATTCCTGAAGCGGCCTCTGGCCAGGCCTAATCCCGCTCGATACGCTGGGCCACCGGCGCATGGTTTGTGACCACGACTCAACAGCAGGATCTGCAGCTGCAGCGCCGTCTGCAGCAGGACAGCATTCAGTTGGCTGGTCGCACGATCTACCTCAATCCGTTCCTGTACTGGCGGCGTTTCGACAGCAACACCGACCGCTGGCTGCGTGAACCCGGCCAGTTGACGGAAGATCAGATCCATATCAATCGCAACCGCTTCTACCCCGAGCTCGACTGGCAACAGCTGGATGCCCAGCAGACCGCGATCCGAGACGGCGTCGTGGAAATGTTTTTGAAGAGCCTTGAGCTGATCAGCACGTTTCATCCCGAGCTCAGCTCAGGTCAGTTGCTGGAGGTCGAGCGCAAGATGACCATCACCAAGAAGCGTGCCTTCGAGCGCTGGGTGGAGAAGGCCTTGCGCCGGCGGATGCGGGAGGCAACGCGGGAGCACCGTCGCTTCGAGCGCAGTCGTTTGCTCCGAGCCTGGTCTGAATGGGTGCGTATGGATGTCACCCAGAAAGCCCTGGTTCCCCTGGTGATGCTGATCGTGCTTGCTGGCTTTGCTGGATGGTCCGTCGGCGCCCGTCAGTCGGCCTGCCCAACACTGTCGCTGCCGTCAGGACAGACTGGACTTCGTTGAAGAACCTCGATGGCGGACCAACCGACTGAGGATCATCCGCTGGATCAGCTTCGCCTCACCTTGATGCAGGACGTTCTGCCCGTCGGACTGGCGATGGCCGATCGCGTGCGTCAGGGCGGCCCCGCCAAGGTGGTGGAGGCTTTCAACGGCAGTGTGGAGGGTTCGCTCGATGCCCTGCGGCAGGAAGGTGAACCGGCGGCTCGGACGCTGCGGGATCAACTGGATCAGGTCAGTCCCGGCTTGGGCAATCCCGTTGTGCCTGTGACGGTGTCCGTGGATCGTCCCGAACCCTCTGAAGACGAGACCGTGGCGTTGTTGGAGACCTTGGAGCGGATCGAGGGGCGGTTGGAGCAGCTCCGCGCCCACCTCAAGACCACACCGTCCGGCTGAGCATGAGCGCCAGCCGCCAGACCGGTCTGCGGCAGCAACCGCTGCTCCTGCTCGTGGTGGTGTTGATGTTCTGCGGGGCCATGGTGGCGCGCCTGGTCTGGATGCAGCTGCTGGAAGGGCCCCGCTTCCGGGAGCTCGCCGATGAAAATCGGATTCGGTTGGTGCCGCGTTCGCCCATTCGCGGTCGCCTTCTGGATCGCAAAGGCCGCGTGTTGGCGTCGAGCAAACTCACCTACTCGCTGTATCTCGAGCCTCGCCTGGTGTCCGAGCAGCAGTGGCCAGAGTTGCGCGATCGCCTGGCGGCTCTGCTCAATCTCGATGCCAATACCCTGGATGAACGCCGCCAGCGCGGGGTGGACCGGGATGGCTACCGCACCACCTTGGTTCTGGATCTCCAGCCTGACCAGGTGCTGCGTTTTCGTGAGCAGGCCGGTGGATTGCGCGGTGCCCAGGTGGATGTGGACATCCTGCGCTTCTATCCCCACGGCACCTTGGCGGCTCATGCCCTGGGCTACACCCAGCCGATCACGGACTCCGAGTTCAAGATCTTGGCCAAGAAGGGCTACAAGATTCGTGATCGCATTGGGCGAACGGGGGTGGAAGCCGCCTACGAGACCCATCTGCGCGGCCAATGGGGTGGCCAGATGCTGGAGGTCAACGCCATGGGAGAGGTCCAGCGTTACCTGGGCGATCGACCGTCGGTGGCTGGACAAGATCTGACGCTCACCCTCGATCTCGATCTTCAGCGGGTTGCCGAGCAGGTGCTCGCGGATAAGCCCGGCGGGGCGGTGATTGCCCTAGATCCCAGGGATGGCGCCGTGCTGGCGATGGCCAGCAAGCCCACATTTGATCCCAATTTTTTCTCCAAACTGATCACCACGCAGAAGGAGTACGACGCGCTCTTTTCCAATCCGGCCAAGCCGCTGCTGAGCCGAGCGATGAACCCCTATGACCCAGGCAGCACTTGGAAGCCGGTCACCGCGATGGCTGGCATGGAATCGGGCCTGTTTCCCGCCAAGACCAAGCTGCAAACCACCGCTTGCATCACCTATGGCGGCCACTGCTTCCCCGATCACAACGGCGCTGGTTTCGGGCTGATCGGTTATGCCGATGCCCTGCGCTTTTCCAGCAACACCTTCTTTTATCAGGTGGGTGTCGGTGTGGGCTCGCGGGCGTTGAAGAAGGCGGCCGATCAGCTCGGCTTCCAGCAGAAGACCGGCATCGAGATCGGCTGGGAGGAAAGTGTCGGTCTGGTGGGGGATGAAGACTGGGCGGCACAGGGGCGGGGCTGGGCGACGCCGGGGACGGTGCCCTGGATTCCGGAAGATATGGCGAGTGCATCGATCGGTCAGTCGGTGGTGCAGATCACCCCGTTGCAGTTGGCGCGTGCTTATGCGGTGTTTGCCAATGGCGGCTGGTTGGTGACGCCGCATCTGGCCAAGGGATCGATCGACTGGCAATCGTCCAGCTATCGCCGCAAGGTGGCGATGCAGCCATCCACGCTGGCCACCATTCGAGAGGGTCTGCGCAAGGTCGTGGAAGCCGGGACTGGTGCTGGCCTCAATGGACCTGGACTCCCTCCCGCGGCTGGGAAGACCGGCACCGCGGAAGACAGCACCGGTGGTCCCGATCACGCCTGGTTCGGCTCTTACGCGCCCTATCCCGATGGGGAGATCGTGGTGGTTGCCTTCGCCCAGAACACGCCGGGCGGCGGATCTGTCCACGCTTTGCCGATGGCGAAGAAAGTCCTGGAAACCTGGTCGCGCACCCGGCGGGATCAGGCGGCTGAAACGGCGTCGACGTTGTCGAGCACGCGGCGGTAATAGCCCCGCAACTGGTCGGTCGCGCCAGCCCAACCCCAGCGTTCGGCTTCCGTGCGGGCTGCGGTCCGAAGCGCCTTGCGTTCCAGATCATTGCCAAGCAGTCGGCGCGTGGCTTCGATCAAGCTGGCGGCTCCGCCATCGGCACCGTCGGGTTCGTAGAGGCAGCCGTTCACACCGTCCGTGATGATGTCGGGAATGCCGCCACGGTTGGCGCCCACCACAGGACAGCCGGCAGCCATGGCTTCCAGCAGCACCAGACCGAGGGTTTCCGTGCTCGAGGGGAACAGGAAGGCATCGCCGCTGGCGTAAGCGCTCGCCAGTTCTTCCCCCGCCAGGTAGCCCACGAAGGTGGCGGCGGTGCCTTCGAAGACTTTCTCCAGTTGCTGACGGTGGGGGCCATCGCCCACCAGGGCCAGCCGGGCTTCGGGGAGGGCCTCCAGCACCGGGCGAATGCGTTCGATCTGCTTTTCGGCGGACAGCCGACCGACGTAGAGCAGGAGTGCACCCTGATCGTCGTTCTGACCCAGCAGCCGTTGACGCATGGCCGGGTTGCGCAGCTCGGGACGGAACAGATCGGTGTCGACGCCCCGCTGCCAGAGGTCGGTGTGCTGGATGCCCTTGTCGCTGAGTTCCTGCACCATGGCCGTTGAGGTGCACAGATTCAGCAACGCCTGGTTGTGGGCGGCCTTGAGCATTTCCCAAAGGAGCGGCTCCAGCATTCCCAAGCCGTAATGCTCGAGGTATTTGGGCAGGTGGGTGTGGTAGCTGGCCACCAGAGGGATGCCTTTGTTCTTGGCGAGCCAGATGCCGCCGAGGCCGAGCACGGCTGGATTCACCACATGGATCAGGTCCGGTTGGAAGGCATCAATGGCCTCTGACACCGCTGGTCGTGGCAGGGCCAGTTTCAGCTCGGGGTAGAGCGGCAGTGGCATCGCCGGCACGCCGATGAGCCGGGCACCCATGTACTCGTCGGGACAGCCCTCCGGGCAGAACACCACCACCTCATCACCAGCTTCGACCAAGTGCCGCACCGTTTTGGTGAGGCGAGTGACGATGCCATCGACCTTCGGCAGGAAGGTTTCGGTGAAGAAGGCGATTTTCAAGGGTGAGCCCTGCGTCAGGAGGCGGTGCCGATGGCCTCAGCTTGGGTCTTCGTCCAGGCTGAGGTGCAGAGGATGCGGTTGCGATCGCAACGGTCCGCGTAGCGGGTGGCGATTTCCACCACTTCTTTCAGCAGACCATCATCGAGGGTGGTCGGGTTGAGGCCCAGCTCCAGGAAGCAGCGGTTGTCCACGATCAGGTCGTTTTCCACCGCCTCATTCCGGGGATTCGGCAGGTTGTTCACCTGGGCTCCGGTGAGCGCCGCCACCTTCTTGGCCAGTTCACCCACCTGATGGCTTTCGGTCATCTGATTGAAGATCTTGACCCGCTCGCCCTTGGTGGGGGGGTTCTCGAGAGCAAGCTGCACGCACTTCACCGAGTCGCGGATATGGATGAAGGCGCGGGTTTGTCCGCCGGTGCCATGCACGGTGAGCGGATAGCCGATGGCCGCCTGCATCAGGAAGCGGTTCAGCACCGTGCCGTAATCGCCGTCGTAATCGAACCGGTTGGTCAGGCGCGGATCACGGTCGGTGGCATCGGTGTTGGTGCCCCAGACGATGCCTTGGTGCAGGTCGGTGATCCGGACGCTGTCGTTTTTGTTGTAGTAAAGGAAGAGCAGTTGATCGAGCGTCTTCGTCATGTGATAGACGCTGCCGGGGCTGGCCGGGTGCAGGATTTCTTCCTCGAAGCGGCTGCCGTCCGGCTGGGGCACTTCCACCTTCAGGTAGCCCTCGGGGATGGTGGCGCCGCGATGGGAGCCATAGCCGTAGACGCCCATGGTGCCCAGGTGCACCACATGAATGTCCAGACCGCTCTCAACGATGGCGGCCAGCAGGTTGTGGGTGCCGTTGACGTTGTTGTCGACGGTATAGCGCTTGGTCGCGCTGCTCTTCATCGAGTAGGGCGCAGCCCGCTGTTCGGCGAAATGCACCACCGAGTCAGGCTTTTCTTCAATCAGAAGATCCAGGAGGCGCTGATACTCGTGGGCGATGTCCATATGGACAAAGCGCATCGGCTTGCCACCAATCTCTTCCCAGGTCTTCAGACGCTCACCGATGCTGGTGATCGGTGTCAGCGACTCGACCTCAAGGTCGATATCAATCTTGCGGCGACTGAGGTTGTCGACGATCAGGACGTCGTGTCCCTGATCGGCCAGGTTCACCGCACAGGGCCAGCCGCAGAAGCCGTCGCCGCCGAGAACCAGAACTTTCACCCCAAACTCCTGCAGGAACGAGCGCAAGTGCTCACTGATGGCAAGTTACTACAGGGATTTTTTCCCGTCGTGCTCAGCTGATCACGACAGTCACGGCCATCAGGGCCACCACCAGCACGGCGCCGCTGATCAGCATCAGTTGGGTGCCAGTACCACGGCTGCTGCCGGCGTCGATCACCTCCATGCGCGGCTCCTTGGCGAAGGCGTTCAACCGTCCGCCGTCTTCGGTGGTGACCTGCATGGCGTTTCCAAGACTGCACGGACCTTATGGGTCCAATTGCTCAGCGCCTTGGTTTATGAAGCCAGCTTCACGTCACTTCAAGAGTCTTTACCTGAAATCAGGCCTTGGGTGGGGGAGCTGGCTGAGGCCTGGGCGCGCTTCGGTAGGCGTCCGGCGCAATAGGCCAGGCGACCGGCTTCGACGGCCTGACCCATGGCCTGGGCCATGCCAGCAGGGTCGCCTGCCAGGGCAATCGCGCTGTTGACCAGAACAGCATCCGCTCCCATCTCCAGGGCCTGGGCCGCTTCGCTGGGGACGCCGATCCCGGCGTCCACCACAACGGGGACGCTGGCGTTCTCAATGATCAGTCCGATGTTGGCGGCGTTGTTGAGCCCCTGACCGGATCCGATCGGTGACCCCAAGGGCATCACCGTGGCGCAGCCTGCTTCTTCGAGGCGTTTGGCCAACAACGGGTCGGCGTTGATGTAGGGCAGCACGGTGAATCCTTCCTTCACCAGTTGCTCAGCGGCCTGGAGGGTGCCAATGGGATCGGGCAGCAGATGGCGGCTGTCGGGGATGACTTCAAGCTTGATGAAGGTGTTGTCGTCCTGGCCAGCCAACTTCGCCAGCTCCCGGCCCAGCCGGGCGACGCGGACCGCTTCCTCCGCATCAGTGCATCCAGCGGTGTTGGGCAGCATCCAGATCCTGGACCAGTCGATCGCCTCCATGAGTCCCTCATGGCCAGCAGCCACGCTCTGGACGCGGCGGACGGCCACCGTGACCATGTCGCAGCCCGATCGCTCGATGCTCTGCTGCATCACCGCCATCGACGGATACTTCCCGGTTCCGGTGAAGAGGCGGCTGTTGAAGTGGCGGCCGCCAATCGTGAGCAGATCTCTGGGATGGGTCGTCGACGTCATGACGTGAGTAAGCAATTGGCCCTACCGTGCTGCCATCATCTCTCCCCCCTATGCCTTTCCTGCTTGCCATGGATCTCCCGATCGGCAGCCAGGTGCCGTTTCAGAGCAATCCGCAACTCCCTCTCGATCCGATTGAGTTGGCGGTTCCTCTGGAGGTTGAAGGCAAAACCGTTGAAAGTTTTGATCCGGTGACGCGTGCATCGGATCTTGCGGCCACCTTGCCCCGTGAATGGTGTGGCACCTTCCAACCCTTTGATGGCAATCCAACCGTTGACGTCCGTCTCAGCCTCGTTGGTCTGACAGCGATGGGGCAGATGGTTGATCTGCGGGGAACGATGCAGATCGGGTCAATCTCCACGTCCGTGCAAGGCAATCTTCATGCCAAATCGGATCAGCTGGATCTGATCCCCCTGGGGGATCCCCTGATCGCGGGTCTGGAGCCCGGTGGCGTATTCCTTGGCTTGCAGGGCTTCAGCCCCACGGGTTGGCAAGCCCCTCGCTTGATCAACCGTGATGATCTAGCGACCGGAACCGGTGGTCGGCTGGCTCTGAGCGCGTGCGATCAGCCCCAGGATCAGCAGAATCTTCCCGTTCAGCCGTTGTGGTGACAATCAAACCCTCCAGCGGTCAGCTGGAGGGTTTCTGACGCTTTTTCAGTTTTTTCAGACCCTGTTGTGCGGTCTTGTTGTCCGGTTCCAGAGCCAGGGTCTGCTCGTACAACTTGATGGCTTCTTCGTCGGCCAGCAGTTTTTGCTGTGCAAAGGCCAGGTTGTTCAGGGCAACCGGATAGTCCTTTTTGGCCCGAAGCGCCAATGTGTAGTGGCGGACGGCGCCCTGGTAATCCTTTTGGGCTGCAAGGGCGAATCCCAGCGCGTTCTGAATCAGCGCTTTGGCTTCGTCGGGCTCCTGATTCAACCGTTTGACGGCTTGTTTCAGTGTGGCCGTGGCTTGGGGATAGAGCCGCTTACGCAGCTGAACCGAAGCCAGTTCATACAGATCAGCTGCTTGGCTGGACTTACTCGCTCCAGCCTGTTCCAGCTCGATCAGTTTGATTTCGTCGCCACGTACTCGCAGAACCTGACGGCCTGCGAGAACAGCGACGACGGCAAGCAGGCCAACCAGGCCCAGCAGGTAGGTCTGGGGCAGCAGATTCACAGCCGTGCGATCAACCCTTGGCGGCGGTCACGACGTTGGTGAAGCTGGCAGGATCAGCAACAGCGAGCTGAGCCAGCATCTTGCGATTGAGGCGCACATCGGCCTTTTTCAAGCCACCGATCAGACGGCTGTAGCTCACACCGTTGATGCGTGCTGCGGCGTTGATCCGAGCAATCCAGAGGCGACGGAAGTCGCGCTTACGACGACGACGATCGCGGTAGGCGTTGCACAGCGCCTTCATGACCCGCTGGTTCGCGGTACGGAACAGGGTGCCGTTGCTGCCACGGAAGCCACGGGCCAACCGCAGGATCTTGTTGCGGCGCTTGCGGGCGACGTTGCCTCTCTTAACGCGGGCCATGAAGGGGAAGGATTAGGTCAGTCAGGACGGAACGAACGAAACAGCGAGGCTGCTTCAGGCGTAGGGCATCATCAGGGTCACGCGCTCCTCATCAGTCCGGTCCACCACTGCCTTGGTGGCCAGGTGACGCTTCTGCTTCGGGGACTTGTGGTCCAGCAGGTGATTGCGGAAGGCGCGCCGACGCATGAACTTGCCGGTGCCGGTTGCCTTGAACCGCTTGGCGGCAGCTTTGCGGGTCTTCAGCTTGGGCATTGCTCTGCTCGTTCGGGCACAAACGACAACAATACGCCCTTGCCGGCCATCCCTGAACCAACGCCATGATGGAACAGCTTCGTGGCTGACTGGTGCTTCGGCTGATTTCCTTGGCTGCGCTGCTGTTTGTGACCGCTGGCTGCCGGGCCCGGGAATTGGCTCAACCCTCGCCCGGCGATCCAGCGGATGGGTCCGCGCCTTCGGCGGAACAGAGGGCTGCGGTGCCGCCGACCCATCGGCCGATTCCCCCACCGCCGCCGGCCACCAGTTCCAATGCCACCTTGTGGGTGGCATTGGCGGATCATCTCGGCGTGGCGCCGCAGGCCTCGCCGTTGGATGTCGTCAGTGCAGGGGCTCCCTTGCAGCTCCGCGATGCCAGTGGCCGGCGTTGGTCGGCGTCCAGCGCGCAGGTGCGTTGGAGCGTTGTGCCTCTTCCTCCGTACGAGCTCGCACGGCGCGTGGCGGGTCCCTTTGCCAGCTTTGAATCGGCTGACCGCGTCGCCCAGCGTTGGCGTGCGATGGGCGTGGAGGCCCTGGTGGCCCATCCGGGCGAATGGGAGGTGTGGGCCCCCGCGGATGCCCTAGTCCCGGAGGGCTTGACCGTGCGGTCCTGGTCGACGGTGGTGACGCAAGCGGTCCGCCCGGTGCTGGAGCTTGCGGACGGCGGCCATTCGATTGAGGGCACATTGGTGATTGAGGCCCCCGACGGCCTGCGCTGGGGGCGTGGGGTGTATCGGGGACCGTTTCGTCTGCAACCCGATGCCTATGGCAGCTGGACCCTGGTGGAGCAGGTGCCCTTGGAGCGTTATCTCGAGGGCGTGGTCCCCCATGAGATCGGTGCCTCGGCGCCAGAGGCGGCTCTGCAGGCGCAGACGGTGCTGGCACGAACCTGGGCGTTGGCCAACAGCCACCGCTTTGTCATCGATGGCTATCACCTCTGCAGTGACACCCAGTGCCAGGTGTACAGCGATCCCCGCATCGCAGGGGTCAGCGTGCGCCAGGCGATCGCCGCCACGGCCGGTCAGGTGTTGAGTTGGCAGGGAGCGCCAATCAGCGCGGTTTATCACGCCAGCAACGGTGGTGTGATGGCCAGTGGCCCGGAAGCTTGGTCCATGGCAGCGGTTCCCTATTTGGCGGCGCGTCCGGATGGCGATGCTGCCTGGATGCAGCGGCATCCCTTGCCTTTGAACGATGCAGCGGCGGTTCAGCGGCTGCTCCAGGACCGGCAGGGTGCCCATGGTGCGACGCATCCCCGCTTCCGCTGGACTCGCTCCTACGGATCGGCAGAGATCCTGCAGGCCCTTGGGGACGAGGGCCAACAGCTGCAGGTTCCACTGCAGCTTCGGGTGGTGGAGCGCGGTGTGAGCGGGCGCGTGTTGGCTTTGGAGATCGCCGGCGCCGGTGATGCGGCGCCTGTGGTGTTGAGTCTGGATCGAATCCGGCGAACGTTGCGCCGTTTGCCCAGCACGTTGTTCGTGCTGCAGGCCGCGGAGGCGGGCCGTTGGGGTTTTCAGGGTGGTGGCTTCGGCCATGGGGCCGGCCTGTCGCAGGCCGGAGCGATCCAGCTGGCCTATTGGGGGTGGGGCACACAGCGGATTTTGTCCCATTACTACCCAGGGGCGATCTATGGCCCGTTGAATGCGCCGGTGCATGACCCTTAGAGTCCTGCCCACCTGAGTTGGTGCATGACCACGACCGTCGTCAAGGGTGACCACCGTCGTGTGAAGTCCGCGGCCTTCTTGGTCGTTTGTGGTTGTGCCGGAGCTGCGCCCCACTGGTTGGACAGTGTTCGGGCGCTGTGGCCGGCCCTCACCCTGGCCTTTGTGCTGGGGGGGTACGGGTTGCGCACGGTGATGCGTGCTGCCCTGGGAGCGCAACAGGACAGTGATCGTCCCGGAGCTGGCTGGGCTGAGGAGCGCTATCCCAGCCTGGATGTTGTGGTCGCTGCCCGGGATGAGGAGGCAGTGGTCGGCCGTGTGGTGGAGCGTCTGGTCAAGCTGCGCTATCCCTCCGGTCGTTTGTCGATCTGGGTGATCGACGACGGCAGTGAAGATCGAACGCCTGAGTTGCTCGATGGTTTGGCGGAGCGCTACCCGCAGTTGCGGGTGATTCATCGGCTGCGCAACGCCGGTGGCGGTAAGTCCGGCGCGTTGAACACGGCTCTGCAGCAGATGAGCGGGGAGTGGCTGCTGGTGCTGGACGCTGATGCGCAGCTTCAGGACGATCTGCTGGAGACCCTGGTGCCCTACGCGATCGACGGCGGTTGGAGTGCTGTTCAACTGAGAAAGGCTGTGATCAAGTCGGATGCCAATTGGCTGACCCGATCTCAGGCGATGGAGATGGCCCTGGATGCGGTGATTCAGCAGGGACGGCTGGCGGCTGGTGGCGTGGCGGAATTGCGCGGCAATGGTCAGTTGATCCAGCGCACGGTTTTGGAGCGTTGTGGTGGGTTCAATGAAGACACCGTCACCGATGATCTGGATCTGAGTTTCCGCTTGCTCACCGAAGGGGCGTTGGTGGGCTTGCTTTGGAATCCACCGGTGCAGGAAGAGGCGGTGGCGGGCCTTCCGGCGTTGTGGAAGCAACGGCAGCGTTGGGCTGAGGGGGGTCTGCAGCGGTTCTTTGATTACTGGCCGACCCTGACCTCGTCGCAGCTGAGCCTGCGCCAGCGCTGGGATCTCGCCTGTTTCTTCCTGCTGCAGTACGGCTTGCCGGTGGTGTCGTTCATGGATCTGGGCACCAGCGCCATCACCCGCACTTCGCCGACCTACTGGCCGCTGTCGTTCGTGGCCTTCAGCATCTCCGGTCTGGCCTACTGGCGCGGATGCCGTGGGGACCATGCTGGCCCGGCGATTCCCCGGCCGGGGTTATGGAATCTGCTGGTGGCGATTGCCTATCTCGGCCATTGGTTTGTGGTGATTCCTTGGGTGTCATTGAAGATGGCCCTTCTCCCCAAAACCCTGGTCTGGGCCAAAACCTCCCATGGTGATTTGAGCGAGCAGTTGGGTTAATCAGCCCAACAGCTCGGGTTGATAGCTGAGCAGGTCATCGAGAGCAACGTTTTTAAGGGTGGTGCTGATGTCCTTGTCGGCGTCAGTGAGCAGAAGGTTGCTGCCGACCTGTTCGATCGTGAGCTCGATGGTGTTGCCGATCAGCAGTTGATCGTCATCGGCGATCGAGAAGTCCTTGATGGTGTCGTCACCTCCGGAGAGGCGGAAGCGATCGGCCCCTGACCCGCCGATGAGGGTGTCATCGCCGTTACCGCCATTGAGGCGGTCGTCATGATCACCGCCGTTGAGGCGATCGTCGCCGGTTTTGCCCTTGAGGTTGTCGTTGCCTTCTCCGCCGCGGAGTCGGTCGTGCTTGCCGTGGCCGATCA
>JBMZMY010000013.1:0-35703 GCA_049619435.1 Synechococcus sp.
AGCGATGGGCTGCATCAAGCCACCACCGCCACCACCGTTGGAGTCGTCATCATCGCTGGCATCCGGCTGGAACATCGCGTAGATGGCCAGGGCTGCTGCACAAAACGCACCACTGACAAGTCCGAAGGAGCCGGAGCTGCTGATTTCGACGAACTCGCCCATGGTCGTTAAGAAATCTCTCCCCAGTGTAACGAAGAATTGCGCATTGTGAGGAACTGTTCTCAGATCGCGGGCATCAGACCCGCAGAACCTCAGCGTTTTGCTGCTTGATCTGCTCGTCTCGCTGGGCTTGCGTCAGCCCATCGGCATCGGGGATCTGAGCCACCATCAGCCGCAGCCACTCCATCAACTGTTCGAGTTGCTTGTCCATCGGCAGCACCCCAAGTCCCCGCGCCAGCACCTTGTGCTGAATCCCACTACCGGCTTGGTACACGAGCCTGCCGTGCAGATGCTGTGGCAAACCCTGACGCAGCAGTCGGAAGGCTGGCTCTTCCATCGGTGTTTCGAGCACGATGTTGGGTTTCTCCGGTTTGATCCGAGCGAATCCGCAGCGTTTGGCCAGGAGCTTCAGTTCCATCAGCTGCAGCAGTGACTGTACGGCTGCGGGCAGTGCCCCGTAGCGATCCGTCCAGCCAGCTGCCAGCTCCAGTAAGGACTCCGATGAGGTGCAGTCGGCTGCTGCTCGGTAGGCGCCGATTTTTTCGTCTGGATCCGTGATCCAATCGCCCGGTACGAAGGCGGTCACCGGTAGATCGACTTGCGTGTCGTCCACAGATGGGATGTCCTGACCCTGAATTTCGGCCAGCGATTCCTGCAGCATTTCCATGTAGAGGTCGAAGCCGATCGTTTCCATCTGGCCGCTCTGCTCCACACCAAGCAGGTTGCCGACGCCCCGGATCTCCATGTCCCTCATGGCCAGTTGGTATCCACTGCCCAATTGGGCAAATTCCTGAATGGCCCGCAGTCGTTGGCGAGCCGCATCGCTCAGGCTGGCGTTGCCGGGATAGAACAACCAGGCATGCGCCTGAATGCCGCTGCGACCGACGCGGCCCCGCAGTTGATACAGCTGTGCAAGCCCGAAGCGGTGGGCGTCCTCGATCAGAATCGTGTTCACCCGTGGAATATCCAGGCCGCTTTCCACGATGGTTGTGCAGAGCATCACATCGGCTTCTCCAGCGTTGAAGGCCACCATCGCGCTCTCCAGTTCTCCCTCAGCCATCTGGCCATGGGCCACCAGCAGTTTGAGTTCAGGAAGCATCGCCCGAAGGCCGTTGGCGACCTCTTCAATGCCCTCCACTCGAGGAACCACGTAGAACACCTGACCGCCGCGGTCCAGTTCTTGGCGGATGGCACTGCGCACGGCTTCTGGGTCGAGCGCCGCTAGGTGTGTCTTGATCGGACGCCGCAGCGGCGGTGGTGTGGTGATCAAGCTCATCTCCCGCACCCCGGAGAGGCTCATGTACAGCGTTCTGGGGATCGGTGTTGCCGAGAGCGTCAGGACGTCGACGTCTTTGCGCAGCACTTTGATTTTTTCCTTCTGGTTCACCCCGAAGCGCTGTTCTTCATCCACTACCAGCAAGCCCAGTTGATTGAAGGCTGCGCCCTTGCTCAGCAGCTGGTGAGTACCGACCACTGCATCGATCGTGCCCTGCTTCAAGCCATCGAGAATGGACTTGCGCTCGGTCGCCGTTCGGAAGCGATTCAGCAGGGCGACTTTGATCGGATAGGGCGCAAAGCGTTCGGATAACGTCCGCCAGTGCTGCTGCGCGAGCACGGTCGTCGGAGCCAGCATCGCCACCTGTTTGCCCGCCGTGATGGCTTTGAAGATGGCGCGGATGGCCACTTCAGTTTTGCCGAATCCCACATCTCCGCAGACCAACCGATCCATCGGCTCGGCTTTTTCCATATCGCGTTTGACGTCAACGGTCGCCTTGAGCTGGTCCGGTGTCGGTTCGTAGGGGAACGATTCCTCCAGTTCGTTCTGCCAGGGGCCATCGACTGGAAAGGCAAACCCGTCGGCTTTCTGGCGCTCGGCATACAGCTTCACCAGGTCAAGGGCCACCTTGCGAACTGCTTTGCGGGCACGCTCTTTGGCCTTGGTCCACGCCGCTCCGCCCATCTTGCTCAGCTGTGGCGGGGTGTCGCTGGTGGCCCTGTAGCGGCCAAGGCTGCCCAGTTGATCTGCGGCGACGCGCAGGATCCCATCGGCGTACTGAACGACCAAGTAGTCGCGCACATCACCACTGATCGCCAGCTTGTCCATGGCCTTGAAGCGCCCGATGCCGTGGTTGCGATGCACCACGAAATCACCGGGGCGCATCTTGTTGGGATCTACCGTGCGGCTCGCGGCTTTGCGTCTGCGGCGCACATAGCCACTGGAGCTGAGGGTTTGCTGGCCGAAGAATTCACGGTCAGTGATCAGCGCGACCCGCCAGGCCGGTAATTGCAGGCCTTCCAGCTCTGCTGTTCCCTTGGCTTTCAGTGCGACAGGAGTGTTCTGCTCGATCAGCCGCTCGATGGCGGGTCGATCACCGCTGTTGGGAATGAAACGGCAGATGCAGTCGTGCTCCTCCAGCAGGGCCACAGCTCGACTCGGCTGGGCCGAAATCAGCCACACGGCTGTGCGATCGGTTTGCCAGCGTTTGATCAGCTCACCGAGCTTGCCGAACTGATTGGGATAGGCCGGGACCGGACGGCTCGCCAGATCAAAGCTGTTGGGGTGGGAGTCTTCCTCGAGAAGTTCAGCAAGGTCGAAGCCATGGAACTGATCCGCTGAGGCGTATGCCTCGGCGATCGGTCGGTGCAGGACGGCCGGCCAGAGCTGATCGCGTTCCGTGTCGCTCAGTCCAAACTCGGCGGCCATCTCGCGGTGATGCTCGTCAGCGTGATCGAGCCATTGCTGGCCATGGGCTAGCCCCTGACGGCGTTCATCGATCACCACCGTGGTGCCGCTTGGGAGGTAATCGAGCAGGGAGGCGGGCTGCTGCCAGGCCAGCCCCATCAACCGGCGCATGCCCTCCGGGGTGCCGCCCTCCAGCAGTTGCTCGAGAGCCTGGTCACTCAGGAGGCGATCGAGGCCGTCCGGCATCGCCAGGCGCAACTGATCAGCAATGAGTGGGCTGAAGCCCGTGGGCGTCAAACGCAGCTGATCCACCGGGTCGAGTGACCGCTGACTGGCGGGGTCGAATTCGCGGAGTTTGTCCAGTTCCTCGCCGAAGAACTCGAGGCGCACCGGCAGTTCACTGCTGACCGGAAAAATGTCGACGATGTCGCCACGTCGACTCCAGCTCCCCTCTTGCTCAATGGCGGAGACTCGTTCGTAGCCCAGTTGGGCCAGGGTGTCCGAGAGGTCCTCCAGATCGATCTCGTCACCGCGACGAAGGGTGCGGCAGGTGGTGGTCAGAGCCTCCGGTGGTGGCAGATGCGGTTGCAAACAACGCTCCGTCGCCACGATCGCGAAGGTGCCGCCATCACCGGATCCGATCAGATCACTGAGCACCTGCAGTTGCCCCCAGATGATCTCGCTGGTGGGATCAAAGGGCTCGTACGGCGACCCTTCACTGGTGGGATAGAGGCTGGCACTGGGCCAGCCCATCAGTTCAAGCAGGGCGGCCCACCGGCCTGCTTCTTCCAGGGTGGGAACCACCACCAGCAGTGGACTTCCATGGCGTTGGGCCAAGGCACTGGCCACCAAGCCACGGCTACCACGGCCCGCTCCCCGCATCAGCAGCCGATCGGTGCGGCTGCAACGCTCCAGCAGTTCTCCGGTGAGCGCTGCGTCCTGCAGCTGACGCACCATGGAGCGGAGGGGCATGGCTGGAGAAACGGTTGGAGGTTGACGATCTTCGCAACCAGAGAGCCCCGACTGAGGTCGACCATCCCCACGGTGTGGGGGCTAGGGGCTTCTGTTGAAGGATTTCGATCGGCTCATCGGACGTTGATGTTGATCAAGCTCAGCGTTCGAGTAGGCGATCGAGGACAATGTTGAGCACAAATAAATCCAGGATTTACGTCGGAAAAAGCGAGCTAAAATCCCAGAAATAAGGTCAAATAATGCCCAGGTTTCGCTGTCCAGCATGCTGCTGTGGTCCTGCGATTGTGCTGCGTCCACCAAAAGGAGCGATCCCAATCTGCAGCACGTGCCATACCCCTCTGGAACGGGTGCCTCTGGTCAAACCGATTCCGATGCTTGTTTTTGTTGGTATTACGACCGTCTTGCTTGCATCGTCGCTACCAGGCTTGTTTCAACAGCGTCGACTGCCTCGACCGCCCGTTGAGACGGCTCCGCCGCTATCACCTCTGGTGATGTGATGAGGATGAGGCGCTACACCATCCAGGAATCGCCGCGAATTCGATCGCCATACATCAATCCATGCAGTTCAGGATCCTGCATGTAACGCATAATTCGTGCCGGATAATCGAGTTTTCCATTGTGTAAATACGTCAGAGTGGCAATTGCTTTCGCTTCGAGGTAAGACCGACTGGCGATCAACACATAGTCGTCCGGAAATCCTAATTCCTGTTTGAGGCGGCGGATTTTCCCTGCGAGCAATTCAATATTGACTGCTGGATCCAAGAGTTGTTCCCTTGCCCAAATGATGTCCTCTTTGGTTGGGTTTTGGGGTAGCCGGTTCTGGTGAATCAGTTCGCTGATGCCGATCTGTGCAAGCCCATGGGTTTTGACCAGGCCCGAATGGGCAATCAGTGGGAACCCTTCTCCAGGTTTGGAATGTTGAATCTCGTCAAAGAGAATGGCCGTCACCAGCATCGGATTGACGTGCTGGCGGCGGCATTCGCGATGAATGATCGGCTCGAGTCGTTCGAGTTTCGAGAGCGTTTGCGCCCTCAGGGGCTCGAGCTGATCGACGCCTTTGGTGAACAACTGGGCAATCGGCGTTTGGGGGCCATGGACTCCAAAGCGTCGTTGCAGCTCGCGGAGTTCCTCAGGACTGAAGTCCGTCGGGTTGATGCCAGTGATCTCCGTTGATTGGTTCTTGTAGACGAGTGAGTCAGGCTTTCGAGACAGGTCGAATCCTGACGTGCTGGAAACGATCGTCAGGGTCACCGCTGCAACAGCAGCTGTGATCAGGGATTTGCCCAGCAACGAACGTTCACTCCAGGTGTGGAAACGTGTTGAAACTAGCTTGGCTGGCCCACAAAGTCATGAGTCTCTGAAAAACACCGATAGCGTCTCCCGGTGGGTACCCAGGACTCGATGAGCTTCCCGGATTTCAGCGGCAGCGATGCTCAGATTCAGTGGCAGCGATTTTGTGATCTGCTCTGGTACCACGATGATCTGGGCTTCTGGCTGGACATCAGCCGGATGCAGGTCAACTCCGACCATCTGACAGCACTGGAACCAAGCTTCGATCGGGCATTCCAGGCGATGCAAGCCCTCGAAGCCGGCTCCATCGCCAACCCCGATGAACAGCGTCAGGTGGGGCACTACTGGTTGAGAACCCCATCTCTGGCACCATCAGCGGAGGTGGCTCAACACGTTTCTGCCGAAGTCGATCGGATCGAGGCCTTCGCTCAAGACATCCTTCAAGGTCGGATCAAGGCACCGAACGGTCAGCCCTTCACGGATGTTCTCTGGATCGGAATCGGTGGCAGCGGTCTAGGCCCAATCCTGATGATTCGGGCATTGCAGACCACAGGACAGGGACTGCCGTTCCATTTTCTCGACAACGTCGATCCCAACGGCATGAGTGCCGTTCTGGCTGGCCTGCAGGACCGTTTAACCACCACGCTGGTGGTCACTGTGAGTAAATCCGGCGGGACGCCAGAACCTCATCTGGGCATGGAGCAGTCTCGTCATCGCGTGGAAGCTGCCGGTGGTGTGTGGGCGAAGCAGGCTGTGGCCGTGACGATGCTGGACAGCCACCTCGATCAGCAGGCCCAGTCTGAGGGCTGGCTCCAGCGTTTCGACATGTTCGATTGGGTGGGGGGGCGCACCAGCATCACCAGTGCCGTTGGATTGTTGCCCGGAGCTTTGATCGGATCCGATATCCGTGATTTTCTCGCTGGGGCCTCGCAAATGGATGAGGCCACCCGTGTGGCCGATTTGCGAAAGAACCCTGCAGCATTGATGGCTGCGGCGTGGCATGTGGCTGGGGATGGTCGTGGCAGGCGCGACATGGTCGTCCTGCCCTATCGCGATCGCTTGGAGGTGTTCAGCCGCTATCTCCAGCAGCTGGTGATGGAGTCTCTGGGCAAGCGAGAGGATCGGGATGGCAACGACGTGCATCAAGGCATCGCCGTCTACGGCAATAAAGGGTCCACGGACCAACACGCCTACGTGCAGCAGTTGCGCGACGGCGTCGACAATTTCTTCGTCACATTCATCGAAGTCCTCGAGGACAGTGATGACATCCCCGCGATCAAGAACGAGCGTCCCGGCGACTTCCTCGACGGGTTCCTCCAGGGCACGCGGTCTGCTTTAACCGAAAGCCATCGTCAGAACATGAGCATCAGCATGCAGCGTTTCGATGCAAGGCGCCTGGGTGCATTGATCGCCTTGTTTGAACGGGCGGTCGGCCTGTACGGCGAGTTAGTCAATGTCAACGCTTATCACCAACCTGGTGTCGAAGCCGGCAAAAAAGCCGCGGCGGCTGTGCTGGATCTCCAGGCCAAGGTGGAAGCGGTCCTCGCCGACCGGGTCTCTCGTTCCGTCTCTGAAATTCGCCAAGTGGTCGGCGGAGAATCCGATGAATCCATTTTCTGGATTCTCCGCCACTTAGCAGGCAATAAACGCGGCTATGTCGCTCAGGGAGACTGGGCCCATCCAGCCTCGATGCGGTTCGCCAAGAGCTGAAGGATCCTGAGCCTGGGTCCCCGTGGACTCAGGGGACCAGATTCACCAACTTGCCTGGCACCACGATCACCCGCCGCGGCGCGGCTCCCTCCAGCCATTTGACTGCGATATCACTGGCTAGTGCGAGGGTTTCCAACGTGGCTTTGTCCGCATCGGCAGGAACCTGGATACTGCCCCGCACCTTGCCTTTGATCTGAATCACCAGATCGATGCTGTCTTGCACCAGAGCTGCGGCATCGACCTCCGGCCAGGCCTGCTGGTGGATGCTGCCCTGTCCGTCCAGAGAGCTCCAGAACTCTTCCGCCAAGTGCGGGGCGAATGGCGCAAGAAGACGCACCAATGTCGACAAGGCTTCCTGCACGACAGCGGGGTGGGCTTGATCTAGATCAGCGCTGGTCAGCGCGTTGGTGAGCTTCATCAGCTCTGAGATCGCCGTGTTGAGCTGGATGTCATCGCTGAGGTCCTCGGAGACTTCGGCGATGGCGGTATGCACAGCACGTCGCACGTCCCGTTCCCCGTCGCTGAGCGTGGGGGGATGGTCCAGCTTCATGGACAGCTTGACCGTTGTTTTCAAGCGTTCGACCAGCCGCCATAGCCGTTGCAAGAAGCGGAACTGACCTTCCACATCGGCGTCATCCCACTCCAGATCTTTTTCCGGTGGGGCCTTGAAGAGGATGAACATTCGGGCCGTGTCGGCTCCGTAGCGATCGATCACCTTCGCCGGATCGACACCGTTGTATTTCGACTTGGACATTTTCTCGAAGAGCACATCCAACGGCTCACCACTGCTTGGATCCACCGGTTGGTTGGGATCAACAACATCTGCTGGAGCCACATAGCGCCCGGTGGCCGGATTGCGGTAGGTCACGCCCTGCACCATGCCCTGGGTCAACAGACGTTCAAACGGTTCACCCACATCGATCAGGCCGCGATCTCTCAGGGCCTTGGTGAAGAAGCGTGCGTAGAGCAGATGAAGGATCGCGTGTTCAATGCCACCCACGTATTGCTTCACTGGGAGCCAGCGATTCACCGCCTCACGGCTGAAGGGGTGCGTCGTGTTGTGTGGATCGGCGAAGCGGAGGAAATACCAGGACGAACACATGAAGGTGTCCATGGTGTCGGTTTCCCGCTTGGCATCGCCCCCGCAGCAGGGGCAGCTGACATTGACCCAGTCGAGCTGTTGGCTCAGGGGAGAACCACCTTTGCCCGAGAGATCGATGCCCCGGGGCAACTCCACGGGGAGATCATCCTGGGGGACGGGCACCACGCCGCAGTCCGGGCAATGAATCACAGGGATCGGGCATCCCCAGTAGCGCTGGCGTGAGATCAACCAATCCCTGAGCCGATAGGTGACTTTGCTGCTGGCCCAACCGTGCTGCTCGCCGTGTTGCGTGATCGCTCCCTTGGCTTCCTGGGATGCAATGCCGTCAAAGGCTCCCGAGTGAATCAACACGCCGGGTTCCGTCCAGGCCTTCCCCTCGCTGATGGCGGCGGCGGCCCCGTCACCATCAATCACCTGCCGCACTGGCAGGCCGTGGCCGGTGGCGAATTGCAGATCCCGCTGGTCATGGGCAGGGACACCCATCACGGCGCCGGTGCCGTAATCGGCCAGGACGTAATCGGCAATCCAAATCGGCAGGGTGTCGCCGGTGAGTGGGTTGCGGACTGCGGCACCAATCGGCACGCCTTGCTTCGGCCGGTCGTCGCTGGTGCGCTCGATCGTGCTCAGTCGGGCCACGGTGGTTCGGAACTCGGCCACGGCATCTGCCTGGTCGCTGCTGGTGAGCCGATCAACCAGGCCATGTTCTGGTGCAAGCACCACATAACTGGCGCCGGCGAGGGTGTCGGGCCGAGTCGTGAACACGGTGACAGTGCTGTCAGCTCCCTCGATGGCGAAGCTGATTTCCGCTCCTTCCGAACGGCCGATCCAGTTGGCCTGCATCGTGCGTACCCGCTCGGGCCAGCCTTGGAGTTGATCGAGGTCGTTGAGCAGCGGTTCGGCGTAGTCCGTGATTTTCAGGAACCACTGATTGAGCTGGCGTTGCTCGACGATGGCCCCTGATCGCCAGGAGCGTCCATCGGCGTCCACCTGCTCGTTGGCGAGAACGGTCTGATCCACGGGATCCCAGTTGACCGTGGCGTTTTTGCGGTACGCGAGACCGCCCTCCATCAGTTCCAGGAACAACCACTGGGTCCAGCGGTAGTAATCGCTGTGACAGGTGGCCTGTTCCCGAGTCCAGTCGATCGATAGCCCGAGACGGTCCAGCTGATCGCGCATCTGGTCGATGTTGCGATCGGTCCAATCACCTGGATCGACGTTGCGTTCAATGGCCGCATTTTCTGCCGGCAATCCAAAGGCATCCCAACCCATGGGATGCAGAACGGCGTGACCGCGCATGCGCTGTACGCGGGCGATCACATCGGTGATCACGTAATTCCGCACATGGCCCATGTGCAAGGTGCCCGATGGGTACGGGAACATCGACAGGGCGAAAAAAGGCTCTTTCGTCTTGTCCGTGTCGGTGGCATCGAGCCGTTGGTCCTTCCAACGCGCCTGCCAACGCTGTTCCAGTTCCGTTGGTTGATAACGGGCCGACTGATCGGTGGCAGCAGCGGAAGAAGCGGAAGCGGACACGCGCGTCGGTCGACGGAATCGCTGCGATCGTGCCACACCCCATCCACTCAACCGAGTGGGCGAATGATGATGACGTGGTTGCGGTTGACCAGGGTCAGCTCGGCGTGGGTCTCGCTATCGAGTGCGAGAAACTCCGAGTCCTGCCAGACCAGCCGACCTTCCAGGCGCACTTGATCGATCAGGTCAAGGCTCAGGGGGCGCTTCTCACGGATCCAGTGCTGCAGAAGCCTCACGCCGGGAAGACTCGGATTCAGCGGGGAGGTCTCCATAGGATTCAGTACAAATCGAGGCCGACATGCTGCAGTTCAGCAAGTATCAGGGACTTGGCAACGACTTCCTCATTCTTGAGGGACGTGCCCATCAGCTTGCCGCCAACATCGTGGATCCGGATCCGGCTTGGATTCGTGCTGTCTGTGACCGTCGTTTCGGCGTCGGCGGCGATGGGGTGATCCTGGCGTTACCGCCGCAGCACGACGGTGATCTGCGGATGCGGATCTTCAATGCCGATGGCAGTGAAGCCGAGATGTGTGGCAATGGCATCCGATGCCTGGCGCGCTTCCTTGCCGACAGCGATGGCGATGCCCCGGGCCGCCGCTGGGCCATCGAGACCCCCGCCGGAATGATCAAGCCCGAACTGCAGGGCAATGGTCAGATCAAGGTGGACATGGGTGCTCCGTTCCTGACCCCCGATCAAGTGCCCACCACCCTCGACATCGGCGTTGATCACCTGCCCCAGGGAGATCTCACACTGGATGGCCAGACCCTGGCTGTCGCCTCCGTCGGGATGGGCAATCCCCATGTGGTGGTTCCGGTTCAGGACCTCAACGCCATTCCTTTTGATGCCTGGGGAGCGGCTTTGGAGCGTCATCCGGTCTTTCCGGCCAAAACCAATGTCCATTTCCTTCAGGTTCACGACCGAACGCATCTGGAGATCAAGGTCTGGGAGCGTGGCGCAGGCCCCACCCTGGCCTGCGGCACGGGTGCGTGCGCCACGTTGGTGGCGGCATCACTGCTGGGCCTCGCCGACGACCATGCCGAGGTGTTGCTTCCCGGAGGCCCTCTGCAGATCGCCTGGCCCAATCAGAGTGGCTCGGTGTGGATGACTGGGCCGGCTGAGGCTGTGTTTGATGGCGTTCTGACCCCTGAATTGGTCCCGGCCGCTTCGGTGAACGCTTCAGCTGTGCCCGAGCCTTCGGCGGTGGCCAAGCCCCCCGCCGCGGTGGAATTCAACTGTGCACGGGATTGCGAGCAGGCCTGTCAGCGTCCGGACCATTGCCTGCGCGATGCAGCCCAGAGCAAGGTTCAGGATTTTCTCAACAGCACCTCCCTCGATGCGATGTTGAATTTGGCTAGCGACACGTTGGAACAACGCACCCAGGCGCGCATCGAACGTGGTCTCGGCTGAGCTCTACTGCGACGCGTCCGCGACGACCCCCCCCCTGCCGGGTGTTCTTGAGGCGATGCAGGCGGTGCATCGTCACGCCTGGGCCAATCCCAGCAGCCTCCATGGCCATGGAATTGCTGCGGCTGAGGCCCTGGAGCGTTCCCGCCAACGCATCGGTGCGGCCTTAGGGGCCTTATCGGATGAGCTGGTCATCACATCCGGGGCCACCGAATCCGTCCATCTCGCCCTTCTGGGCAGCGCTGCCATCAGCCCCCCCGGTCGGGTCGTGATCAGTGCGGTGGAACATCCGGCGGTGGTAGCTGCCGCCGAAGCACTGCAGTCCCGCGGCTGGGATCTGCAGGTCTGGCCGGTTGGACCCGATGGCCGGTTGAGGATGGATCTGCTCGACACCATGCTCGACCCACCGACCCAGCTGGTGTCGTTGAACTGGGGCCAGAGTGAGGTCGGTACCCTTCAGCCCATGCTGGCCATTGGTGCGGCGTGCCGCCGCCGGGGGATCCTTTGTCACACCGATGCCACCCAGCTGCTGTCCCAGGGTCGGCTCGATTGGAGTGCTCTCCCCCTGGACCTGCTCAGTGCTTCTGCGCACAAGTTCCAGGGGCCCCGCGGTGTTGGTGTGCTGTTGGTTCGCCGCGACGTGCTGAAGCAGCCGTTATTCGGTGGTGGAGGTCAACAGCAGGGGTGGCGCAGTGGCACCGAGGCCACGGCACTCACCGCCGGGATGGCGGCCGCCCTGGAGGCCTTGCCCTTGCACCGGCCCGTCAACGGCAGTGAAGCGCCCGCTGGGGTGACGCCGGAGCTGCGCTGTTGTCGCGACCGTTTGCTCCATCAGCTTCTCGAGCGCGACGGTGTGCAATTGACAGGCGCTGCCTTGGATCAGCGCTTGCCTCATCACATTTCTCTCGTGGTGCAGGACGCGTCTGGCGGTGCGATCAGTGGCCGTGAGCTGGTGCGTCAGCTGGCTCGGCACGGTGTGGCGGCCAGCAGTGGCAGTGCCTGCAGTTCCGGGCGCAGCCAGGACAGTCCGGTGCTGACGGCTCTTGACGTGCCCGTCCCCTTGCGTCGCTCCGGTTTGCGTCTCTCCCTCGGCCCCTGGTTGACCGCGGACGATCTCGAGAGCATTCCGGCGCGTTTTGATGCCGCACGCGCAGCCTGCACCTGAGATGCTGACGCGATGACAACGACACATCCAGGGCAGCGCCCTCTTCCTCCAGACCTCGCAACCGCTGAAGAGGATCTTTTGGAGGCCTGTACCTCAGCCTTGACCTCAGGCGATGGCCGCCGTTGGTCTGCAGCTCTGCGGTTTGAAAATCTCCGCGTGTTGCCAGTTGCGCTGCGCCTGGCTCGAGCCTTGATCGATGCTGGCCGCCCGGTGATTCTGCTTTGGCCCGATGCCGGAGCCGCTGCCCTGGCGCGCCGAGATGCCGAGGATCTTGCTGATCGTGTGCTGGATTTCAATCAGTGGTCGTCTAGAGAGGACAAGCCGGCTGATGCCCTGCTGCTTGCGGTCGCGCCACAACCGTCCGAGTACGACGACTTCGCTGAGATCTGCACGGCCCACCCAGGACCCGTGCTGATGCTGAACGGTCGGCTTGAGGATGCGGCTGTCGGCATCGGCAGTGTGGCTCGCGAGCGGCGGAAGGGCTTCGTGTCCGTTTGGTCACAGGCCTATTGGCTGGAGCCGATCGATGGTGGCGCCCTGATGCGTGTCCACCCCGAGTCCTGGAACGTCTATCGCGCCGATCCTGATGGGTATCGCGCTGTCGCTGCCTTGGAGACCCGCCCGGACCCTGAAACCATCAACGCCATCCTTGCCGGTGAGGATGGCCCTGGCCTGAAGCAGCAGCTCGGCAACGTTGATCGTTTCCTGGACGGTCTGCGTAACTAACCGGCGGGCGCCTGAAGCTCATTCACTTGAATCGTCCGCCGGCCCTCCGTAAGGTTTGGCTTCAATCAACAAACGAATGCCCTCACTGTTCGGTCGCAAGGTGGCGCTGCTCGATGCGGTCGCCGGAACCATTGCCCTGGCCGCTTTGGTGGGGGTGGTCTGGTCTCCCAAGTTGACCAATCAGCTGGCGCGAGCCACCGGATCGGTGAAGACGGTGCGGGTTCAGGTGGATGCCCGCCACCTCCCCCTCGCTGATCCTGAGGCTTTTCTGCAGTCAGCCCGGGATGACCAGAGCCTGAGTCTGATTGTTCGCAATCAGCCCGCTGGGCGCGTTCAGGTGGTGGGCGTTGATGAAGTCCAGCGCCAGCTGGTGGAGCTTCAGCCCGATGGGCAGATTGTCCAGGCCGTCAACCCCACGGCGCCCGAGCTTCATCACGTTCGCTTTGATCTGGAGGCCCAGGCTGAAGTTGGCCCTTCAGGAATTGTCTTCGGGGGCACGAAGCTGAAGATCGGCAGCCCGGTGGAGCTGGAGGGAAGTCTGTATCGGGTGAATGCCATGGTCAGCGGCGTGGTGCTGCCATGACCCGGTTTGCAGCACTGACGGCTGTTGCAGCGGCGTCTCTGGCGCTTGGGCAGCCTGCGCTGAGGGCGGAGCCTCGCCTGCTGCCGGCACCGCCGCCGCTGGCGCCGTTAGAACGCTTTGATGTTCAACCAGCCATTTGCACGCCCCTGCAGAGCGCTGTGCAACAGGCGGTGGCAGCGGAGCCTCGGGTCTGGAGCATCAGCGTCGTCGATAGCCGGGGACGGCTCTTGGCGGATCACTACGGCGCGGTTCCACGGGTGCCCGCTTCCAATCAGAAGCTGATCTCCACGGCGTTTGCTCTGGATCGGCTCGGCCCGGATTTTCGCTTGATGACCAGGCTTCTGCGCCACCCCGATGGGTCGCTGGAGATGGTGGGAGAGGGTGATCCAGATCTCAGCGTGACCGAGATCCAACGTTTTGCCATGGTCGCCCTGGGCCAGGGCGGATCTCGAACGCCCTCCATCGACAACGGCGGTTCTGAGATCAAGCTGTTTGTTCGTGAAGAGCCCCGTCGCAATTGGTGGCCGAGTGATTGGCACCCTTCAGATCGCAGTTATGCCTATGGAGCGCCGATCACACGGCTCGCTCTCACCAGCAATGCCTTGCACATGGCAGTGATGGATCCAGCGGCACGGCTGCAGACCATCCTCGATTCGGCGGCGCGTCGTCAGGGAGGGCGCCTGCAGACGGTGGTGCTCCCCCCTCGTTCTGCGACACCCCTGATGACGACCGATCGGGCCGAGCCGACTGTCGTCCTGCACAGCGAGAGTTCGGCACCGATGCATGCGCTGCTCAGTCTGGCCAACACCGAAAGTCACAACTTCACGGCTGAGGTGCTGCTGCGTGAGGCTGCGGATACCTGGGACCTTCAAGCAGCGTCCACGGCGGCCACCCGCTGGATGATCAGCCAGGGCATCCCGGTGGCTGGATTGCGGATTCGCGATGGCAGTGGCCTGTCCCGTGGCAATCGGCTCACAAGTCGCACGCTCAGCGCTCTGTTGCTACGGATGGCGCAGCACCCACTCAGTGCGTTTTACCGCGCCTCCATGGCGATTTCCGGTGAGCGCGGCACCTTGAGCCGTCTTTATCGCGGCAGTTCCCTGGATGGACGCTTCCGTGGCAAGACCGGCACCCTCAGTGGCGTTCGCACGATTTCAGGAATTCTCGACACCGACCATGGCCCCCTGTTCGTGAGCATGCTCTCGAACGGCTCCTACGCCCCCAACACGATCATGGGTGAGGTGTTGGAGGCCTCCCAGCGCTTCAGCCGGTGTTCTTCATCGACCGCAGCCGCGAGGCAGCCCGTCGGGCCCGGTTGATCGGGACGGTCTTGCCGTCGGTTTCGGGCATGGTCTCCTGGCCACGGATTGACTGAATCTTGACCAGTTCGTGACGGCCAGCGATCACCACCTGAGCCATTTCCTTGAGGCGGACTTCCAGTTCGCCCAGGGTTTGTTCGGCGTAGCGATTGGCTCCGTCCTGAACACTGACCGCTTCCTGGCGGCTGCGCTGGATCAGCCCTTCACACTGTTGCTGCGTCTGTTGGCGGAACTGGAGTGCATCGTTGTGCAGTCGCTCGGCTTCATCGCGGGCTTCCTTCTGCAGACGCAGTCCTTCCCGGCGGATCGTCTCCAGATCCTGGAGCGACTGCTGACGGGCCGCCTCGTGCTGCTCCATGTGCTGCTGCTTGCGTTCGACCGCCTCTTGGTCGAGCTGTTGGCGCCGCTGCAGGGCTTCCTGTTCCAGCTGCTGACGTCGAGCCGCGTACTGCTGCTCAAGCTTGGCCAGCTTGCCTTGGCACTCCTGTTCAAGGCTTGCGCTCTGCTGGCGTGTGGTCTGCAGCAGCTGCTCGCACTGCTGGCGGGTCTGTTCCCGCAGGTCATTGACCTGGCGCTCTGCCTCCTGACGGATCGCCGCGTTGTTCACCAGCTGATCCCGCTGCCGTTTGGCTTGAACGAGGATTTCATCCGCTTGCTGCCGGGCGGTGGTGATGAATTCATCGCGACGTTTCAGCAGCTGCCCGGCACTTTCGAATTCCTGGGGGAGAACCTCACGAACAGCGTCGAGCACCTCCACGGCATCGCCTTCATTGACCAGACGCCCCCCCGTGAAGGGGACACGACTGCCATCCAGAATGATCTCTTCGAGTTGATCCAGCTGATCCAGCACAGTCAACCGAATGTCACTCATGGCGATGCGGTGAGAAAGCTGAATTAAAGAGCCTGATCAGGTCCTTGGCCACCTCTGCAGGGACCATGTGATCAATCGATCCTCCGAATCGCGCCACTTCTTTCACCACGGAACTGCTCAGAAAGCTGTGATGTGCTGATGTGGCCAGAAAGACGGTTTCGAGCTGCTCTGCAAGGGAACGGTTCGTGTGGGCGATTTGTAGTTCGTATTCGAAATCACTCATGGCTCTTAGCCCTCGCAGGATGAGGTCGGCCCGGTGGGTCACGGCGCAATTCACCGTGAGTCCATCGAAGCTGATCACCTCAACGCCGGTCAGATGCCCTGTGGAAGCTCTGATCTGAGCAATGCGTTGCTCCACGCTGAAGGCGGGTTGTTTGCTGGGGTTGGAGAGCACTGCAACGATCACCTCGCCGAAGAGGGAGCAGGCCCGTTCGATCAGATCGAGATGTCCGTTGGTCAACGGGTCGAAACTGCCGGGGTAGAGGGCCCGCATGTGCGATGACGCGTTGGTCCAGATCCTATGAACCCCATCACTGCCTAGATTCCAGCCATTCACCTGGAACCGATGAGTCTCGACGCCGACGCCAAGAAAGTGTTGTTGCGCAAGATTCCCCATGGCCTGTTCATCTGTGGCGTGCGCGACGGGGATGAGGTCAACGGGTTCACGGCGAGCTGGGTGACCCAGGGCTCCTTCGAGCCCCCCTTGGTGGTGATGGGTGTTCGCGCCGATGGCGCCAGCCACGGCATCATCGAGTCCACAGGACGCTTTTCACTCAACGTTCTGCGCGCTGACCAGAAGGATCTGGCGGCGGTGTTCTTCAAGCCTCAGAAGGCAATGGGTGGACGTTTCGATGCGGCTCCCTTCAGCGAAGGGGAGCTCGGTTTGCCCTTGCTGAACGATGCCATCGGTGGGGTGGAGTGCGAGGTTGTCGGTCAGATCAAGCATGGTGACCACACCGTGTTTGTCGGTGAGGTGAAGTCGGCCCGGCTGATCGCTGATGGAGAGGCTCTCAACCTGGCCAATACCGGTTGGAACTACGGCGGTTGATTCGGCTGAACTGAACGCGTGTCGGTCACCCCTCTGCTGCTCGAGCCGGATCGGCTCGAGCAACGCCTCAAAGAAATCCCCCTCGAGCCTGGGTGTTACCTGATGCGCGATGGGGAGGATCAGATCCTCTACGTCGGCAAGTCGAAGGCCCTGCGGTCCCGGGTTCGCAGTTATTTCCGCAGTCGTCATGATCTGTCGCCGCGCATCCGCTTGATGACGCGCCAGGTCTGTGAGATTGAATTCATCGTCACCGACAGCGAAGCCGAGGCGCTGACGCTTGAGGCCAACCTGATCAAGAACCATCAGCCGCACTTCAATGTGCTGCTGAAGGATGACAAGAAGTATCCCTATCTCTGCATCACCTGGAGTGAGCCTTATCCCAGGATTTTTATCACCCGTCGGCGGCGATTTCGCAGTCCTCTGGATCGCTTTTATGGGCCCTATGTCGACGTCGGCCTGTTGCGTCGCACGCTGTTTTTGGTCAAGCGGGTGTTTCCCCTGCGTCAGCGACCACGGCCGCTTCACCCAGATCGCACCTGCCTGAACTACAGCATCGGACGTTGCCCCGGTGTCTGTCAGGAAAAAATCAGCTCTGAGGACTATCACCACACCCTGCGCAAGGTGGCGATGGTCTTTCAGGGGCGCAGCGATGAGCTTCAGCAGCTGCTGCAGGAGCAAATGCAGCGCTACGCCGATCGGATGGATTACGAGTCAGCGGCTCGGGTGCGAGATCAGCTTCAGGGACTCGATCAACTCACAGCTGATCAGAAGATGACCTTGCCGGATTCATCGGTGAGCCGTGATGTCTTGGCCATGGCTTGCGACGAGCGCGTCGCTGCCGTGCAGTTGTTCCAGATGCGGGCTGGGAAATTGGTGGGCCGTCTGGGATACACCGCCGACGCCTCGGGTCTTGAGCCCGGACTGATTCTGCAACGGGTGATTGAGGAGCACTACAGCCAGGTGGATGCTGTGGAGGTCCCCCCTGAACTGCTGGTGCAGCATCCGCTTCCCCAGCAGAAGCTGATGGAGGACTGGCTGGGTGAGCAGCGAGAGCGCCGTGTTCAGGTGCATTGTCCCCAACGTCGCCAGAAAGCTGATCTGATCGAGCTGGTGCAACGCAACGCAGAGTTTGAACTGCTGCGGGCCAAGCAGGGACAGGAGCAGCAGGCCCTGGCGACGGAAGATCTCGCTCAACTGCTGGAATTGCCGATTCCCCCGCGGCGGATTGAGGGGTACGACATCAGTCATATCCAGGGCAGCGATGCGGTGGCCTCTCAGGTCGTGTTCATCGACGGCCTGCCGGCGAAACAGCATTACCGCAAATACAAGATCCGCAGCAGCAGCATCCGCGCCGGGCACAGCGATGACTTCATGGCGATGGCGGAGATCATGCGGCGTCGTTTTCGCCGCTGGGCCCGAGCCAAGGCTGAAGGGGTCGACCTCGGAGCCCTGCGCCACAAGGGCGGCTCTGCTCTTCAGACCGATGGACTCAATGACTGGCCGGATGTGGTGATGATCGACGGCGGCAAAGGCCAGCTCTCGGCGGTGATGGAAGCGTTGCGTGAGCTGGATCTCCACGAGGACCTCAACGTCTGCTCGTTGGCCAAGCAGCGCGAAGAGGTCTTTCTTCCGGGGGAATCCCAGCCGCTGGAGAGTGAGCCCGACCAGCTCGGCGTTGCCCTGTTGCGTCGCCTGCGGGACGAAGCGCACCGCTTTGCGGTCACCTTCCACCGTCAGCAACGGGGGGAACGCATGAAACGGTCGCGTCTCTCAGACATTCCTGGGGTCGGGCCCAAGCGCGTCAAGGATCTTCTGGCCCATTTCCATTCGATCGATGCGATCCAATTGGCCTCGATCGAGACGCTCACGAAGGCCCCCGGTGTCGGGCCAGCCATGGCCAAGGAGATCCATGACTTCTTCCATCCAACGGAGGAGAGTGACGCCGACCTTGCTCCCACGCCCTGACGATCACAGGCCGGACCGGGAACCAGCAGAGTGGGGGGCCTGATCGATGCGGTGATGCGCCGGTTCCTGCTGTCAGTCGCCGTGCTGATCGGTCTCAGCTTCCCGCCCGGTGCGATGGCGTCACCCGGGCTGTGCACCGGACCCGTCTGCGCCGATGGCATCACCAGAAGTGCCAAGAACCATTGGCAGCTGGTGCTTCGGCTCAATGACCAGCAGGGGCATCGCGAGAAGGTGGTGATGGATTGCCGAGCCGGGGTGCTCAGTCCCAGGGCCGGGCAGGTGGAACGCGGATATGCCACGGCCATCGGTCGGCGGGCTTGCCGTCTGGCTGGAGAAGCGAGCTGAGCTGACCCATGGAGATCACCCTGATCTTTCCCCACCAGTTGTTTGCTGAGCATCCGGCACTGGCTGCTGGTCGCCCTGTGGTGCTGCTGGAGGACCCCCTGCTGTTTGGCACCGATCCACGCTGGCCTTTGCGGGTGCATCGGCAGCGCTTGCTGTTGCATCGGGCCTCACTGAAGACCTATCAACAGCAGCTTGAGGCGCGTGGCTTTGAGGTCAGCCACCATCCGCATCATCTGGCGGAGTGCACGGAACGTCATCTCCAGCTGCTGTGGCAGCAGGGCGTTCGTCACGTCCATCTGGCGGACCCGGTGGATGATCTGTTGGAACGTCGGCTGAAGCGGTTCTGCGTAGAGCGCAACGGCGGCCTGACGTTGTATCCCACCCCGATGTTGCTGACTCCAGACAGCGTCATCACGGAGTTCTTTTCCAGTGGCAAAAAGCCATTGATGGCGCGGTTCTATGAGATGCAGCGCCGCCGTCTGGGCCTGTTGTTGGACGACGACGGAGGCCCCCTAGGGGGGCGCTGGAGTTTTGATGCGGACAATCGCAAGAAGCTGCCCAAGGGCATTCAGGTGCCCGATGCCCCGAGGCAGGTCGAACGCAGCATCGTCCAGGAGGCGCGTCAAGAGCTGATCGACGAAGGGCTGGGAGACCTCGGTTGCTGGGATGTCCTGGGATATCCCGTGACCCATGACGATGCCGCCCGCTGGTTGGAGCAATTTCTCGACCATCGCCTGCTCCAGTTCGGGGCCTATGAGGACGCCATCAGCCAGCACCACCGCGTGATGTGGCATTCCGTGCTGACCCCGATGTTGAACATCGGTCTGCTGACCCCTGAGCAGGTGCTCGTTCAAACGCTGCGGCGTGCCGAGCAAGGTGATCTTCCCTTGAACTCATTGGAGGGTTTCATTCGGCAAATCGTGGGCTGGCGTGAATTCATGGCTGCGATGTATCGCCGTCATGGGGTGACGATGCGCACCAGCAATTTCTGGGGTTTTGATGATCGGCCCATTCCCGCAGCGTTTTACACCGCCTCGACAGGATTGCCGCCGATTGATGACGCGATCAACCATGCCCTGGACAGCGGCTATTGCCATCACATTGAGCGTCTGATGTTGCTGGGCAATGTGATGCAGCTGTGTGGCTTTCACCCCAACCGGGTGTACGCCTGGTTCATGGAAATGTTTGTTGATGCTTACGACTGGGTCATGGTCCCGAATGTCTATGGCATGAGCCAATTCGCCGATGGTGGTTTGTTTACAACGAAGCCCTATGTGTCGGGCTCAAATTATGTTCGCAAAATGTCTGACTATCGCAAAGGCGATTGGTGTGACGTCTGGGATGGATTGTTCTGGAGTTTCATCAAACGCCACGAGGATTTTTTTCGCGGTCAATACCGTCTGGCGATGATGGCCCGCAATCTCGACAGGATGTCCGCTGAAACCCTTGAGGCGCATCAAACCAAAGCCTTGCAGTTTCTTGACGGCCTCACCTGAACCCTGCGTAAGGTCGTTGGACGCGTTGTCCGTCCATGGCTCTGCCACCTGAGGCTTATCTCTGGTTCAAAACGCTCCACATCGTTGGGGTCGTCGTCTGGTTTGCAGGTCTCTTTTATCTCGTTCGTCTGTTCATTTATCACGCTGAGACTGCACAGCTTGCGGTGGAGCTCCAGGAACCGTTCCGGGCTCAGTACAGCCTGATGGAGCGCCGTCTCGCCAATATCATCACGACGCCAGGAATGGTGGTCGCGGTGACCATGGCGGCCGGCCTGTTGGTGGCCCAACCCAGTTGGCTTCAACAGGGTTGGATGCACGCCAAGCTCGGCTTTGTTGCCGCCCTGCTGGCTTATCACTTTTTTTGCTATCGCCTGATGGGCCAGTTGCAGGCGGGCGTTTGCCAATGGTCCGGGAAGCAGCTGCGTGCCCTGAACGAGTTGCCAACGCTGCTCCTGGTGATCGTGGTGATGTTGGTGGTCTTCAAATCCCAGTTCCCCACCAGTGCGGCCACCTGGTTCATCGTCGCTCTGGTGGTGTTCATGGCGGCATCAATTCAGTTTTATGCCCGTTGGCGACGCCTTAGAGAGGAGGCTGCTGCACAGTCTTGAGATGAGCAGCGCGCATCCCCTTCGAGCGGTTCTGGAACAGAGCGGTCCCGACCGTTGTCCGGACCAGTTCAATTTCCATTGCCACACCCTCTGCAGCGATGGCAGTCTCGAGCCGCTCGATCTGATTCGTCAGGCGACTGCGCTGGGGCTGAACCATCTGGCGGTGACCGATCACCACAGCACCAGGGCGATCCAGCCGATGCAGGCTTGGCTGGAGGAACAACGCCAGCACAGAGCATCGGTCCCCACGCTTTGGACCGGCGTCGAGATCAGCGCGTTGCTCAAGGGATGCCTGGTTCACGTCCTCGCTCTTGGCTTTGAACTGGACCATCCCGCACTGCGGATCTACTGCCGGGGTGATGCCGTCGTCGGCGAACCGTTGCGTGCTCAATCCGTGGTCCAGGCGATCCACAGCGCTGGTGGTTTAGCGGTTTTGGCCCACCCGGCCCGCTACCGACTCGGACCTGAGGAGCTGATCGATGCCGCTGCAGAGCTGGGTTTTGACGGTGGTGAAGCCTGGTACGACTACGACATGAATCCGAGCTGGACCCCCAGCCCGCTGGTCTGCGATGCCATCGCCTCTCAGTTGGAGAACCTTGGCCTTTTGCGTACGTGTGGCACCGACAGCCATGGAATTGACCTTCGTGGCCGCTAAGTTCATGCCAATCCAGTTCCCGTCGGCATGGGCTTCTTTGATCGTCTGCTGAAAAGCGATTCGAAGGATTCGGACGGCACGATTCAACCTCGTGCTCCCAAGAAGGAAAAGCCCCAGGAATTTTTTCTGGATTCCGATTCTTCGTCCTCCCTTGGCGACGTGAATTACATGCGCGAATCCAAGACGATTCGCCGCACCTTCCCCGGAACCGTTGACAATCCGGGAACCAAGGAACGCATCATCGAAGTCGCCGCTGAAACCGAGCGCACCGCGAAGCGCAGTGAAGGTTTGGGCGATGCGGTCGTCAAGGATGAGAGCGTCAACCTCACTGCCGGCATCCCCAAGCCCGTCAAGAAGACCTTTGCCGAACAGGTCTCCACCGCTGAGATGAACAAGCGGTTGAAGGGCACGGCGATCACAGGTGTGAATACCCCGGCGCCGGCGAATGCGGCCCCTGTGGCCCGCAAGGAAGACCTGAAGGCCAAAGAGGAGACAACCCCGCAGGTTGGTGCAGCGGCGGCGGCATCGTCCAAGCCTGGCTCGATTGATCCCTTCCGTCAGATGGTGCGCGACCTCAACAAGTGAACCCTCCCCGTTCCACCAACGCCTCGCTTCGATTCACAATCTCCTTGAGCTGATCGCGTTGTTGGGCTGTTGATCCACGCCAGAGGCCGCGATGAGCGGCCTCCAGCAAGCGCTCCGCCATATCCCGTAGGACCCAGGGGTTGCTGTTGGAGAGGAACGCAACGATCGTCGGGTCATTCAGCCATTGCTCGCAAATGGCCCCATAGCTCCAATCCGGAACTCGACCGGTAGCAGCGTCGTAGGCGAACAGGTAGTCGAGGCTCGCGCCCAGTTCAAAGGCGCCCTTGTAGCCATGCTGCTGCATCCCTTCCAGCCAGCGCGGGTTCAGCAGACGGCTCCGCATCACCTTGTCGAGTTCGCGTTCGAGTGTGTGAATCCGGGGGCGTTCCCGGCGGGAATGGTCGGCGAACCACAGCTCCGGTCGCTCCCCGGAGACCGCTTCCACGGCTGCGGACAGTCCACCTTGGAATTGGTAATAGTCGTCGGAATCGAGCAGGTCATGCTCACGGTTGTCCTGGTTGTGCAGCACCACCTGGACCCGACCCAGGGCCTCTTCTAAGGCTCCTCGATCACGGATCGGATCGGCACCGCCGTCGTAACGCCACTGGCTCCACTCGAGAAAGGCTTCTCCGAGATCGCCCCGTTCAGTCCAGGATCCACCGTCAATCAGGGCCTGGAGTCCGGCGCCATAGGCCCCCGGAGCAGATCCGAAGATGCGCGGTTGGCTGCCTTGGTTTCGGGTGAGGGCGGCCAAGGGGTTCTCGCTCTCGGGCTCGTTCAGGCTCCCCACCATCCTCTGGGCCTGCTCCACCCAGCCCACCAGCTGCGGGAAGGCATCCCGAAATAGGCCGGAGATCCGAAGCACCACATCCACCCGTGGCCGGCCCAGTAGGGAGAGCGGGATCACCTCCAGATCGCTCAAGCGACGGGTCGGACCATCCCAGACCGGTCGGACCCCAATCAAGGCCAGTAACTGGGCGATGTCCTCCCCGCCATTGCGCATCGTTGCGGTCCCCCAGACCGAGAGGGCGAGATGCCGCAGTGGTTCGCCGTGATCGAGCACGTGAAGGTCCAGCAGCTGTTCCGCCGAGCGTCGCCCCAGGTCCCAGGCTGCCTCCGTTGGTAAACCGCGGAGATCCACGGAATAAAAATTCCGACCTGTTGGCAGCACATCGGTTCGTCCGCGACTGGGGGCTCCCGATGGTCCAGCCGCCAGGCGCTGGCCGCGCACCACGCTCATCACGCCATGGCGTTCCGCCTCGGCGCAGGCTTTGAGGCGGGGCCAGAGTTGCTCGCGTAACAGGCTCAGTTCAGCCGCCTCCGGCGTTTCTGCGATCCAGGCCTGGAGCTCCCGGCTGAGCCCCTGGGGCTGGCGGTCCTCCAGCAGTGCCTCCACGAGCAGCAGGGCTTGCTCCTCCAGCCAGGCGGTGCCATCGGCCACCCGTCGCGCAGCAGCTGCACCGAGCTGCTGCAGCCGCTGCTGATCCGTGGGTTCCAGCGGGTCTCCGTCCTCCTGGCTCCAGGGGTCAAATTGCAGACCGAGCTGCTGGGCCATGGCCTGGGTCAAGCCGCGGACCCCGTGCTGTGGGGCTCGCGCCAGGGCGATCAACAGCTCCCGTTCGGCCTCTGCCTCGGGTCGTTGACCCAAGCGGTGCAGACCCGTTCGAATTTGCGACTCCTTGAGTTCGCAGAGGTAGGTCTCGGCAGCGTCCAGGGCGACGTCTAAGGCCTCCGGATCGTCCCGCAGCTGCTTCGCTGTGGGTAACCCGGGCCACTCCAGGTCCTGCAGCGTTGTCAGGATCGTGCGCTGAAGGGGCCGGGCCCGTTCGGAACCCATCTGGCGGGCATCGACCATCTCATCGAGCAGCGACTCAAGCCGTTGAAGGGGACCATGCAATCCAGCGCGCCCCAACGGGGGCGTGAGGTGATCAAGGATGACGGCCTGTCCACGGCGCTTGGCCTGGGACCCTTCACCGGGATCATTGACGATGAAGGGATAGAGGTGGGGGATCGCACCGAGGGCCAGATCCGGTCCGCAGGCCGGGCTCAATCCGACGCCTTTCCCCGGGAGCCATTCGGCGCTGCCGTGTTTGCCCACATGCACCAGCAACTGGGTCTGGTGCTGCTGCCGCAACCAGAGGTACTGGGCCAGGTAGCGATGGGGTGGTGGCAGATCCGGTGAGTGAAGATCAGCAATCTGGTCAGGGTCATAGCCGCGGTCCGGCTGAATCAACACCACCACAGTCCCGAAGCGCAGGCCATGGATCGGGAACCCCTTGGCGCTGAGGTCACAGGCGTGCTCGGGCTCACCCCAACGCGCTGTGATGGTTGCCCTGGCTGTGGTGGGCACCGTCCGCCACCAGGCGAGATAGTCGCTGAGTGACAGGTGATCCAGCGCTGGCCGATGGAAACTCTCGGGATCATTGGTTCGACCCTTCAACAGCGCCCGCATCAGGGCATCGCCATCGTCCGGGAGGGGGGCATCGCCGAGGTCGACGCCATCGGCCCGTAACCAGGCAAGGATGGCCACACAACTTGCGGGCGTATCCAGCCCCACGCCGTTGGCCAGGCGTCCGTCTCGAACGGGATAATTCGCCAGCACCAGGCCGATGCGGCGCTGATGGGCGGGGGTCTGCTGCAGCGTCACCCAGCGCTGAACATGGTCGATCAGCCAGCGGATGCCCTCGGGCTCCGGCACCAGGGTGGGAATCGCGGTCGCCAGGGTGTTGGGGGCGGTGTCCAGGTCGCGAAAGGCGCAAGGCCGTGTGGTGATGCGGCCGTCGAGTTCCGGCATTACCACCTGCAGGGATAAATCCAGGGGGTCCAGTCCGCGGGAACTGCTCTGCCAGCTGGAGCGTGGTCGCGAACTGCTCAGCATCTGCAAAACCGGGCGATTCAGCTGTTCCCAGATCGGACTGCCAAGACCCGCATCCTCCTGACGCACGGAGGCGAAGGAGGTGCCGGTGATGACCACAGCCACGTCTTCGCGCATCAGTAGATCCCGCACGCCGGCCTGAACCACTGGATTGCGAAGACCACTGACCCAGATCAGCCTTGGGCACAGGCCCGCAGCACGGAGTTCAGTGGTCAGGGTTGTCGCGAGTTGGTCATCGCCGGCCTGGATCAGAGCCCGGTAAAGGACGATGCCAACCCTGGCTCCGGGATTGTCCTGCCAGTCCCAGGGCAGCGGATCCGCCATGGGCTGGGCCACCACAGCATTCACATCCGGGGTTTGATGGCTGAGCAGCTGCTCCACTACAGCGAGGAGCTGGGTCATGTTGTTGCAGCCTCCCTCCCGAAGCAGACCTGCCAGGGCATCGGCGAGGGCTGGATCGATCGAGCCCAGTGGATTCAAGGCACTGTCCTGATCCGCTGTGCCGGCCAGCACAATCAGCTGGCGGTCATCCGCCTCCCGCTGCCATCGCTGCAGTTGATCGAGGCCGTAGCTCCAGTGCCCGCGGCTGCCCAGCAGCCGCACCACGATGAGCCGGGCGCTGCACGCCGTCGTGGACAGGTAGTGATCGAGTTGGGCTGGATGGTCCAGGCAGCTGAGGGCCAGGGCCCGGATTCGGTTCTGCCAGCGCTGCATGGATGATGCATCCAGCAGATGACTCAGGGTGCTGAGGTCCGTTCCGGCGCTGCTGAGGAAGAGAACCTCAGCGGCGGGTTGCTCCACGAGGACCACGTCCTCCGGGGGATCCACACCGGGACAGCTGGCGAGTCGATGCATCCCGTCATTGTGGTGGTGACCGGTGGTGAGAAGATTCAGCCATCGGGCTATTCCAGCAATGCAACAGTTCCTGCCCTTCGCCTGGTTTCAGGGCCAGTGCGTTCCTTTTGAGGAGGCCAGGATCTCCATTGCCACCCATGCCCTGCATTACGGAACAGGTGCATTCGGCGGCATGCGGGCGATCCCCGATCCACAGAATGCGGACACGATGCTGCTGTTCCGGGCGGATCGTCATGCCCGCCGCCTCAGTCAGAGCGCCCGTTTGCTGCTGACGGATCTCAGTGCGGAGACCATCCTTGACGCCATCACCGCCCTGCTGAAGGCCAACAAACCAACCCAGCCGATCTATCTGCGTCCCTTCGTCTACACCAGTGATCTGGGGATCGCCCCCCGTCTGCACAACATCGAGACTGACTTTCTGATTTATGCCCTGCCGCTGGGCGACTATCTCTCTCCCGAGGGCGTGAGTTGCCGCATTTCCAGTTGGACACGCCAGGAAGATCGCTCCCTGCCCCTGCGAGGAAAAATCAGCGGTGCTTACATCACCAGCTCCCTTGCCAAGACGGAGGCCGTGCAGAGCGGCTTTGATGAAGCTCTACTGCTGAACAGCCGAGGCAAGATCAGCGAAGCCAGTGGGATGAATCTCTTCCTGGTCCGCGATGGACAGCTGATCACGCCTGGGGTGGATCAGGACATCCTGGAAGGCATCACCCGGGCCAGCGTGATCGAACTGGCCAAAACGATGGGCATTCCCGTGGTGGAACGTCCGGTCGATAAAACAGAGCTGATGATCGCCGATGAGGTCTTCCTCACCGGAACCGCTGCCAAGATCACGCCGATCCGGCAGATCGAAACCACCACCCTGAACAGTGATCGTCCGATCATGCAGGCTCTAAAGGAGCGCCTCGTGGCCATCACCCAGGGCCTCGATCCCGACTTCGAGCACTGGGTGAGCCGGATCAAACTCAGCTGATCATCGACAGCTTGTTTTCTTAAGATGATCTGATCTGAAGATCTGTGATGTCAGCGACGGTGACCAATTCTGCTGTCGCTCCATCTCGCTTTCTCGACCATCTGCACAGCCCGCGACGGCCGGTGCTGGTGTTCGACGGGGCGACTGGGACCAGCCTGCAACAGCTCAACCTCACCGCTGAGGATTTCGGCGGACCTGAGCTGGAGGGGTGCAATGAAAACCTGGTCGTCACCCGCCCTGATGCCGTTCAAACGGTCCATCGTCAGTTTCTCGAGGTCGGTTGCGATGTGATCGAAACCGACACCTTTGGTGCCGCTTCGATTGTGTTGGCCGAATACGGCCTTGAAGACCAAGCCTTCGAATTGAACAAGCGGGCTGCAGAGCTGGCCCGGGCGATGGCGGACGAATACAGCACGCCGGATAAGCCACGTTTTGTGGCGGGGTCGATGGGGCCTACCACCAAGCTGCCCACCCTCGGCCACATCGATTTCGACACGATGCGGGAGTCATTCCGCGACCAGGCGGCGGGGTTGATTGCCGGCGATGTCGATCTCTTCATCGTGGAGACCTGTCAGGACGTTCTCCAGATCAAGGCCGCTCTTCAGGGCATTGAGGAGGCATTCACGGCTGCGGGCGAACGTCGGCCTTTGATGGTGTCGGTGACCATGGAAACCACCGGCACGATGTTGGTGGGGTCCGATATCGCTGCCGTCGTGGCGATTCTCGAACCGTTTCCCATCGACATCCTGGGGCTCAACTGTGCGACGGGGCCTGAGCAGATGAAGGAGCACATCCGCTACCTCTCCGAGCACTCCCCATTCACGATCAGCTGCATTCCCAACGCAGGCCTACCGGAAAACGTTGGTGGTGTTGCCCACTACCGGCTGCAACCACTTGAGCTGAAGATGCAGTTGATGCACTTCGTTGAGGACCTCGGTGTGCAGGTGATCGGTGGGTGCTGTGGAACCACTCCAGCCCACATCGGTGCCTTGGCGGAGCTGGCCTCGGAGCTCAAGCCAGCACAGCGCTCCTCCCGTCGGCTCACCCCAGCTGATGCCGCACCAGGGGGTGAGGTGCGCGCTGCGCTCAACTACGAACCAGCCGCAGCGTCGATCTACGGCGTCACCCCTTATCACCAGGACAACTCGTTTTTGATCATCGGTGAGCGCTTGAACGCCAGCGGCAGTCGCAAGGTGCGTGAGTTGCTGGCCGAAGAGGACTGGGACGGGTTGGTTTCAGTGGCCCGTGGTCAGGTCAAGGAAAACGCCCACGTGCTCGACGTCAACGTCGACTACGTCGGTCGCGACGGAGAGCGCGATATGCATGCGTTGGTCAGTCGTCTGGTCACCAACGTCAACCTGCCGCTGATGCTCGATTCCACCGAGTGGCAGAAGATGGAGGCTGGCCTCAAGGTGGCCGGCGGTAAGTGCATTCTCAACTCCACGAACTACGAAGACGGTGATGAGCGCTTCTTCAAGGTTCTGGAGCTGGCCCGCCGCTACGGCGCCGGTGTGGTGGTGGGCACCATCGACGAGGAGGGCATGGCCCGCACCGCTGAACGCAAGTTCGCCATTGCCCAGCGTGCCTATCGCGATGCCCTGGAATACGGGATCCCGGCCCATGAGATCTTTTACGACCCCCTGGCGCTGCCGATCTCCACTGGCATTGAGGAGGACCGTCTCAATGGTCGTGCCACCGTTGATGCGATTCGGATGATTCGCGAGAACCTGCCGGGGGTTCACGTCGTCCTGGGGGTCAGCAACGTCAGCTTCGGTCTCTCTCCTGCGGCGCGCATCACCCTGAACTCGGTCTTCCTCCACGATTGCTGCGAGGCCGGGATGGATGCCGCCATCGTCAGTCCGGCCAAGATTCTGCCGCTGGTGAAGATCAGCGAGGAGCACCAGACCGTCTGCCGCGATCTGATCAACGACAACCGTCGTTTTGAGGACGGGATCTGTGTGTACGACCCGCTCACCGAGCTGACCACCCTGTTTGAGGGCGTCAGTACCAAAGAAGCCAGAGCCTCAGGCCCGTCCTTGGCTGATCTGCCGATTGAAGAGCGGCTCAAGCAGCACATCATTGATGGCGAGCGGATTGGCCTTGAGCCCGCCCTCGATCAAGCACTTCAGAGCTATCCGCCGCTGCAGATCATCAACACCTTTCTGCTCGACGGGATGAAGGTGGTCGGTGAATTGTTCGGCAGCGGCCAGATGCAGTTGCCCTTCGTGCTGCAGAGCGCCGAGACGATGAAATCAGCGGTGGCTCATCTGGAGCCCCACATGGAGAAGACGGAGGGAGAAAGCAGCAGCAAGGGCAAATTTCTGATTGCCACGGTCAAGGGAGATGTCCATGACATCGGTAAAAACCTGGTGGACATCATCCTCACCAACAACGGCTACGAGGTGATCAACCTCGGCATCAAACAGAGCTGTGAAGCGATTGTTGAGGCCCAACGAGACCATCAGGCGGATTGCATCGCCATGAGCGGACTTTTGGTGAAATCCACCGCTTTCATGAAGGACAACCTCTCTGCCTTCAACGATGCTGGGATTGATGTCCCAGTGATTCTGGGCGGAGCGGCATTGACGCCCCGCTTCGTTCAGAAGGATTGCCGTGAGGTCTACAACGGCAAGGTCATTTACGGCCGTGATGCCTTTGCCGACCTGCGTTTCATGGATGCCTTGATGGAGGCCAAGGGCACCGACAGTTGGACCAATACGGCTGGTTTCCTCAATGGGGCACCGGAGGGCATCGGCCTCGATGACGATGGGGCCGCCTCCAGCGAGGCCTCGAACGAATCAGCTGGCGTATCAGAGGCCGAGCCTCCCCTGGACGCCGTGGTCAGCAGCGAGCGCTCTGACGCTGTTCCAGCTGAACCAGCCCCCGAACCGCCGTTCCTTGGGTCCTGCCTGATCACGGAGAGCGATGTAGCCCTCGAAGAGATCTTTGCCTACCTGGATCGCAATGCTTTGTTTGCCGGACAGTGGCAGATTCGCAAAACCAAGCAACAGAGCCGCGACGACTACGAGGCGATGTTGCAGGAGAAGGCGGAACCGGTCCTGTTGGAGTGGATGGACCGCTGTGTGAGCGAATCCCTGCTCACGCCGCGCGCGGTGTACGGCTATTACCCGGTCGGACGGGATGGCAACGCCCTGCGCGTCTTTGATCCAGCCGGGACCACCGAGTTGGGTCGTTTCGACCTGCCCCGTCAACGTTCTGGGAACCGCTACTGCATCGCCGATTTCTACAACGATCTGTCCGAGGCTGACGGCCCGACCGACGTGCTGCCGATGCAGGCAGTCACGATGGGCGACAAGGCCAGTGAAGTGGCCCAGACGCTGTTCAAGGCTGACCAGTACAGCGATTATCTCTACTTCCATGGCCTCGCCGTCCAGATGGCCGAAGCCATGGCGGAATGGGTGCATGCCCGAATTCGGCGCGATCTCGGCTTTGCTGATCCCACTGCGATGCCTCTCCGGGATGTGCTGGCCCAGCGCTATCGCGGCAGTCGCTATTCCTTCGGCTATCCAGCCTGTCCCAACGTTGCTGATTCACGGCAACAGCTGGCATGGCTGGAGGCGGATCGGATTGGCCTGAGCATGGACGCCAGTGATCAGCTCTCGCCCGAACAGAGCACCACCGCGCTGGTCGCCATCCACAGCAAAGCCCGCTATTTCAGCGCCTGATTTCCTCCGGTTGGATCCACATCAGAGGCGCCTCCAATAACCTGAGGCGCCCCTGATTCAGACCATGGCCATTGCAGGACCAGATGGAGTCGATGCGGCCATTAAGGCCGGCGTTGATCTCGATGGCACCCCCATTCCCGCCGAGAAATTGAGCCTCTACAACGAGGTGATGGACCTCGAGAGTCAACGGGCGCGCAGTGGAGTGTTGAAGTCGATGCGCAACCGAGTTGTGAAGACCGGTGCCAAGCACTTCGATCAGGCCACCCTCAACCAACGCCTGATCGCTGCCGGTTGGGATGGTCTCAAGGACAAGGAAATCGCTTTCTTTTACGGCTGATTCCCGCCTCTGTCAGGGCCTCAGCCCTGACAGAGCTTCTCCATGGTGTCGATCACATCCTGCTGGAAATCCTCCAGGGCGCTTGACTCACTCAGATCAATCCCTTCGCCAGCGGCATTCTGTGCCAGATCCTGGAAATGAAATGCCCCTTCCCCGTTGGCCAGGAACTCGATCGCTGAGCTTTCGCCGCTCTCACGAAAGGCATCGCAGAGCGCCAGAAACGCAGCGTCTTCAGTGAACTCCCAATCCATCGAGTGGACATAACTGAACGACCTTTAACGCCTGCCCCCTGGGGTACGTCAACCACCTGACGTCAAAATGTGCCACTCCTTCGGCAGACTCCCTCCATCAAAACCGCTTCGATGACCGCCAGCAGCACGGATTCGTCCATCTCTCGCAATGTTCTTGGACAGCCACTCGTGGTTTGCGGATGCGAGCCGATGACGGGGTGGTACCGGAATGGGTTCTGTCAGACCGACGCGGCTGACCTGGGGCAGCACAGCATCTGCTGCGTGATGACGGAGCAGTTTCTTCGCTATAGCAAGGCCCAGGGCAACGATCTGTCGACGCCGGTGCCCGCGTTCCAGTTCAAGGGACTGCAACCGGGTGACCACTGGTGTGTCTGTGCGCCGCGCTGGAAGCAGGCCCATGACGATGGGATGGCCCCACCGGTACGACTCGAGGCCACGGAGGACACGGCATTGAAGGTGGTCTCGATCGAGCAGTTGAAGGCGCACGCCTACCAGGGAATCGATTGACCATCCCAGGCCAGAAAGGCACCACTCTCCGAGGGTGTTTGTGCCAGGACAAGCTCTACCAATTGTTCGGCGGCCCGTTCGCTTGTGAACAGTTGTTCGGGGGGCACAAATGATTGAAAGGGTTTCGACAGTGCGGTGTCCGTTGTTCCCGGGTGCAGCATGGTGACTGTGGCCTGAGGCCAGCGTCGTGCCCATTCGATGCTGAGACACCGCAGCAGCTGGTTCTGAGCGGCCTTGGCGGCGCGATAGGCGTACCACCCGCCTGAACGGTTATCCGCAATGCTGCCGACCCGTGCGCTCAGGCTGGCGAAATGGAAGGGCTGGCTGCGGTCCAGCAGTGGCTCAACCGCCTGTGCCAGAAGAATCGGCCCGATGGCGTTGATCGAAAACTGCTCCAGCAATGCTGGGCGCTGGATCTGGCTGAGGCGCTTTTCCGGGGTCAAGCCCGGACCATGCAGCCGACCGCTGCAGTTGAACACCAGGCGCAGGGGTCTGCCATCGGCTCGCAACGCCGCTTGGAACCCATCAAACGATGCGGGTTGGTCCAAATCCAGGGAAAGATCCGCGTCGGGGTGGCCACGACGACTGCAGCGGACGATCGTGAGCTTGGGGCAGTGCCGCTCCAGTGCAGTCGCCACAGCGGTGCCGATGCCACCCATGCCGACCACCACCGCAAGACCGGACCACGTGTCATCGGGGTAGGGAGTTGAGGCCAACGAAGAGATCTGCAAAGGATCAGCACCGGAGGGGAGCATGCTGACGGGAACGCCAACACAATGGGCCCGAGTTGGGCATCGGTTGGGGTGAGATCGATCGGCCCCGCATTGATGACAGTCCTGACGTTCGCGGGATCGGGTGCTGTCCTCGCTGGGCTGATCACAATGACTGCTCCCCCCAAGACCACCCGTCCACAGACCACGTCCGTGCCGATCCCCTCCGAAGAGCCCCACGCGCCCCCGTCCCCTGCACGACGACCGACGTCGTCCGTCTCCTCACGCTCAGAACAGCGCTGGTGGATCCGGGTTGGCCTTCTGGAGCGTCAACCGCTGCATCAGATCGCTCTGGGACAGGGCGTGGTCTGTCAGCTCCGGAGGGGCTCCCAGCAACGGTTATCCAGTGCCGAGATCAACGCTGGTTTGCGTGCTGGCAACCTGCCGCCCCTGAGCTGTCGCGGTGGTTGGGTTCATCTCAATGGAATCGGCTACTGGGGCCTTGTCGAGATTGAACGGCTCGGTCAGGAGTGGCTGGCCATTCACACCGTGGACCTCGAGCGCTATGTCGCCTCAGTGGTTGGTGCAGAGATGCCCAGTTCCTGGAATCCCCAGGCCTTGATGGCGCAGGCCGTCGCGGCTCGCTCCTATGCGCTCACCCACTTGATCCGACCGGCGGCGCCGCGCTTTCATTTGGGTGATTCGACTCGGTGGCAGGCCTATCGCGGAGCCAGCAGCCGTACCGCGGCATCACGCCAGGCAACCCAGTCGACCCGTGGGATCATCCTCAGCAAAGATCAGGATGTTGTGGAAAGTCTCTATGCCGCGACCCGCGCCATTGCAGACGATGCCCATCGCCATCTTGGGGCGAGCATGAGCCAAACCGATGCCAATGCTCTTGGCGAACGTGGCCTGACCTATCCCGAGATCCTGGCCCACTTTTATCCGGGAACTCAACTCAAAGCCTTGCGCCGGCATGACGACTGACCCGCTTCTAGATCGTGCGCTGCTCCGCAGTGAATCAGCTCGTGCTGCTGGAGCTCTGGTCCCTCTCTCCACCACCATTGAGCAGATTGATGGCGATACCGGCTGTCGCTTTGATCTGCGTCACCTCACCGGTGCACCACCACGACATCTCAAACCCGCTGGACCCAAACCGAATCCCTTTCGCCCTTGGGATTCACGCCTTGAGGTTGAGCCTGTAGGTCACAGCCATGTGCTCATTCTCAATAAATATCCCGTCCAAATTGGGCATCTGTTGTTGATCACGCGGGAGTGGGCTCCCCAGCTCGGCTGGTTGGATTCCGCCGATTGGCGGGCTGTCTGTACTGTCAATGATCAGGTGAATGGACTGTGGTTCTTCAACTGTGGTCCGGTGGCAGGGGCTAGCCAGCCGCATCGCCACCTTCAGTTGTTACCCCGTCATCCTTCCGATGAGATTTGTCCCCGTAACGCCTGGTTTGAATCTCGGCTGACTGGCGCATCGGGCGTCCAGGAGCCCGACCCACTCCAGTGCAGTTGTGTCGTGGCCCCCATCCATGCCGAAGGGATCACGGCTGAGGTGCTCCAGGACGTTTATCTGTCACTGTGCAGACGCGCCGGATTGGGACAGCCCGCCACGGACGCTGTTCCTCGTCAGGCCTACAACCTGCTGATCGGTCGCCGCTGGATGAGCTTGATCCTGCGTCAGCGGGATGGTGTGCATGGGTTCAGTGTGAATGCCCTCGGATTTGCTGGGTATCTGCTCAGCACCGATGAATCGGATCGGGCCTGGCTCAAGACCGAGGGACCCGACGTTTTGTTGCGCGAGGTGGTTCGCCCGATTCCGTGAGATCACCGATGAATGATCCGTGGATCAGTGCCTGGCTGGAAAGAGCAACCTCTGATTCTTTCCAGAATGAAACCAACGACCGCTCGGATGCGCTGCATCCAGGACCATCTGGCTCTGGTTCAGCCCATCGCCCGTCATTACGCCAACCGCACGGGTCAGGATCTCGATGATCTGGTGCAAGTGGGACGTCTCGGACTGATCAAAGCCGCTAGCGGCTTTCGTCCCCATGACCAGCGGCCCTTCGTCTCCTATGCCCGACCGCATATTCGTGGGGCGATCCTTCATTACCTTCGCGATCAGGTTGGTCTGATTCGCTTGCCCCGGCGTGTGGAAGAGCGCGTCCAGCAGTTGCGACAGAACCCCGGTGAACCGCATTCGGTGGAGGATGCTCTACTGCTCCAGCACTACGCCAACAAGACACGCTGGGCGCCTCTTCACGATCACCATCTGGACCAGGGAGAGGCGATGCTGGAGCAACTCGATCGTCAACAGGTCCATCGTCGCCTGAGAGCAGCTCTCAAGACCCTCTCAGCCGATGAACGCGATGCGATCACCACAGTCGTGCTTCAAGGACACAGCCTCCGGTCTGCTGGCGCGCAATGCCAGGTGTCGGCCATGACCATTCAGAGGCGGCTGAAGCGTGGGCTGTTGCGCTTATCCGAGCGCCTGAATCAGGCGTCGTTGGCGGAGTGGTCTTGATCGCGCTTGATTTGGGTCTCCAGCGTGGTGATGGAGGCATTGAGAGCCGCCAGTTGACGCTCCAGACCATCACGCCAGAAGGTGAGCATCGCCAGCTTGCGGTCCTGATGCTGCCGGCGCATCGCCAGGTGGTCGGTGCCGGTGCTGCAAAAGGGAGGAAGCATTGAAAGGCCAATCAACCCGTCAATCGTGGCGGATTTGAACCTGATCCGTGTTTGCTTGGCTTGCCGGGAAGGCGTGATTAAGTTGACGTCAGTCGGTGCTGAGTGGCTGCGGCCAACAGACACAATTGCCCGCTCCCATGCGTCTCAGGCGAGTCTTATTACTAGTCTCGGCCTGCGTCTCGCTAGCGACAGCTGAGGCCGTTGTTGCGTCGTCGGCGAGGGCCTACGTGGCTTTGATGGCTGGGCAACGTGCTCGGCCTCTGAACGGGGCGTTCAACAACGTTCCCGTTCTCCATAGCAATCAGCCTGAAATCGTGACCGGACCGGGAATTCTGGTCAATACGGCGCCCGGGCAAGCCATTGCTGCAGAAACGAACCAGCCCTTGCGCAACGCCACTTACACCTTTAACGGTGCATTTGGTGTGCATATGCATCACAAGTATTACCCAGCTGATCGCAGCAAACTGGGTGGTCATCGTCATCGTGGATTGCTCACACTCGCCTTAATTGCTAGTAACCCTGGGTCACAGCCAGTCACACTACGGTTCGAGAAAGGGTCGGTCAAAAATAGCTTTGAGGCTCCCTATCTCCCTAACAA
>JBMZMY010000014.1:0-35350 GCA_049619435.1 Synechococcus sp.
CCATCTCACGGGTGAACTGCTTAGCGAGTTGGGGTGAGTGGATCACCAGCAGGGTTTCATCGTTGGTGTGAGCAGCAGAGGGGCTCCAGTTGAAGGATCCCGTGATCACGGTTTTGTTGTCGATCACGGCGAACTTGTGATGCAATTTGTCGCCACGGGCCAGGCGCGGTGTGCCTACGCCTTTTAAAGGGGAGGGAAAGGGTTGATTGCCTGCTTCTAATTTGCAGTCTCGATCGGGCAGTGCGATGCCCAGAAGATCCAGAACTTCCGAAAAAGACCGGCTGGCGAATCCGGGATCAGCCACAAGGCGAATGGCCACGCCGGCGTCCATTTTGTTTTGCAGCAGGTTGCTGAGTTGCTGCGCCGAAAACACAAACAGAGCCAGATCAATGCGTCGCTTGGCTTGATTGAGCTGATGTTCAAGCCAGTTCAGCCCATGGTTTGGATCCCGCTTGCGGTGGGGGGCGAACAACACCTCCACACGGGCATCACCCACCTGGACGGTGGTGGCTCCCGTGCTGGTTTTGTTCAGGCCAAAGCGACTGTCGCTTGCGCCGCCGGGGCCATCCCCCCACAACCGCAGGAATTCCGTTCGGAACACCCCGGCGAGCTCCGAGCTATCAAGCCGCAGCAGATGGTTGACGTTGCCGCGGGTCTGCGGCGCATTGGCATCGCCATGCAGGCCTGAGGCTGTGAAATTGGCGCTGCCGGTGATCACAACCTGTCGATCGATCACCACAAATTTGTGGTGCATCAACCCGCTGCCACGGCTGCCATCTTCCGTGTCGTCAATCCATGGAATGCGTTGGTTTTGCAGGATCGCGATCGCATCGCCCTGGGCGGCCTCGTCCGGTGTGGTGATCCCGTCCTGGTTTTGATCGGCCAGCGCCTGGAGTTGATCCCAGCGTTGGCGTTGATGCTTGGGCAGATGGGTGCGGAGTTGTTGGCTCCAGGGTTGGCTGTAGTTGTTTTCCAGCACTAGGCGGACATCAAGATCCCTGTGCTTGGCGCGAACCAGTGCCGCAGCAATGGTTGGACGTGACAGTTCCTGAACGGCGATCCAGATCTCCCGTTCAGCAGCATCAATTGCCGTGATCAGCAGTGCTTCGAGGTTGTCTCCATCGCGCCATTGCCCTGAGATCGGGCTGCGGTAACGCGCGTCGCGGCGATGGTTGAACCATACGGACACAGGCCCTGTCTCGGACCGATCGCTGGCCTGGGATGGCGGCCCAAGCAGCCGTCCCGGTTGGCTGCATCCACTGCACAACCAGGCTGCCATCGCCGTTGCCAAGCCCAGACGTTGGATCACACCGTTGGAGCTGTTCTCCTTCAGTGTTCCCCGTTTGGGCTCAGTGGGGCATTTCAGAGGTCTTGAGCATCGCGATGAACCAGAGCGAGCTCAGCACCAGTGCTGCAATCACGCCGGCTCCGATTCCGGCACGGGTCATCACAAAGGGGACGACCAACGGAAACGCCATCGCTCCCGCGAGGGGAGTGATGGCGACAAACCAACGCATCATTGGGGGAAGGGCGTAAGGATCAGAACCACTCAGCCCGTGCCTCATGGGCAGGGTTGCTGTTGTCTTCCGGGGTTTCACGCTCGAAGTTGAGGGTGATGTTGCGCTTCTGCTCACCGTCAGCAGCGGTGGCTTCGATCGCGTACACCTGCTCACCGTCACGGAAGGGAACTTGAATCCGGAAGGTGCCGTCGGTGGAAAGGGGAACTTCTTCACCGCCGATGGTGAGGCGTGCGGAAGGATCGGTGGCGCCGTAAACGATCAGTTCAGCATCGGCGACCAGCCAGAACGAGCGTTGACGGGGAGCAACACCGCCGATGCCGGACTCGTTCCGACCACTGGCCCAGAGGCCTGAGCCCGAATCGCTCAGACCGAACTGATCAGCACCTGAAGAGGACTCAATGGCTTCCTGGAATTCTTCGGATCCGACGCGGCGGCGGCGGTAATGGACTGTGGCGCTCTGGTAGAGACGCTCGTGCAGGCCGCTGTCGGTGGTCTCGATGTGGGGAGAAACAGCCTGAGGCTCGGGAGCTGCCGGTGCTTCGGGGGCGGACTCGAGGCTGAAGGGAACGAACTGATCCAGGATCTGTTCGCTGGGGTGCAGGGCAGGAACCCGAGCCACTGAGGAGAAGGCCAACGACATCCAGGTGTTGTTGATCCGGTAGCCCAGCTCAACGCGGTAGTCGCGATCGCACAGTGGAACAGGGAGATACCACTCGGTGCTGTGGCTGTCGACGGGGACTTCCTGGAGGGTGTGGGGATGGGCGCTGCCGTCCTGCATGCCGGTCACATCGGCGAGGCGGAGGCAGAGACGGCTTGCACCTTCCTTCTGAGCGCGCTTGCGGTCGGCATCGGCGATTTCCCAGAACACGTAAGCCCATTGGGGATCACGGGGCAGGAAGACCACGCGGGTTTCCGAGGAATCGATGCTCGGAGCGGTCAGCTCCTGCTCAATTGCTTTGAGATCACCGCCGCGCTTTTGCTGGCGTTCTGCGACCTCACCCACCAAGGCTTCCTTGCTCTTGCGGCTGTACAGCGGAACACCGAGCTCGCTGGCAATGGTGCGCAGTTGACGCAGGGTGAGACGTGCCAGTGATGACAGGGTTTGCGACACGTCCAAGCTCCAGGATTCGTTTGGGATCATTGTGCGCCCAAAAAATGCCTTTCAGAGCGTGACGATCATCAGGGTCAGTGGATCCTGACCCTCGAAATCGGTCTCATGAACGAAACCCCAGTGCTGGACACAAAAAAAGCGGGGATTGTTCCCCGCTTTTTTTTGGATGGTGAGTGTTTTGACTCAGCGGCCAATGCTGCGATACGGAACCTTGGAGAGGTAATCCATCTCGGCGTTGGTGCTGGGTGCACCCCCGCGAGCGTTGGCGATCCCGGCCACCCAGGGCAGGTAATCGGCCGGAGCGCCGCCTCGGGTGATCTTGGCGCGGGCGGGCAGCTTCTTGCTGGGTCCACCTGCGTACACAACCTGAGGGAAGCCCAGGATGCCCCGGTAGTACTCGTCGTAACGGGGACTGGTGATATTGAACGGCGTGTCACCAAGCTCGCGGCCCGGCAGAACACGATTGCGTTGGGAGGGGACGGTGTCGTAGCCGAAGGCGTCGAGGTACTCCTGGCTGTCGAGCAGAACGTCCACCAGGCCTTCAACGCCCTTGGTGGCGATCACGATCGACCAGGCGATCTCTTCGGATTTATTGCTCTTGCGGCCCAGCAGCTTTTCAACAAGGTGGCGAACCGCCTTGTAGTTGCTGTTCATCCCATAGAAGCTGCGCTTGAAGGTGTCCGACAGGCAGAGGCTGCGGACAAAATCGCGAACGGTGATCTGACCGCTACGGAGCTGCGATTCGAGGAAGGCGTCGCGATCGGATTTGAACGCGTGGAAATAGATCTGGCGATAGGCGCTCTCGATCACCGTCGAGAGATTGTCCTGATCCATGGCGATCTCCATGGAGTTGGACCGGGGGCTGTCGTCAGAGTTGACGCGCAGGGCTGCCACCCGAGCGTTCTGGGTGGTCGGTGCGTACTCCAGAAGAGGAATGGCCACGCGAGCTTCAGCATCCACTGCTGGCGATGGTAGAAGTGACAGCCCATTCCCCTTCAAGGGGCTGTTACAGCGATTACATCCCGTAATAGTCGGATGGGTATTGATGCCTACCAGCCAAAGGGCGAGGTCGTTGAAGCGGGCCGACTGCCTGCAGCTGTGGCGTCCAAGTCGTCGTCCAGCTGACGGGTTTCCATGCAGAACGAGGCGTTGTTGGAGAGCCCCTGAACGGTGCTGGTGCGCAGGCGCAGATTGGGCCCTGCAAACCAGAAGCGCTCCAGGGAGCTCATCATTTCGTAGTCCGTGGTCAGGATCAGGCCGTTCTCATCGTCCATCCGGAACTGCCCTGCCACGGGTGCCTTTTCGGCGTAGCCCCGATCCCGCAGCAGCAGACCGCTGCGGCCGGCGTCGTCCGTTGGGATCAGGCCAAACATCGTTTGATCTTCATGGGATTCACCCGCGCGATCCCAGGCCATCGATCCACTCCAGCGCACCCAGCAGCCGCCGATGATCCGGCTCACCTCTTCGCCGTTGCGTTCAGCGATCTCGGCCAGACGGGCATCGCCCTTTTCGAGTTCCTCCACAACGATGAAGGAGGCTCCGGCTTCGGCGCGGCGATGCAGCAGGTGATGCTGACTGCGCTGCGAGCGCCAGCGCCCACAGCTCAGGCGAAAGAAGCTGAGGGCGTCGGTGATTTCCAGGGTCATCGTCTCAGCCGGGTTGCGGAGATGATGGCAGTTGAGCGGTCGCCGAGGCGATCAGATCGCTGACCTCCAGCTCGAGCGGGCGACGCCCCAAGCGTTCGGCCAGAGCGTCGAGCTGCTGAGCGGCTTGGTCCAGTTGCAGCAACAGTTGGCGCATGAAGGCCGGATCTTCGGCCACGACCGGCTGCTGTTCACACCAGCGCCGTCGGCTGGCGGCATCCGGCAGGGCGCCGTTGGTGCTGGTGTCCATGGCGCGAAAGCTGTCCAGACAGTGGACCAGCACCCGGAGATGGTGCCGCTCCCGGCTGGGCAGCAGGCTGGCGTCGATCTCGGCGATGACAGCGTTGTCGATGCTCACGATGCGTCACCGTTCGGCGTGATCCGGAAGCCGCAGGCGTGGCCGCCCTCGAGGCGCCAATGCACCCGTTCCACCTGGCAGTCCGGGACGGTGCGTCGGATCAGCAGCAACTCCTGATCGCACACGGCCGGGAACTCTTCGGCGATCCGCTGCACCGAGCAATGCACTTCTTGGAGCCGCCAGCTGCGGCCATCGTCATCCGGGCTGCAGAGGGTGACGTAGCCCTCCTCGCGTCGCAGGTCCGCCAGTCGTTCCAGGCGCTCGGCCAGGGGGGCCGTGCCAAGCAGTCGCCGATAGCGCTGGGCTTTGTCCTCAGCCTGCTGATTGAGCAGGTCCCGAAGGGTCTCTTCCGGCAGGCTCGCCCGCATCGAGTCGAGCAGCCCCAGGGCGAAGCGACCGCTGCCGTCAGGGAAGCGATCCCGCCCCTGACCAGTCAGGCGCCAGCGGTAACTGGGGCGGCCTGGTCCCTTGGACGGGCTGCTGCATTCGATCAGTCCGTCGTTCTCCAGGGCACGCAGGTGACGCCGCATCGCCTGCACGGAAATGGTGAGCTGCTCCGCCAAGTCCCCAGCCTCCAGCTCCCCCTGCTGCAGCAGCAGGTTGAGCACGCTGTCGCGGGTGCTGGCTTGGGCCGAAGCGCTCATGAACGAATCACGCTCATCACACGATGCCACCGAATCGCGCCAGTCGGACCGCACAATGGACATCCCGCTGTTGCGCATCCTTTTGATCTAGGGTGCCGGAAAGGAAACCGCGGGGTTTCGTAATTCACCTCCTTCCTCATGTCTGACGCCGCTCCCGAGCCGACAGCCGAAAGCCTGGAAGTGATCCGCAAGTTTGCGGAAACCTATGCCCAGCGCACCGGCACCTATTTCTGTGCTGAAGCCAGTGTCACCTCGGTGGTGCTGAAGGGCTTGGCCCGGCACAAGGATGAGCTCGGTGGCGCCCTCTGCCCTTGCCGGCATTACGAGGACAAAGAAGCTGAGGTCTCTCAGGCGTTCTGGAACTGCCCCTGCGTGCCGATGCGCGAGCGCAAGGAATGCCATTGCATGCTCTTCCTCACCGAAGACAATCCCTTCGCCTGCCCGAACAAGACGCAGACGATCACCACTGAAACCATCCACGCCACGGCCGGCTGACCGTCATGACCAGCACCTCCACGCGGGATCTCGTCAGCCAGCCGTACAAGTACGGCTTCGTCACGGAGATTGAAACCGAGAAAATCGCCAAGGGTCTGAGCGAGGAGGTGGTTCGTCTGATCTCGGCGAAGAAGGAAGAGCCTGAATTTCTCCTGGATTTCAGGCTCAAGGCCTTCCGCCATTGGTTGACCCTGGACGAGCCCGACTGGGCGTCGCTCGGGTACCCCGCGATCGACTACCAGGACATCGTTTATTACGCGGCTCCCAAGCAACAGGAGGCCAAGAAAGCGAGCCTCGATGAGGTGGACCCCAAGCTGCTTGAGACCTTCGACAAGCTCGGCATTCCGCTGAGTGAGCAGAAACGTCTCAGCAACGTGGCCGTGGACGCGGTGTTCGACAGCGTTTCCATTGCCACCACCTACAAAGAAAAGCTGGCTGAGCACGGTGTCGTGTTCTGTTCCTTCAGTGAGGCGGTCAAAGAGCACCCAGATCTGATCGAGCGCTATCTGGGCACGATCGTTCCCAGCAACGACAACTATTTCGCCGCCCTGAACTCCGCTGTCTTCAGCGACGGCTCCTTTGTGTTCATCCCCAAGGGTGTGGAGTGCCCGATGGAACTCTCCACCTATTTCCGCATCAACTCCGGTGACACCGGGCAGTTCGAGCGCACCTTGATCGTGGCTGAGGAAGGGGCCTCCGTGAGTTATCTGGAGGGATGCACCGCTCCGATGTTCGACACCAACCAGCTGCATGCTGCGGTGGTGGAGCTGGTGGCCCTGGACGATGCATCGATCAAATACTCCACGGTCCAGAACTGGTATGCCGGTGATGAGAACGGTGTGGGCGGCATCTACAACTTTGTGACCAAGCGCGGTCAATGCCGTGGCGCCCGCAGCCGCATCAGCTGGACCCAGGTGGAAACAGGCTCTGCGATCACCTGGAAATACCCCAGCTGTGTGCTTCAGGGGGCTGATTCTGTGGGCGAGTTCTATTCCGTGGCACTCACCAACAACCGTCAGCAGGCGGATACCGGCACGAAGATGATTCACGTGGGTCCCCGCACCCGATCGACCATCGTCAGCAAGGGAATCAGTGCGGGCCATTCCAGCAACAGCTACCGCGGCCTGGTGCAGATGGGGCCTGCTGCGAAGGGCGCCAGGAACTACAGCCAGTGCGATTCGATGTTGATCGGCGACCAGGCTGCCGCCAACACCTATCCCTACATCCGTTCACAGCAACCGCAGGCTGCCATCGAGCACGAGGCCAGCACCTGCCGTATTTCCGAAGACCAACTCTTCTATCTCCAGAGCCGTGGCATTGGTTTTGAAGAGGCCGTGTCGATGATGGTCAGCGGTTTCTGCCGCGACGTGTTCAATCAATTGCCGATGGAGTTTGCCGCCGAAGCCGACAAACTGCTCGCTCTCAAGCTTGAGGGATCGGTGGGATAACCCCCAGTCCGTTCGCTGTTCCTCCTTCGTTCTCTTCCCAAACGTGATTCGCCCCGACGCCGAGCTTCTTCTCGACATCACCGATCTGCACGCGTCCGTTGACGACCAGCCGATTCTGAACGGTGTCAATTTGCAGGTGCGCGCTGGAGAGATCCATGCCGTGATGGGTCGCAATGGCAGCGGCAAAAGCACCCTCTCCAAGGTGTTGGCCGGGCATCCTGCCTATCGCGTCACCGGTGGTTCCGTGCGCTATCGCGGCACCGACTTGTTCGACTTGGAGCCTGAAGAACGGGCGCGCTTGGGGGTCTTCCTGGGCTTTCAGTACCCGGTGGAAATTCCCGGTGTCAGCAACCTGGAATTTCTGAGGGTGTCCACCAACGCTCGTCGCGAGAAGCAGCAACTCGACGAGCTGGACACCTTCGACTTTGAAGACCACGTGCGCGAGAAGCTCAAGGTGGTTCAGATGGATCCTGCGTTTCTTGAGCGCAGCGTGAACGAAGGCTTCTCCGGTGGAGAGAAAAAGCGCAACGAGATCCTGCAGATGGCCTTGCTGGAGCCTGTGGTGGCGATCCTTGATGAGACCGACTCAGGCTTGGATATCGATGCCCTGCGCATCGTTGCCGGTGGCGTCAATCAGCTGGCGAACGCCGACAACGCCACCTTGCTGATCACCCATTACCAGCGCCTGTTGGATGAGATCACGCCGGATTACGTCCACGTGATGGCTGCCGGACGGATCCTGCGCACCGGTGGCCGAGAGCTTGCCCTGGAGTTGGAACAAACCGGGTACGACTGGGTGGATCGCGAGCTGGCTGCCCAGGGAGTGGCCTGACCATGACAGCGTCGTTGATCGAAGGGGTGCTCGAGCCCGTGCAGGCGCGTGGTCGCGCGGCATTGGAACGGCTGGGCTTGCCCACCCGCCGCCAGGAGCCCTGGCGCTTGACCGATCTCAAGCGCTTGGCTGCCGTCGCCGAGATGACGCCGGTTCAAGCTCCTGTCGAGCGGCCCATGCCTGCAGCAGCGGCTGTGCGTCTGGTGCTTGACGGGATCAGCGATCCGCTGGCAGGCGTGACTCTGCCCGATGGGATCAGCCCTGTTCAGTCCACGGACTTGCAGCAGGCGCTGGGGCACACCCTGGATTGCTGTAGCTGCGCAGAGGACTGGCCGGTTGAGTTCAATCACGCCACCACCACGCAGGTTCTGGCGTTGCGAATCCATGGCTCTGTTCCGCCATTGGAACTGGTGATCTGTGGCGGGGAGGGCCTTGCCTCCACCCGTGTGCTGCTGCTGCTGGAGGAGAAGGCCGAGCTCGAGTTGCTGGAAGTGGTCCTGGCCGACGGTGCTTCGGCCCATAGCCATGTGTTCGAGGCCCATCTGGGCCAGGAAGCCCGGCTGCGTCATGGTGTTCTGGCGACGGCGGATGGGACGGCATCGCTGCTGGCTCATCTGGCGGTCGAGCAGGAGCCCCGCAGCACCTACGCCTTGACCTCGGTGGTTGAGGGCTGGGCCTTCGGTCGGATGGAGCCGCGGGTGGTGCAGGTGGATGGTCAGGCTCAGACCACCTTGAAGGGTTTAGCGGTCACCAACGGTGAGCAACAGCTGGCCACGCATACGGCCGTTCGCTTTGACGGTCCTGAGGGTGAGCTCGATCAGCTGCAGAAATGTCTCGCCGCCGGTCGCTCCCACACGATCTTCAACGGAGCGATCACGGTGCCTCGAGAGGCCCAGCGCACTAACGCTGCTCAGTTGAGCCGCAATCTGCTGCTGTCGGATCGTGCCCGGGTGGACACCAAGCCCGAACTGGAGATCGTGGCTGACGATGTGCGTTGCGCCCACGGTGCGACCGTGTCCCAGCTGCAGGAGGACGAGCTGTTCTATCTGCAGAGCCGGGGGATTGCTGCCGCCGATGCCGCCGCCCTGCTGCTCCAGGGTGCGTGCCAGGAAATTGTGGAGCAACTTCCTGCTGCGGCCCAGGCCTGGTCGCCGCTGGAGCGGCTGATGACGGGGCTGAAAGCATGACGACAACCGATGCCGTATCGGCACGATCCCGTGACGATATCGACACGATTGCCAGTCGATATCGTGCCGATTTTCCGATTTTGGCGCAGCTCGCCCCCTCCGGTGAGCCGCTGATTTATCTCGATCACGCGGCGACCAGTCAGAAGCCGCGACAGGTGCTCGAGGCGTTGCAGCACTATTACGCCGCCGATAACGCCAACGTGCACCGCGGAGCCCATCAGCTCAGCGCCCGGGCCACCGATGCCTTTGAAGGGGCGCGTTCCATCACCGCTGCGTTCGTCTCAGCCGCCAGCCCGCGCGAGATCGTCTTCACCCGCAACGCCAGTGAAGCGATCAACCTCGTTGCTCGCACCTGGGGTGATGCCAACCTCAAGCCCGGCGATGAAGTGCTGCTCACGGTGATGGAGCACCACAGCAACCTCGTGCCCTGGCAGCTGCTGGCCCAGCGCACCGGCTGTGTGCTGCGCCATGTCGGCATCACCGAAACCGGCGAACTCGACCTCGAGGATTTCCAGGCCCAGCTCAGCGATCGCACCCGTCTGGTCAGCCTGGTGCACATCAGCAACACGCTCGGCTGCTGCAATCCCCTCGAGCAGATCATCCCCGCGGCCCACGCCGTTGGTGCTCTGGTGTTGGCTGATGCCTGCCAGAGCCTGGCCCACAAGCCGATTGATGTGGGGGCCTTGGATCTTGATTTTCTGGTGGGCTCATCCCACAAACTCTGCGGTCCCACTGGCATGGGATTTCTCTGGGCCCGTGAGGCGCTGCTCGAGGCGATGCCGCCCTTTCTCGGCGGTGGCGAGATGATCCAGGACGTTTTCCTGGACCACAGCACCTGGGCGGTGCTGCCCCACAAGTTCGAAGCCGGAACTCCGGCGATCGGCGAAGCCGTCGGGATGGGTGCGGCCCTGCGCTATCTCCAGGCGGTGGGGCTGCCCGAGATTCAGGCCTGGGAGGCTCACCTCACCGCGCATCTCTTTGAACGGCTTCAGGCGATCGATGGCCTGCGGGTGCTTGGCCCGACCCCTGAGCAGCAGCCCGAACGTGGCGCTTTGGCCACCTTCGTGGTCGATGGCGTCCATGCGAACGATATCGCCGCACTGATGGATGCCTCCGGCATCTGCATCCGCAGCGGTCACCATTGCTGCCAGCCCTTGCACCGCCATTACGGCCTGACCGCCTCGGCGCGAGCCAGCCTCAGCTTCACCAGCACCGTTGCCGAAATCGACCGTTTCAGCGATGAACTCGCCTCCACGGTGTCTTTCCTGCGCGAGCACAGCTAAGACACCTCGTCACGGTGTCCCATCCGCTCGATCCGTTTCATCGCCTGGATGATCAGGAACAGGGCCCAGGCCACCAGGAAGGCTGAGAGGAAGGTGTCCAGCAGTTTGCCGATGGCGATCGGTCCGCCGAAATAGGGGATGACCAGGTCCTTGAAGCTGCCTTGGGGGATGAAGGGATTGATCAATGGCATCAGCAGATCTGTGGACAGGCTCTTGGTGATCGCGGACACCTGATCACCAACGACCACTGCAATGGCCAGCGCCAGCACATTCCCCTTAACGAAGAAGAAGTCGCTGAATTCTTTGAGCCACCGTTTCATCGAACCCTCCCTTGAGGCCTAAGACGGTTTCACCATCACAACGGAGACCGGGTCCGGCAAGACCTGGTCTCTTGAGGATTGTGCGGTGTGCGATCAGTCGAACACCGGGGAGCCGGCGCGTTCGGCATAGGCCTCTTCACCGTGCTCCTCAATATCCACGCCGAGACGTTCGGCGTCTGCATTGACTCGGAAGGGGACGCCGCACTGGCGCAGAGCCAGAGCGATGACCACGGTGCCGGCGGCCGCCAGTCCGTAGGCCACCAGCACCGCCTGGAGCTGGCCGAGGATCAGGCCGACGCGACCCTGTTCCGCCAGGACCGTGCCGGCGGGGTGGCTTTCGATCAGGGCTGCACTGGCGAAGACGCCGGTGAGCAGCGCGCCGACGGTGCCCCCCACGCCATGGACGGCGAAGGTGTCGAGGGAGTCGTCAAAGCGCAGCCGCACCTTGATCTGCACCGAGGCATAACAAAGCACTGCGGTGATGGTTCCGATCGCCATGCCAGCGCCGGGGGTGACGAATCCCGCCGCTGGGGTCACACCGACCAATCCTGCGACGGCACCGGTGGCCATGCCCACGGCGGTGGGCTTGCTGTTGCGCCAGGTTTCGATCAGGGCCCAGGTCACCAGACCGGCGGCGGCGGAGACATGGGTGGTGGTGAAGGGCAGCTCGGCCCCAGCGATGGCCAGCTGGCTGCCGCCGTTGAAGCCGAACCAGCCGAACCAGAGCAGGCCCGTGCCCAAGATGATCTGGGTGACGTCATGGGGCGGGCGACCCGATTGGGGCCAGCCTTGGCGAGAGCCCACCAATCCCGCCAGGATCAGGGCGGTCACGCCGGAGCTGATGTGCACCACGGTGCCGCCGGCGAAGTCCAGATCTTTCCCGAGCAGTCCTCCGCCCCACACCATGTGGGCCAGAGGTGCGTAGACCACCAGCAGCCAGATCGGGGTGAACAGGCACCAGAAGCGGAAGCTCAGCCGCTCCACCAGCGCGCCGGAGATCAGGGCCGGGGTGATGATCGCGAACATGCCCTGGAATAGGGCAAAGGACAGCCCCGGGATCGTGAGTCCATCCCAGGTGTCGGACAGGTTCTCCAGCAACGCGTAGCTGAACGGGTTGCCAATCACGGCATTGAGGGCGCCGCCATCGCCGAAGGCCAGGCTGAAGCCGACGCTGGCCCAGACGAGGGTGGCGATGCCCATCATCACCAGGCTCATCCCCATGGTGTTGAGCACATTGCGGCCCTGGACAAAGCCGCCATAGAAAAAGGCCAGGCCTGGGGTCATCAGCAGCACCAGGGCGCAGCTGACCAGGATCAGGGTGTTATCCGCGGCGGCGGTGCCATCGGCGGCATGGGCGGGCACCAGCGCGCCGAGCAGCAGTTGAAGGGCTGGAACGCAGAGGGCGGCAACGCCAAGGCGCCCGAGGCGGGATCGCACGGCAAGTTTGGTATCTCTTGTTACCAAATCAGGCCGTCGAGCCCCCCGACTGTTCACTGTGAACATTTCTGCCCCGGCTGAGATCAAGCGTTAGCTCCAGGTTGTGTGTCGGAGGGCTTGCGTCCTCGAGTGCACCAAGGATTGGATGACGGGGTTGTTGGCGATCGCCTGCCATGACCTCTCGCGCACGGGTGCGGTCCCACTGGCTCCGCGGGGTACTGGCGGCGTTGCCAGCTTTGGCCCTGATCAGTCCCTTCGGCGCGCGGGCGCTGGCTGGTCAATCAACCCCGCCACTGCGTTGGCAGGCCTGTCAGAACGACACCCTGGCCTCCTACGGCTACGAGTGCGCCAGCTTCAGCCGTCCACTCCGCCGAGCTGAGCCCGATGGCCCCCAGGTGGAGCTGGCGGTCTTCCGGCTTCCGGCCACGGGGTCGGCCCAGGAGCGGATCGGCACTCTCTTCTTCAATCCCGGCGGCCCAGGGCAACCGAGTGGCGGCAGTCCCACCAAAGGGATGCTTCTGCCTGCGGAGGTGCGGCGCGCCTTTGATTTCGTTACCTGGGATCCCCGTGGGCTTGGCCAGTCCAGACCTGCGCTGGCCGATTGTGCGGTGGCCATGCCCCAGCGCCCGGCCACCGGACCCGTCGATTGGCAGCGGGTGCTGACGCAGCGTCAGCGCGAGCTGGCCAAGAGCAACCGCGACTGCATTGCCCGACACCGCGCTCTAATCCCGCAGATGGGCACGGTTGAAGCGGTCCACGACTTGGACGCTCTCCGCCAAGCAGTGGGCGATGACCGCCTCAGCTTCTGGGGCATCTCCTACGGCACCGTGATCGGCTCCACCTATGCGGCGCTGTTCCCCGGGCGGGTTCGCGCTCTGGTTCTCGATGGCAATGTCGATCCCTGGATTGATCTCGGCGGCTTGCGTCACTCCGCGACGTCACCCGATGACGCGATTCGCTTCTTCCTACAGCTGCATCCCGACCTGAAACGTCCACTGCAGCGTTCTCTGGCCCGGCTGGCCCGGGACCCCCTCACTCTTCCCGACGGCAGCCCATACACCCGCTGGGATCTGTTGGATCCCTTGGTCAGCTACATCTTCATTTCCAGGGTGTCCGGGACCTACGGCCGCACCCTCATCGAAACGGTGCACCAGGCGTTGTTCGGTGCACCGGCGGAGCAAACCGCGGCGCTGACCAAGTTGGAGCACCCTCTGTTGCGCAGTCCAAGCCGGGATACCAACGCTGGCGCAGGTTTTGCTGCCGTCACCTGTCAGGACTTTCCCCAGCGACCGTCGCCGCAGCAGCAGGCGGCCTGGCTCGACGATCTCTCCCGTCATGCACCGCTCTATGGCGGCAGCCTTGGCGTGAATTTTCTGGCCCTCTGCAGCGGCTATGAGGATCTGCAGGCCAGCACACCCGTGCCCCGGGCCCCCTTCCCCGAGCGTGGCGTCTCTGGCTTGATCATCGGCTCCAGTTGGGATGCCGCCACCCCCTGGGTCTGGTCCACTGCGATGGCGCGGGCCTTTCCGTCGATGCGCACCCTCCAGGTGGTCGGCAACGAGCACGGCATTTACACCAATGCTCAGTCCTCCTGTGTGGAGGCGGCCGTGAGCCGCTATCTGCTCACGGCCACGGTGCCGCCCACCGATCTGAGTTGCCCCTACGTGAAGCCGGCCAAGCAGCAGGCCTTCCCTTAACTGGCCAGACCGAGCTGGCGGCGGAAGAACGCTTCGGTCGCCTCCAGCACCTCGATCTGGGTGGCTTGGTTGCGGAAGCCATGGCCTTCCTCCTCAAACAGCCGCACCTCCACTGGGATGCCATTGCGGCGCAGGGCCTCGGCCATGCGTTCGGTCTGCTCCGGAGGCACCACCTTGTCTTGCAAACCCTGAAAGAACAGCACCGGGCAGCGGATCCGATTGGCGTGTTGCAGGGGCGACCGTGCGTTGTAGAGCGCTCGCTCGGCGGGCCAGGCTCCCACCAGGCCATCGAGATAGCGGGCTTCGAAGCGGTGGGTGTCCTCCGCCATCGCGGTGAGATCGCAGACGGCATAGCGGCAGGCGCCGACCCGAAAGACATCGGTGAAGCAGAGGCAAGCCAGGGTGGTGAAGCCACCGGCACTGCCGCCTTCGATGGCGATCTGCTCGGGATGGGCTTTCCCTGCAGCGATCAGAGCTCGGGCGGCGGCGGCACAGTCCTGCACGTCCACCTCTCCCCAGCCGCCGTTGAGCCGGTCCCGGTAGGCGCGTCCGAAGCCGGTGGATCCGCCGTAGTTCACATCCACCACACCCCAGCCGCGGCTGGTCCAGTACTGAATCGCCAGGTTGAGGCCGCGGCGGGCCATGGCCGTCGGGCCACTGTGGCTCTTCACCAGCAGCGGGGCAGGACCGTTGGTCGACCCCGTCGGTGGGTAATACCAGGCGTGGGTGCGGCGCTGGCCATGGCCCTCGAACCACAGCGGTTCGGCCACGCTGATCGCCGCGACCGGCAGCGGTGCGTCCACCGCCGGGGCATGGCGCCAGGCTGGTGTGGCTCCCGGCCGCAGGTTCAGTTCCAGCAGGCCCTGGCCGGTGCTGCTGTTGCTGGCGACGGCCACGGCGCAGCCGTTGCGGGCTCGTAAGCCGGCCAGATCATCAAACGGTTGGTCGATCGAGGTGATGGCCCCATCCAGCCCCAGCTGTTTCAGCTGCCAACGGCCGTCCGCGCAGATGGCTGCCAGGAGATGCTCCCCGGTCCAGCTGGTGGTGCTCATCCCATAGATCCATTGCGGCATGGCGGTTTCCGCGGCCATGGGCCAGGGGCGGCTCCAGTGCTCCTCCGCTGGCGCCCGGAGCATCAAGTTCCACCAGCCGCTGCTGTCCTCCGCGACCACCAGCGCTCCATTGGGCAGCCACTGGGGTTGAAACACCGACACCCCGTCCCCACCGGCGAGGCGGCGGGGCGTTCCCAGGGATCCCTGGGCGTCCACGGGTGCGCTGAGCAGTTGGCTGCTGTCCCAGGGCATGGCCGGTTGCTGCCATTCCACCCAGGCCAGCTGCCCGCCGTCGGGGCTGAGGCAGGCATAGCCGGCGAAGTCGGCCGGTTGATGCAGCAGCTGCGGCGTCTGGTCGCTGCCCCGGAGGTCGACCTGCACCAGTTGGTCGCGTCCCTCGAGTTCGCGCACTCCGATCCAGCGGCGGCGACGCCGATCGATCAGTCCATCGGCCAGTTGCCAGGGGCCCGGCTGGGTCAGCCGTCGGGCTGGAGCTGATGGGGTGGGTGCGGCGGAGGCGGTGTCGGGGAGTGTCCAGTCCTGGCTCCAAAGGCAGCCGTCTTGGCCATCAATCCAGACCAGCTCCAGCCGGTCCTCGTGATCGGCCGCGGTGAGCACCCCCCCGCCGTAGTCGTGCACCCGACTGCGCAGGTTGATCGGCTGTGGGGTCAATTCCGTTGCAGTGCTGCGCTCGTCCCCGAAGCGGCGGATCAAGGCGGTGGTGCGTCCCTGTTCGTTGGGGCGTTGCTCAAGCCACAGCAACCACAGCGTGCCGCCGGAGCCCTCCAGCAGTTGGGGTTCCTTGAGGGCGGGCACTTTGCCGACGGCGGCCTGGCTGGGGAGGGGCGGATGCATCACGGTTGGCTCATGACGGCTGAATCGGGCCGCTTAACATGCTGAATCAATGCGGAGGTGGTCTTGGCTGGAAGCTTTGCCCAGTTGGCACGCGCGGCTGACAAAGCCCGGGACACCATGCTGGTGCCGAAGGAGCCGCTCGAGACCCCTCCGCTGGAAATCCGCACCCTCGGTGCCGAGGAGCTGCGCCAGAGCGCACGGCGCATCGGCAAGGTCACCGACGACGTCCGTGAGCTGGCCCGGAACATGCTGCGCAGCATGTACACCGCCAAGGGCATTGGTCTGGCGGCGCCCCAGGTGGGCGTCAATCTTCAGTTGTTGGTGATTGATCTCGATCTCGAGACGCCCGATGCCCCTCCCCTGGTGCTGATCAATCCGGAAATCACGTCCGCCAGCGCTGGCGTGGAGACCTACGAGGAAGGCTGCCTCAGCATCCCCGGCGTGTATCTGGATGTGGTGCGCCCGACGGCGATTGAGGTGAGCTACCGCGATGAGATGGGCCGTCCCAAGAAGATGAAGGCCGATGGTCTGATGGCCCGCTGTATTCAGCACGAGATGGATCACCTCAACGGTGTGCTGTTTGTGGACCGTGTGACCGACGAGGACGGATTACGCAAGGAACTCAAGGATCATGGGTTCCAGCCCCAAGACGTTCACAGCGTCGCTTGATTCCATGCCGATGAAACCCCTGGCCGGATTGTTCCTGGCCCTTGCCTGTGTCCTCGGTATCGCCACCACCGGTTGTGTGTTTGAGCTGGCCTATGGCGACCCGGATCTGGGTGTGAAGGCCACCAGTTGGATCCTGGCCCTGGCCGCACCGGCGACGGTCGGGACACTTTTGGTCGCGATTCGGTTGAACAAACCGGCCTGATCGGGGCGGCTTCCCCGGCCCAGGACTTTTACGATCCGACCAACTGACCCCTTGGCCGTGATTGGACGACACCTGCCTGCTGCGACCGGACTGTTCCTGTCCGGTGTGCTGGCCAGCCTTCCAACGGCCCAGGCCCAGGGTTCGCTGTTCAATGCCGTGCCGGTCGAGGAGACCAATTTCGTGCTGGTGTCGGCGCCGATCGGCAGTGGGGCACGTTCGCAGCTGAACATCTACGAACAACGGTCCAACAAACGTCCCTGTTTCGCTGTCAGTGGTGCCTCCCCTGCTGTGGTGGATCCATTGCTGTCGACCTTTGATTTCACCGGTGTCTGCAATCGCTACATCGATGGCAATGGCTACTCGCTGAGGATCGGTGGGGACGATCTCGGCACCCGCTACCGGCTCACGGTGGTCAACACCGGCACCGACATGGAGCTGCTGGCGACCCCGACCCGTAATCCAGCTCAGCCGACCTTTGTGGTGGCCCGGGCCGGCGGAGCCGGCAGTGGTTTTCTCAAGCTGAGCTTTGAACCGGGCTGGAGCCTGAAGCGCCGGGCCTATGGCACCAAGACCCTTGGTCACATTTACATCTATCGCGACGGGGCCACGGCTGAAGCCGCTCCTGCTGAGGAGTGATCGTCCCGGGCCAGGTCGTCGCAACGAAAGCAGCAGGCTTCGGCGACGGCCCGCTCATCGACCCTGGCCTGGTCGTGGAGATCGGCAATGGTTCGGCTGATTCGCAGCAGCTGTAATCCGCTGCGGGTCGTGAGCCCGCGTTGGTGAACGACCTGTTCCCAGAGCTGCATGGCGTTGGGATCGATCGCTCCGATCTCGCCGAGTGCCTTGGCCTCCAGATCGCGGTTGTTGCACTGATCGGGGTTCCGCCGCTGCATGCGTTGGCGGGCTGCGGCAATCAGGGCGGGATCCAGCCATGGGTCCGGCTGATGCTCCGGGCTTGGCTCCAGGCAGCCCCGCATCGCCTGGATCGATGGGCGATCCAGCCGCAGTTTCAGGTCCAGGCGATCGAGCAGGGGCCCCGACAGCCGTTGCCAATAGCGGCGCCGTTGACTGGTGCTGCAGCGGCAGTGGTGCTCGGGATCCCCCAGCCAGCCACAGGGACAGGGATTGGTGGCGCCGACCAGGGTGATGGAGCAGGGGTAGTCGCTGTTGACCCGGCAGCGCCGCAGCCGAACCACGCCGTCTTCCAGTGGTTGGCGCAGCAGATCGAGCAACGGGCGGGGAAATTCCGCTAGTTCATCGAGAAACAGCACGCCGTTGTGGGCCAGGGTCAATTCCCCGGGCCGCATGCCCCCCAGCAGCGCCGCCCGTGAACAGCTGTGGTGAGGTGCCCGGAAGGGGCGTTGGCGCTGCAAGGCCATCGGCCCGTCCATCAGGCCGGCCACGGAACGAATCCGGGTGATCGTCAAGGCCTCCTGGTCATTGAGAGGAGGCAGCAGGTCCGGCAGTTGGCGGGCGAGTCGTGTTTTGCCGCAGCCAGGGGGGCCGACCAGCAGCACGTGGTGGGCCCCAGTGGCGGCGATGGCCAGGGCCCGTGCCGCTTGTCCCTGCAACGGCGGGGCCTCGTCCGTTGGCGCCGGTTGTCTGCTGGGTGCGGGGCCGGGTGCGCCGGTTCGGGCCCTGGGCCGCGCTGCCTTGGGCCAAGGCTGCCGCCGCTGCAACTGCTGCACCAAGCTGTTGAGGTCCTTGGCCGGTCGCACCTCCAGCGTCGGAATCAGGCCGGCCTCGACGGCATTGGCCTCGGGAATCACCAGGGCAGCGGCGTTATGGGCGGCGGCGCAGGCGGCGATGGCGATCGTGCCGCGGATCGGTCGCAGGCTGCCATCGAGCCCCAGCTCGCCAGCGCACCAGAGGCCGTCCAGCTTGGTGCGATCCAGCTGCCCGCTGGCGGCAAGCAGGCCCAGGGCAATCGGGAGATCAAAGGCTGGACCTTCTTTCTTCTGGTCTGCCGGCGCCAGGTTGACCACCACCCGCACCAAGGGCCCCCGGAAGCCGCTGTTGCGCAGAGCTGACCGCACCCGTTCCCGCGATTCCTGAATCGCTTTGTCCGGTAAACCCACCAGCTGGACCCCGGGCAACCCGGGTGCCAGGTCCACCTCCACGGTGACCGGATGAGCGTCGAGGCCTTGCAGGGATGCACTGAGACAACATGCCAGCATTTGATGGACGAGTGGCGCAGAGGTTTCATGCCCCGGCCGTCACAGCTCACCGGCTGTTCCCCCCGCTGATGGAGTCCATGGCAGACGACACGATCTTCGGCAAGATCCTTCGCGGGGAGATCCCCTGTGATGAGGTGTACAGCGATGACCGCTGTCTGGCGTTTCGCGATGTGGCCCCCCAGGCTCCGGTGCATGTGCTGGTGATCCCCCGCAAGCCGATCGAAAGTCTGCGATCAGCCGCTGGGGAGGACGAAGGCCTATTGGGGCACCTGTTGCTGGTGGCGGCCAAGGTGGCCAAGCAGGAAGGCCTGGAGGATTGGCGCACGGTGATCAACAGCGGCGCTGGTGCTGGTCAGACCGTGTTTCACCTGCACGTGCATGTGATTGGTGGGCGCCCCCTGGCCTGGCCCCCCGGCTGAGGTTCCGCTGGTCAGAATGCCGGCATGACCGCAACCGCTTCAGGACCCTCCGTGGGTCTGGGCCGGCAGCTCACCAAGCTGCGCAATCTGGCTCAACCCTTCTTTTTGCCCCTGGATCAGGCCTCGGGCTGGCAGTTTGCTGGGCTGCTGATTGCGCTGCTGTTCTGCGTCGGTGGCTTGGTGCTGATTGCCCTGACGGGCGGTATCAGCCTGTTGGAGCAAGTGGCTCCCGAGCTCACCGAGAAATATTTCGGCGGGATTTCCACCACGATCGAGACGATCTGGGGCAGCTGGTGGGGGGCGGCGTTCAGCGGTTTGTTTTTGCTGGGAGCCGCCTCCTTCGTGGTGATGCGCCAGCAGCTGCGCAACCGCCGATGGCTGCATTGGCTGATGCTCGGGGTGATCGTGCTGATGCTGCTCACGGTGAATGGCATCAATGCCGGCATCGGCTTCATCGCCCGAGATCTCACCAATGCATTGGTGGCGAAGCAGGAGGACGGATTCTTCCGCATCCTGATCATTTATGCCTGCTGTTTTGTCGTTGCCCTTCCGATTCGCACGGCGCAGATCTTTTTCACGCTGAAGCTCGGCCTGGTTTGGCGCGACTGGTTATCGCGCAGTTTGATCGGTGATTACCTGCGTAATCGGGCGTATTACGTTCTCAATCCCAACGATGAGCAGGCGACGGATCTAGATAACCCAGATCAGCGGATTACCGATGACACCCGTTCCTTCACGGCGCAGAGTCTTCAGTTCACCCTGGGTATTTTTGATGCCTTATTGACCTTTTCGCTGAATATTCTCATCCTCTGGAGTATCAGCCAAAAGCTCACTTTCGCTCTGTTCGGCTATGCGGTGATTGCCACCACAGTCTTGGTGGTGGCTGGTCGACGGCTGGTTCGGATCAACTACGACCAGCTGCGCTACGAGGCCGATTTCCGTTACGGCCTGGTCCACATCCGCAACAACGCCGAGTCGATTGCCTTTTACTCCGGCGAAGAACCGGAGCGACAGGAGACAACCCGACGGCTCGGCTCCGTGGTGCGCAATTTCAATCTGTTGATTGTTTGGCAGGTGATCATCAGCGCGATGCAACGTTCTGTTGGCTACGCCGGTGTGTTCTTCCCTTATCTGGTGATGGCCGGGCCCTACTTTTCCGGTGAGATCGACTACGGGCGCTTTGTTCAAGCCGGCTTCGCCTTCAACATGGTGGAAGGCTCTCTGCTGTTCGTCGTCAACCGCATCGATGAACTGGCGCAGTTCACGGCGGGGATCACCCGTTTGGAAGGGTTTCAGGGGCAGGTGGAGCAGGTCAGTCGTCAGGTGCTGCCCGACCGCGGGACGGGATCGAACGCCATCGTGGTTCGCAACGCCGATCTGACGGCTCCCGGTGGGGACAAGCCCATCCTGCGGGATCTCAGCCTCAGCATTGCGGAGTCGGAGCGTCTGCTGGTGGTGGGCCCTTCCGGGTGCGGCAAGACCTCCCTTCTGCGCATGATCAGTGGTCTCTGGGCCCCGAGTCGCGGTGAGGTTCAGCGTCCAGACACAGGGGATCTGCTGTTCATTCCCCAGAAGCCCTACATGCTGCTGGGCTCACTGCGTGAGCAGTTGTGTTACCCCACCGATGAGAGCAAGTTCAGCGACGACCAGCTCCGGCATGTGCTCGAAGAGGTCAACCTCAGCACGTTGGTGGAGCGCTATCCCGATCTCGATGTCAAACAGGATTGGCCGCGGATTCTGTCCCTCGGCGAACAGCAGCGTCTGGCCTTTGGCCGGCTGTTGCTGAATGCGCCCCGCTTTGTGGTGCTCGATGAAGCCACCAGTGCCTTGGATGTGGCGACGGAGGACCATCTCTATCAATTGCTGCGTCAGCGGGATCTCGCGGTGATCAGCATTGGTCACCGCCCCACCCTGACGGCGTTTCACGACACCGTGCTGGACGTGAAGGGCGACGGCAGCTGGCGGCTGATGCCGGCGACCAGCTATGACTTCGGGCGATCCTGATCCGGCCGGATGACCTCCTCCAGCGAGAACGCCAGCGAGAACGCCAGCGAGAACGTCAACGCGGTGCCCACACCTTCGGCCACCACAACCGACATTCCCGCCTTTGGCTGGAGCGGTTATGCCGAGCGGGTGAATGGTCGCTTCGCCATGGTGGGCTTTGTCGCCGTGCTGTTGATTGAGGCCCTCAGCGGTGAGACCTTCCTGCGTTGGGCCGGCCTGGTGCCCTAAGGCAGCCGGATCAGGTCCACGTCCCAACGGCCGTTGCGGCTGACCTGCACAGCCAATTGACGCCCCTGGGCATCCAGGCTGACGGCCCGGGGAACACCGGGTGGTTCCAGGGGCAGCGTCTGCACTGTTTCGCTGTTGCGCCGGTATAGCACCAGTTCCGTGCGGCTCTCGCGCTGACGCACAACTGCGAGTCGTCGTCCGTCAGCACTGACGCTGACGCTGATCGGCAGGGCATCGCCGCGGTTGAGCCCTGGTAGGGGCACGGGACGGCGAGCGTTGAGATCGATCAGATCCACTCGTTCGCGTCCCTGGCGGCGGTTCAAGCTGGCGAGCCAGCGCACGCCCATGGCGGGCTCACGACGGCTGTCGGCGGACTGCCGCAGCACACCATTGAGATCGTTGATCGGCAGGGCTCTGGGGCCGCCGCAGCCCATCAGTGGCAGCACCAGTGCGATCAGCAGCCGTGAGCAGCGACGGGATTGGCTCATGGGCTGATCCCCGCCGGGCGATCCGCCTCCAGCAGATCGCTGAGGTCGAGCAGTTCAACCCGCCACTGCCCCTGACTGGCCACCTGCAGGGCCAGCTGACTGGCATCGGGGGACAAGCTGAGCCGAATCGGATCGCGCCCGCCCGGCAAGGGCAACTGGTGAATCCGACCGGTCAGGCGATCGGCGATCACCGCCAGCCGTCGTTGCCCCCGTTGGCTGATCAGGGCCAGATATCGGGCGTTCCAGCTCAGCGAGGGTGAGCTATGGGGTTGATGCCGGTTCAGCTGGGGCAACGACAGCGTCGTACCGCTGCTGAGGTCGCGCAGTTGCACGGTGGGTCGACCGCGTTGTTCGGTGATCACCGCCAGGTGGCGACCACTGCCGCTCAAGGCTGGATCCTGTTGACTGCGATCCCCGAGGGCGCCAGCAGCCCGTTGGGCCCTGGGGCCCATGCAGCCAGTCAGGCTGAGCGCCATCAGGCTGATCAACAGCGGGCGGAGGAGGGGGCTCAGTCGTCGAAACGGGAGCTGTTATCCCGTGGTCGGGAGCTGCGTGGAGCGGGGCGACTGCCGCCGGCTCCGGCGCTGGGCCGGGAGGACGGGCCTGGCCCTGATTCGGGTGCTGTGGGTCTGCCGGTTGCAGCACGGGGCGACGCCGCTTCAGACCGTGGGGGTTGGGATTGGGATGCTTGGCGGGGGCTACGGGCGCTGCTGTAGGCCGCATCTTCCGCTTCCGATCGCATCGGGCTCCCTTTGGGAATGCCGTCCTGGAAGCGGCTGGAGCTGGGGGCGGGTCGGCTGCCGCGGCGTTGTTCTTCCCGCTGCTGACGACGCTCGCCGAAGTCCGGTCGCTGGTCGTTGCGCTCTTCCCCAGCCCGGAACCGGGCCATGCGGCGGGAGCCTTCATCGGGCTGATCCCAGTCCGACTCGGGGCGCGGCCGGCGGCTGGCGGCTTGTTCAGGAATGGCGGCGCGGCTGCTGCGCCGTGGCCGGTAAAAGTCGTCCTCCGGACGCTCCTCCACCTCGGCATCACGGCCACTGAAACGGCGCCGCACGGGCTGGGGTTCGTCAAAGCGGTCGTAGCGGTCATCCCAGCCCCCGCGGAGATCACCACCGCCTCGAGGCGCTGGTGCTGGTTCGTCGTCGAAATAGGCCGACCGTCGGGCTTGCTCCGTGGCCACGCCGCGCAGACGAACACTTTCGTAAGCGAAGAACACGGTGGTTCCCGCCAACAGAAACTGTCCGAACTGAAGAATCGGGTCCAGGCGCCACCCCTGGAAGAACAGGATTCCTCCGCAGAGCAGGCCGATGGCCGCGAAGAATACGTCGTAGTCGCGAGCCAGGGCTGGCTTGAACGACCGCATGAAATACAGCAGGGCGCCGCCCACGGCCAGCACGATGCCGACAATGCTGGCCCAATTCAGACTGGCGTTAACCAAAGAAGCGCCTCCTCGTGACCTTCAGTCTACGAGCGGCGCCAGGTCGGGCTCGAGGCGATCAGAGCTTGCGGTCGACCTGATCGGTTTGGCTGACCAGGATCAGAGCGATGGTGGCGGGCACGACCACGATCAGTGCTCCCCAAACGAGGCTGCTCAGAAAGTTGGAGAGGGAGGAAGTCATGGCGGTGGTGCACTCACGTCGATGCCGCAGCGATCCTAGGGATCCACATCAGCTTTCTACGATGGATGGCCGAATGCTTTGAGCTTTGTGACGCCACTGCTGATCCAGGTCCTGCCGATCTTGCACTTGGCGCTCGGTCTGCTGCTGGCGGCTTGGACGCTGGCCTTCCTGCTGCGCATCGTCCTCACCTGGTATCCGCAGATCGATCTCAACCAGGGGCTCTGGCGCGTGGTGGCTGTACCCACCGAGCCGCTGCTCTCGTTCACCCGCAAGCTGGTCGCCCCGATCGGCGGCGTGGATGTCACGCCTGTGATCTGGGTGGGACTGATCAGCCTGGTGCGTGAGCTGCTGGTCGGTCAGCAGGGGCTGATTTCGCTGGTGCTGATGCGGGCTCAGTCGCTGGCCTGATCAGGGCAGCATGTCCTGCTCGACGAACTTGGTGTGCACATCGCCGCGGATGAATTCCGGGCGATTGAGCATCTCGAGATGGAACTCCACCGTGGTTGGAATACCGGTGACGGCGCATTCGTTGAGCGCACGCTTCATCCGTGTCATGGCATGGTCACGGTCGGTGCCCCACACGATCAACTTGCCGATCAGTGAGTCGTAGAAGGGCGGAATGTCGTAGCCGGTGTACACGTGGCTGTCGACCCGAACACCAGGGCCACCGGGCGGCAACCAACCGGTAATGCGGCCAGGGGCTGGACGGAAGTTGTGGCGAGCATCCTCGGCATTGATCCGGCATTCGATCGCATGGCCGCGCAGCTGAATGTCCTCCTGGCGGACGCTGATCGGTTCACCTCCGGCAATGCGCAGCTGCTCGGCGATCAGGTCGATTCCGGTGACCATTTCGGTGACCGGGTGCTCCACCTGGATGCGGGTGTTCATCTCCATGAAATAGAACCCGCCCTGGCGATCGAGCAGGAACTCGACTGTGCCGGCGCCCTCGTAATTGATGCTGCGGGCCGCTGCGACGGCGGCATCACCCATGCGCTGGCGCAGGTCGGGGTCGAGGGCTGGGCTTGGGGCCTCCTCCAGCAATTTCTGGTGGCGGCGCTGAATCGAGCAGTCGCGCTCCCCGAGGTGCACCACGTTGCCGTGGCGATCCGCCAGCACCTGCACTTCGACGTGGCGCGGCCGGTCGATGAACTTCTCCATGTAGAGGCCGGGGTTGCCGAAGGCGGCTTCGGCTTCCCCCTGGGCGGCCTTGAACAACGACTCCAACTGATCGGGCCCCGGCACCAGGCGCATGCCGCGGCCGCCGCCGCCGGCAGTGGCCTTGATCATCACGGGGTAGCCCATCTGCTCGGCGAGCTTGGCGGCATCCGCCGGGCTGGAGAGCAGTCCTTCGCTGCCGGGAACACAGGGGACGCCCACCGACTGCATCGTCGTCTTGGCGGTCGACTTATCCCCCATGGATCGAATCGCGTGGGGCGACGGGCCGATGAAGGTGATCCCGTGGTCCTTGCAGATTTCGGCGAACTTGTCGTTCTCAGCCAGGAAGCCGTAGCCCGGGTGAATGGCATCCACACCCCGGGACGTGGCCGCCGCCAGGATGTTGTGGACGTTCAGATAGCTCTTGCCGCTGAGGGCTTCCCCGACGCAAACGGCTTCGTCGGCCAGCTGCACGTGCAGGGCGTCTTTATCCACCGTGCTGTAGACGGCCACCGTGGCGATTCCGAGCTCACGGCAGCTGCGCAGAATTCGTAGGGCAATTTCGCCGCGGTTGGCGATCAGCACTTTGCCGATGGGCATCCGCGCGTCCAGGCAGAGGCCGGATCGTATCAGCGACAACCGGCTTGCAGAAGGGGACCCGCTGCCCGGTATGATTTTTTGGACGACGCCCGCGGGGCGGAATCAACCACGCGGATGTGGTGGAATTGGTAGACACGCACGTTTGAGGGGCGTGTGGCTTCGGCCTTGCGAGTTCAAGTCTCGCCATCCGCACTTCTTTTTTTGTGGCATCAACTGCGCCGCCGACGACCGGGGTCGCCATTGTTCTTGTCGCCAACGGTCCTGGCGAACTGACCACCTGGGTCCGCCCACTGGCCGAGCGTTTGCACGCTGAGCTGCCACTGCGACCCAGAGTCCCCGACGCACCCGCCAGCCTTGAGCTGGTGTTGGTCCCCTGTCCCAACGCCACCGGCCATGAGCATGGTGCGGCGCGTCCTTGGCATCAGTTCGACCGCATTCTTCCGGCCGCTCAGTTCTGGAGGTTGCTGCTCCAGCCCCGGCGCTACGGACTCTGGCCTCGCCGCGGGGTGGTTGTCTTTCTCGGTGGTGACCAGTTCTGGACCGTGCTGCTGTCCGCCCGCCTCGGCTATCGCCACGTCACCTATGCCGAATGGGTGGCCCGCTGGCCGCAATGGAATGACCGGATTGCGGCGATGTCGGAGGCGGTGCGTGATCAGTTGCCCCGGCGGTATCGCGACCGTTGCCGGGTGGTGGGGGATCTGATGGCGGATTTGTCGTCGTTTGCCCGCCATGACGACCCGTTGCCTGAGGGGGAATGGATTGCCCTGCTACCGGGCTCGAAGGGCGCCAAGCTCAGTGTGGGGGTGCCCTTCATGCTGGAGGCGGCGGATCGCCTGTCCCGCCGGCGACCGGGCTGCCGTTTTCTGTTACCCGTGGCACCGACCACCAGCGTGGCGGAGGTGCTGCACTACGCCAGCGACGACAATCCAATCGCGCGCCGCTACAGCACGGCGGTGGCCGGTGTGGAGGGGCAGGAGTTGGTGACGGTGGCCGGTACCCGCATTCATCTACTGGAGCGTCACCCCGCCCATGGCCCCTTGAGTCAGTGCACGCTGGCCTTGACCACGGTTGGGGCCAACACGGCGGAACTCGGAGCCCTGGCGGTGCCGATGATCGTGATCGTTCCCACCCAGCATCTCGAGGTGATGCAGGCCTGGGATGGGGGCGTCGGGCTGCTGGCCCGTCTGCCGGGCTTCCGCCGCATCATCGGCGTGCTGCTCACGCTCTGGCGGCTGCGCAACAACGGCTTGATGGCCTGGCCCAACATCAGTGCTGGTCGTCGTGTGGTGCCGGAGCGGGTGGGGGCGATCACGCCAGATGAGATCGCCAGCGAGGCGGCGATGTGGCTCGACTCCCCGGATCGTCTCGAGGCCCAGCGGGAGGACCTGCGCGCCTTGCGGGGACAGCCCGGCGCTGTGGCGGCCCTAGCCGATGAGGTGCGTCAGCAGCTCCCCCGGGCCCTGGGATCTGCTTAGCGTGGCTGGCCAAGTCGTTCTGACGTCCCATGAGCAGCTCCGAGCCCATCCAGCGCACGGCCGAGGAGTGGAAGCAGTCGCTGACCGCTGAGCAGTACCAAGTGGCCCGTTGCGGCGGGACGGAGCGGGCGTTCACCGGTGCGTACTGGAACAACAAGGCCACTGGTATGTATCACTGCGTGTGCTGCGACGCACCGCTGTTCAGTTCCGACACCAAGTTCGACTCGGGCACGGGTTGGCCCAGCTTCTGGGACGGCGTGAGTTCCGACGCCATCACCACCAAGCAAGATGTCAGCCACGGCATGGTGCGCACGGAAATCAACTGTGCCCGTTGTGATGCGCACCTCGGCCACGTCTTTGGTGATGGTCCGGCTCCCACCGGCCAGCGCTACTGCGTGAACAGTGCGTCGCTGAACTTCAAGGCCAGCTGATCACCAGGGATCATCAAGGTCTCGGTCATCGCGGCCGAGACGCTCGTCGTCCTGACGGTTGGGGCGTTGCACCGGTTCGACATCGAGAGGGGCGCCGGGCTGCTGCACCGGACGCCGGGCAGCGGGTGCCGGATCCCGTCGCTCGTCTGGGTAGCGATCCTCCACGCTCTCGTCGCGATAGCGCGGCGGCTCACGACGCTCCTCGTAACGCGGTTCTGTGTAGCGCGGTTCCGTATAGCGCTGCTCGGGGTAACGCTCTTCGTACGGATCCAGGGGCTGCTCATCGAGGTAGCGGCGCTGCAGCTGCGGCTCCCGGCGTTGCTCGTCGACCTCCACGTAATCCAGGTTGTCCTCGACCTCCACGCGTTCGTTGGTGGCGGCCTGCAGGCTGCGTTGCTCCTGCTCAACGGCCTGGCCGGAGCTCAACTGGTTCTCGACGGGAACCAGGTTGACCCGGTACCGCTCCCGCTCCTGCTCTTCCCAGCTGGGGCCACCGACCCCAAGTTTTTCCAGCACACCGCTGCTGAGCTGCTTGAGCTTGTCTTCGGCACCCTCATACACAATGATCCGATCGGGGCCGCTGCTGACGATCTCTTCGACCGGCATCTCCCACGTCGAGAGCACACCTTCCCCCAGCAGGGGCACGCCGAGGGCTCCCATCACCAGGGTGGTGAGCTCTCCGGTTTCGATATCAAAGGCAAAGCCGAGCACCCGACCCAGCTGGCTGCCGGATTCGGTGATCACCTGGCAGTTGATCACCCGGCTGTAGCGCTCAGGATCAAAGTTTTCGCTGAGGGAATCCGCGGAATCCACCAGGATCACGTCGCCGACCTGACGGATGCGATCCAGCGGCATCCAACGCGGCAGGCCTGGCAGGAACCGGGTCAGAGGGTTGTCGCGCAGACCGAGGGCCACCACTTCGCGACGGTCGATATCCACGATCACTTCGCCCACCACACCGAGCCGTCGTCCGCTGTCGCGGGTGATCACCTGGGTGCCCATCAGCTCGGAGCGCAGCCAGAGCCGGTCACTGGGCACGCCGGTCGTGAGGGCGTCGTTCTGGGATGGGGTCGGGGTCAAGCGCGGGCCCTCGGCCATGAACTTCGGGTCATTGTGGCGTAGTGGATCTGCTGTGCCAGGTCAGGCGGCATCCGGGAGTCCCACCACCTGGGTGTGGGCGCCGCGGGCCTGGGTGACACCGATCGTGCGCTGGGAGGCCCCGATCATCGGGCGACGGTGGCTGACCACCAGGAACTGGGCCTGTTCGGCCTGACGGGCGATCAACGCTGCCAACCGCTCGACATTCACGCCATCGAGGAAGCTGTCGACCTCGTCGAGCGCATAAAAGGGCGACGGGCGGAAGCGTTGCAGAGCAAACAGGAAGCTCAGGGCCGTCAGCGACTTTTCACCACCGGACATCGCCGCCAGTCGGCGCACGGCTTTGCCCTTCGGGTGGGCCACCAGGGTCAAGCCACCCTCCAGGGGGTCGTCGGGATTTTCCAGCTGCAGATGGCCATCGCCATCGGAGAGGCTGGCGAAGATCTCGCGGAAATGGCCATCAACAGCTGAGAAAGCCTCCATGAAGGCTTCCTGGCGCAGGGTGGCCACGGTCTCGATCCGCAACAGCAGTTCTTCGCGCTCCTGGCTGAGCACATCGAGGCGCTCATTCAGTTCGTTGAGCCGTTGTTCGAGCGCTTCGAGTTCCTCCAGCGCCAGCATGTTCACCGGCTCCAGGGCTTCCATCCGGCGTTGGATGGCCTGCAGCTCGATCTGCAGCGCCTCCAGGCCCGCCTCCCGGATTGCATCGGAGATCTCTGGGCGGGGGTCGGGCAGGGCGTGTTCCATCTCCTGCAGCCGCACGGCACCGTTGCGCTGTTCTTCGATCAGGGCCAGCCGTTCCTCCTTGAGGCGTTCGAGGTTGAACTGCGCCTGCTGCAGGGCTTGGCGCTGGCGCCCCACCTCGGCTTCGGCGGCATCGCGGGCCCGGCGTTGTTCGCCAAAGCTTTCCTGCAGCTCTTGCTGCTGTTTGGTCAACCGCTCCCGCTGCTCCTTGAGCTCCTGGTGCTGCTGTCGCCAGGCGCCATGGGCCGTGGCCAGGGCCTGCACAGCCTCCTGCAGTCGGGCTTCGTCGTTGCTGAGGGTCTGCTGCTGATCGCCGAGTCGCTCGAGGGCCAGGCGGCGTTCGCGCTGGGCATTGAGCAGTTCATCACGCGTGCGGCGGGTTGCCTCCAGGCGCTGGTCCGCGGCTTCGAGGGCCTGCTGCAGCTGCGTCCAGGCCGTGGATTCATCGCCGTTGCTGCTGGAGCGTTCCGCTGCATCCAGTTGCTGTTGTTCCTCGCGCAGTGGGGCCAGGGCCGCGGCGATGGCGTCGAGGCGTTGCTGATGCTCTTGCTGGGCCTGGCGCAGCTGTTCGAGCCGCACGCTGCGTTCGCGGTTGCGTTCGATCAGGGGACCATGGTTGCGGAGGGCGGCATTGCGCTCGGCCACGAGGGCGGCCTGGCGTTGTTCGAGCTGTCGCAGGGCGGGCTTCTGCTGGTCGAGCGCTTCGATCAGCCGGTTCTCTTCCCGCCGGGAGGCCGCCAGGCTTTCGCCCAGTTCCAGCAGGCGGCGGCGTAGGGGTTCGGCTTCGTCGCTGTCGTTGCTGCGGCCGAAGCTCAGGCCACCGCTGCGCTGGGAAAAGCTGCCACCGGTCATCGCACCGCTCTTCTCGAGCAGCTCTCCATCGAGGGTGACCGCCCGGGAGCGTCCCAACTGCTGGCGGGCGCTGCCGAGGTCCCGGAACACCAACGTGTCTCCAAAGACGTAGGCGAAGACCACGTCGTAGACCGGCTCGAAGCGGATCAGCTCCACGGCACGGCCGACCAGCCCGCCGCCGCTGTCGCCGGGGCCACCTGGACGGGCTCCCCGCGCCATGGCGGCACCACCACTGCCCCAGCTGCTCCCACCACCGGGTGCCCGGATTTTATTCAGTGGCAGGAAGGTGAGTCGGCCAGCGCGACGGCTCTTCAGCAGCTCGATCGCCCGAGCGGCAATGCGGTCGTCATCCACGACCACCTGCCCAAGGCGTGCTCCGGCCGCTACTTCCAGGGCCAGGCGGTGCTCGTCGTCGACTTCGCCGAGTTGGGCCACCGGCCCATGGATCCCATCCAGACCCGCCTCCAGCAGCAGGCGCAGGGCGCCGGTGCCACGGCTTTCCTGCAGGGCGTCACGGCGGCTGTCCAGGCGGGCGATCTCTCGCTCCAGTCGCGTCTGTTCCTGTTCGAGGCGGCTGCGGGTGCGCTGTTGAATCGCCAGGGATTCCGCGGTTTGCTGAACCGCCTGCTTGCCGCTGGTCAGGCCCTGCAGCAGGGTTTGCCATTCCTCCTCCAACTGCTGCAGTTTCTGCTGGACGTCCGTTTCCTCCTGGCCATCGCGGGCCAGTTCCCCACTGAGTTCGTCGAGACGTTCGCCGTCCTGGCGCAGCCGCTCCTGGCGTTGCTGCTGTTCCTGCTGCAGGGGCTCGATGCTGCTCTGCAAGTGCTGGCGCCGCTCGCTGCGTCGCTTCTGTTCGTCCATCCAGGCGCCGGAGCGTCCGGCCACATCGGCCAGGCGTCGTCGTGACATCTCCACGGCGGATTCGGCATCCCGGCAATCGGATTCCGCGGCTGCCAATCCGGCCTCATGGGGGTCGTGTTCGAGATCGCGTCCCTGTTGCTGCAGCTCCTGGCGGCGTCCGGCCAGGGCGTTGCGGGTGTCCTGAAGTTTCTGGGCGTCCTCCTGGTGCTGGATCGACTGCCGCTCCAACTCACGGCCCTGGGTGTCCAGTCCGGCCAGTTCTGCCTGGACCGCCAGCAACTGGTCTTCCCCCAGGGCCTTGACCTGCTCCTGGAGGGTTTGCAGCTCCTGGTTGGCCGTGGCCAGGGTTTGCTCCGCGCTGCTGACGGCGGTGGTATCGCGTTGCTCCTTGGCCTCGAGCTCCTGCTGGCGGGTGCCGAGGGTCTGGAGGGCCAGCTGGGCAGCTTCAAAGGCCAGCACCATTTCCTGCTGGCGGCCTTGCTGCAGGCGTCCGCGCAACTCCTGGTACTGCCGCGCCTTGGCGCAATCTTTCTCGAGGCGCTGACGGCTGGCCAGCAACTCCTGCTCGATGATCCGGCAGCGCTCCTGCCGCTCCTGGACGTCATCGAGTTTGCGGCGGGTCTGCTCGATCCGGGTGTCGAACAGTGCGACCCCGGCGAGTTCATCGATCAGACTGCGCCGGTCGCGGTTGCTCATCGACACGATGCGGGTCACATCGCCCTGCATCACCACGTTGCTGCCTTCGGGATCAATGCGAAGGCGGCGCAGCTGGGTTTGCAGCTGTTGAAGGTTGCAGGGGATGCCGTCGGCGCTGTAGCTGGAGCTGTAGGAGCCGCCGGGCATCACCCGCAGCCGTCGGGTCACCGTCCATTCGGTTTGCCCCGGTTTGATCCAGGGCCCCTCCTCGGGGGCCTCCAGTCCATCTTCGGCGGCATCGGGCTGCCAGTCGCTGAGATCAAAGCGAACGCTGACGGTGGTTTCAGCGGCTTTGCCGGCCTTGAGAATGCCGCTGTTGACCAGGTCCGGCAGGCGATCGGCGCGCATGCCACGGCTGGTGGCCAGGCCCAGACAGAACAGCACCCCATCAAGGATGTTGCTCTTGCCGGAGCCATTGGGGCCGGTGACCACGGTGAATCCCTGCTCAAGAGGGATCGTCATCGCTCCACCGAACGACTTGAACTGCGCCAGCCCGACCTGATTGATGTGGACCAACAGGATCTGGAGCTGTCAGCGACTCGAAACTAGCGAAGCTCGCGAAAAGCTCAAGGGCGCGTTACGCGGCACAACCCGGCGCTGATCGTGAGCTGTCCGGCCAGGGGGCCATCGCTGAGCTCCACGATCAGATCGGCGTCGACCTGCTCTGGGAGTGCGCCGCGGTAGTGACCGCCGCCGATGCGTTCAGCCCAGCCGCGGTTTCCGGAGACAGCGGCACTGCGGGGTTCCAGCCAGACCAGGCGATGGTCCGGCAGGGAAACGGCGTCCTGAGCGGCACCGTTGATGCTGGGCAGCTCGGGCAGGCGCCAGGTGCGGCAGGCCGTGCCATCTTCCAGTAAGAGGTCGAAGTGGCATCCGCTCGGATCGTCCGGCGCATCGGTGTGGCGCAGGAGCGAATAGCGGGGCATCACGTTTCCTTGGCGTTGCACTCTTCCTACCCTCAGGAAGCTTCCCCGCCAATGCCGGACCATGGGTGCGTCATCGCCGCAGTCCAACGGCAGCTTCGAGCACCACTTCCGTGATCGCTTTGACAGCCTGCTCCCCACGATTCAGAAGCGCTGGCCGGAGCTGGCGCAGCACACACTCGAGGCAACCCGAGGCAGCGTGGATGAACTGGTTCGGCTGATTGAACAGAACACCGGTCTCACGCCCCAGGGGGTTCGTGAGCAACTGGAGGAGTTGATGCACACCGCGGGTGATCGGGGGCGTCATCTCGGCGACAGCCTCGATCCCCTGGAGGAGCAGTTGGAGCAACTGCTCGATGAGTTGAACAGCACCCTGCGGCCGCGCATCGAACAGCCCGTGCGTCAACGGCCGCTGCTGGCGGTGGGTGTGGCCCTGGGTGTGGGTGTGCTGCTCGGGTCGCTCTTGAGTGGGGGTCGCCGCTCCTGATGGCTGAACAGCAGCAACCCCGCGGCCTTGGTGCCGCCGCTCGAATGACGGCCCTGGCGGCCTCGGTGATGGATCTGCACGTGCGGATTGCCTTGCAGGAGGTGGACCGCGAAAAACGCCGGGTGATCAGCGGTGGTCTGTTCCTGGCCATCGGTGGCACAGCGATGCTCTTGGCCCTGCTGGCTGCAGAAGGGGCTGCCCTGCTGTGGGTGCAGCAGAGCTGGGCGTTGTCCTGGATCCACGCCTTGCTCGTGCTGGCGGCGGCCAACCTGGTGTTTGCCGGCCTGTCCCTGCGGGTGGGCGGTCAGGTGCTGAAGGGTCCGTTCCTTCCGCAGACGATGCAGGGCCTGGTGAAGACCCTGCGTGCCCTTCTCGGCCGGGTTTGAGTGCTCCTGATCTGAACACGTTGTTGATCGTGGCCGGCTCCTGTGGCTCCGGTAAATCCACGGTCCTGCGTGCTGCCTATCAGCAGAACCTGCCGCTGTTTGGTGTTGACGAGGCGGAGACCTTCGCTTCCACCAACAGAGATCCCTCCGGAACAGAGTTCGACGATTTCAGCCAAGCGCTGCTCCGGCAATCCTTCTTTCAGGCCAGTCACCTCAAACGACTCAACCGCGCAGCTGACCTGCCCGCGAATGTCTTGATGCATCTGGATCTTTATCAGATTCTTCGTGGGATTGATCCCTCCTACTGGCCTCGTTCGCTGAAGAAGCGTGCGTTGCAGCTGGCTGCTCCGGACGGTGTCTTGGGCAAGCGATCGCTCGAGCATCTGCAGGATTCTCGGGAGAACGATCTGATGTTGAAGGCTTATCTGCAGCGCCCCTTCTTCAGCCGATTTCAGCGCATTTTGGTCAACACGGTGCTCTGCGATTTCGAGACGAATGCGCTGCAGCTCGCTCGCCGGAAACAGCGCTCGAAGCAGGGGCGATTCAAGTACTTCAGTGCTCCTGAACCACTGGCCAGGGCGATTCATTCGGAAATTTATGCCTCCTGGACCCGTAACTTGTCCCAGCTGCGCCCGGTTGGCCTGTTCACCACCATGGTGTCTTCATCGGGGGATCTCACCGTCAATGGGGCGGTGGTGGCTCAGGGGTGGTCCAACCGGTTTCAGCGGAGGCCGTAGTGGAGCCAGCGGCAGTCGATGCCGCCGTTGCTCACCGGAATTCTCCGGGAGGCCTTGAGCCGGAGTGCTCCGGTGAGCTTGGGGTTGCCGCTGAGTAACCAGAGCTGCCAGCCGGATGCCTCGCGGCGGGCAAAGCTGCCGAGGTCGCTGTAGAAGCTGTCGAGATCATCCAGTGCTCCCAGCCGTTCGCCGTAGGGGGGATTGCAGACCAGCACGCCAGGTCCCTCCGGGAGTGACTGGTCTTCAAAGCGCCCCGGACGAATCTCAATCACCCCCTGAAGTCCGGCCGCGGCAACGTTGTCCCTGGCCTGCTCGGCGATGGCGGGGTCTTGTTCGATCCCGATGACCGGCGGCAGGGTGAGATCGCGGCGGCGGCGGTTGCGCGCCCGCTCGCACTCCTCGTTCCAGAGTTCTGGGTTGAAATCGGCCCATCCCTCCAAGGCAAAGCTGCGGTTCAGACCGGGCGCCTGTTGCAGGGCGGTCAGCACGGCTTCGATCAGCAGGATCCCTGAGCCACAGCAGGGGTCCACCAGGGGACCGCTGGCGTCCCAGCCGGTCAGTCGCATCAGGCCAGCGGCCAGGTTCTCTTTGAGCGGCGCCGCACCCATGGCGGCGCGATAACCACGCCGGTGCAGGCTGCTGCCGCTGCCATCCAGGCTGAGGGTGGCTCCATCTCGGCTGAGATGAACGTGGAGGGACAGATCCGGGTTCTCCAGATCGATCGAGGAGCGGTCACCCCAGATCTCACGCTGCTGATCCACCAGGGCGTTTTTAACCTGAAGCGCTGAGTAATGGCTGTGGTTCAGGCCCGGTGCGCTGCCGGTCACATCCACCCGAAAACTCATCGATGGATGCAGCCAGCGCTCCCAATCCAGGGCACCGCGAATGCCGTCGTAGAGGTCGTCACGGCTCACGCAGCGGAACCGCGCCATCTCCCGCAGCAGACGAAAGGGCAGTCGAGCCTGCAAGTGCAGCCGGTAGAAGCAAGCCATGTCGGCCTGGAAGGACGCGGCACGGCGCAGGGGACGTACGCCATGGGCCCCCAGCGCGCTGAGTTCCTCGCAGCCAGCCTCTTCGAGACCCTGCGGCAAAACGGCGATGGCGTGATGCTTCATCCGTGGACCGTGCGGGCGATCAATGCACTGTGATCATCCAGGAGCCCACGTATTGCTTTGTTGCGTCATCTGCATCGTTGCTGGCCATCAGGTTGAACTGAT
>JBMZMY010000015.1:0-34151 GCA_049619435.1 Synechococcus sp.
GTCAGCAGCGGTCCTATCGCTTGATGGCCGGAGGTGATCGGGCGCCATCTCTCCCCTGGCAGCAACGGCCTCCGATCCCTGCGGAACGGATCCTGCCGATGCGATCGCTGCCCAGACTTCAGTCCCTGGCTGCCGATTGGCGGGCCTTGCCGAACGACCAGCAGCGCCTGCAGGCGGCGGAGCAATGGTTTCGCTCCCAACCGTTCCGCTACAGCCTTCAGCCCGGTCCGAGTTCGGACCTGGAGGCGTTTCTGTTTGAGCGTCAGGTGGGCTTTTGCGGTCATTACGCCGGGGCCCTGGCGGCCTTGATGCGGGCTGCTGACGTGCCTGCACGGGTGGTCAGCGGGTATCAGGGCGGCACGGTGGAGCGGTCGTTCAGTGGTGGGACTTACCTCAATCTTCGCCAGAGCGATGCCCATGCCTGGACGGAGGTCTGGCTACGGGGCCAGGGCTGGCAGCGGGTTGATCCCACCACCTGGATCAGCTCCGGTGTGGCAGCGCAGGCTCTGATGGAGCGTGCCACGGTGATTGGTCAGGCCCGTTTCCCCGCCCTGGTTTGGTTGCAACGCGAGTGGTGGGCCCTGGATCTGGCCTGGACCCGTTGGTGGCTTGGCTTTGACCAGGCCTCCCAATCCGCCTGGTTGCGGCAGTTGTTCGGTGAGCAGCTGCGCTGGCTGGGTCTGGCGATCGTGGCGGCGGCCGGCCTGGCCCTCGCCGTCGGCCTCGGGCTTTGGCACGTCCTGCGCCGGGACGGTGGCCGCGATCCCCTCGCTCGCAGTCTGCTTCTACTGAAGCGCCTCGGCATGACAGCGTTGCCTGGAGAATCTTTCTCGGCGTTGTGTCGGCGGGCTGCTTGCGTCCACCCGGACCGGGCGGCGTCGCTGCTGGCCATGGCCGAGCTTCAGCAGCGGCTGGCCCATGCCCCGATCACCCGACGCGAACGCCGGCGGTCCCAGCGGAGCTGGGCCAGGCTCCGGCGCCAGCTGGCCCGACCGCGCTGAGCTGCTGCTCTGGTGGGAGCAGCACGGCCGCCACAGCATCCCCTGGAAATCCAAGGCTGCTGGGGGTCGGCCGGATCCGACCGATCAGCTGGATCCCTACCCGATTTGGATCGCCGAGGTGATGCTGCAGCAGACCCAGCTGCAGGTGGTCTTGCCCTATTGGCGGCGCTGGATGGAGGCCTTCCCTGGGGTGGAGGCCTTGGCCGAGGCCTCGCTGGAGCAGGTGCGGATGCTCTGGCAGGGCCTGGGGTATTACTCCCGGGCCCGGCGATTGCAGCAGGCGGCTCAGGTGATCACGGCGACGGCCTGGCCGGTTGATCTGGAGGGGTGGATGGCGTTGCCCGGCATCGGCCGCACCACCGCCGCCAGCATTCTGTCCAGCGCCACCAACGCTCCCGAGCCGATTCTCGATGGCAACGTCAAGCGCCTGCTGGCGCGTCTGCAGGCGCATCCCCGCTCTCCCGCCCGTGATCAGGCCCTGTTCTGGCGATGGAGCGAGGCTCTGTTGGACCGAGATCGTGCGCGGGATTTCAACCAGGCGCTGATGGATCTGGGGGCCACGGTCTGCACGCCCCGCCAGCCGTCCTGTGAGCGATGTCCCTGGTCTGGGGCATGCGCTGCGTACGCTGCCGGCGACCCGATCCGTTGGCCCGTGACCGATGAGCGCAAACCCCTGCCGTTTCAGGTGATCGGTGTTGGGGTGGTCCTCAATGCCGATGGTGCCGTGCTGATCGACCAGCGGCTGGAGGAAGGCCTGCTCGGTGGGCTGTGGGAATTCCCAGGCGGCAAGCAGGAGCCGGAGGAAGCCATCGAGGACTGCATCCGGCGGGAACTCCGCGAAGAGCTGGCGATCGAGGTGGAGGTGGGCGAGGAACTGATCACCGTGGAGCACGCCTACAGCCATAAGAAGCTGCGCTTCGTGGTGCACCTCTGCTCCTGGACCTCCGGTGAACCCCAGCCCCTCGCCAGTCAGCAGGTGCGCTGGGTGGCTCCTGAGCAGCTCAAGGACTATCCCTTCCCTGCGGCCAACGCACGAATCATTGAGGCGTTGCTTGGCAGGTTGCAGGGTCACGGCCAGGCTTAGGTCAGACGCATCACCGCCTGATGGCGGACTCCCCAGTTGTGATCTGCCTCGGTGAGGCCTTGGTGGATCGCCTTGGCCCCCCTGGTGGTGATCCGGCCTCCGATCAGCCGGTGGATGATCGTCTCGGTGGGGCTCCCGCCAACGTCGCCTGTGGCCTGGCCCGCCTTGGGACTGCCGTCGCTTTGATCAGTCGTTTGGGGCGTGATCCGATCGGAGCGGCCTTTGCTGCTCTGCTGCGCCAACGCGGCGTGGACCAGCGCGCTGTTCAAGAGGATCCGGAGCGGCCCACCCGGGTGGTGTTGGTTCGGCGGTCGCAGTCCGGTGAGCGTCAGTTCCAGGGGTTCGCCGGCGATCGCGGTCAGGGGTTTGCCGATGAGGCGTTGGCCCTGGCGGAGCTGCGGCGGGCCTGGCCCGGTCTGGCGGATCAGGCGGCCTGGTTGTTGGTTGGCACGATTCCCCTGGCTGCTCCTGCCGCTGCGGAGAGCCTGAACTGGGTCGTGGACGATGCCCGTCGGCGGGGGATGGCGATTGCCCTGGACGTCAACTGGCGTCCGACGTTCTGGGATGCCGAGGCCGATCCGGCAGCGGGGCCTTCCCCAACGGCGTGCTCCGCCATGCGTCCCCTGCTGGAGCAGGCCGCTTTGATCAAGTTGGCGCGCGAAGAAGCGCTGTGGCTGTTCGCTGTGGATGACCCCGATGCGATTCGAGACGCTTTGCCCCAGCGGCCCGATGTGGTGGTCACCGATGGAGCAGAGCCATTGCGTTGGAGTATTGCTGGAGACCAGGGCAGCTTGGCCGTGTCGCCTCCGCAGCACCTGGTGGACACCACCGGTGCGGGAGATGCGTTCACCGCTGGACTGCTGCATGCCTGGAGTCGTCCGGTCCATGAGCGGATTCGCTTTGCCGCCGCCTGCGGAGCCCTGGTCTGTTCTGGAGCTGGAGCGATCGATCCCCAACCGACTCAGCCGGAGGTGAAGGCGTTCTTGGGGGGAACCAACTGAACCTCCCGCCCTCCGTCGTCCCGATGGGACAGGTGCAGGCTCCAGGCGTCGGGAAGCGCCAGCCCCAGGCGTTCGGGCCACTCCACCGCCAGCAGCGCACCGAAGCAGCGGGCTTCTTCCTCCTCCTGGAGAAAAATTTCATCGGCCGCGGCTGGTTGTTCGAGCCGATAAAGATCGAGATGAATCAGCGGAGGCCGGCCCTGGGGGTAGTGCTGGGCCAGGGCGAAGGTGGGACTGGTGATCGGTTCATCGATGCCGAGTGCCTCTGCGATGCCCTGCACCATGGAGGTTTTTCCGGCCCCCAGCGGACCATGCAGCAGCAAAATGGCTGCTCTGGGCAGGTGTCGCGCCAGGTCGGCACCAAAGGTCCGGGTGGCCTGCAGGTCGTTCAGCGCAAAGGGCACATCGCTAAGTTGTGCATTAAGCAGGCCCGAAGCCTCGGCGTTTCTGCAGAGATTCCCGTCCACGTTCTCCCTACGGAGCTGAAAATCCATGGTGGCAGCGCCCACAACCGCAGCTGAGCTGAAGCTGGCCGACGACTTTGTTGTTGCCGATATCGCCCAGGCCGATTTCGGTCGCAAGGAACTGGATATCGCCGAAACCGAAATGCCCGGTCTGATGGCCTTGCGTGCCAAGTACGGCCAGGAGAAACCGCTCAAGGGCGCCCGCATTGCTGGCTCCCTGCACATGACGATCCAGACCGCAGTGCTGATCGAAACCCTCGTGGAGTTGGGGGCTGAGGTGCGCTGGGCCTCCTGCAACATCTTCTCCACCCAGGACCATGCTGCTGCGGCCATGGCGGCCCGTGGTGTGCCCGTCTTCGCGGTAAAGGGTGAAACCCTTGAGGAGTACTGGGAGTACACCCACCGGATTCTGGAGTGGGGCGATGGTGGATCCCCCAACATGATCCTGGATGACGGCGGCGATGCCACCGGTCTGGTGATGCTGGGCAGCAAGGCCGAGCAGGACATCACAGTTCTGGACAACCCCGGCAACGAAGAGGAAACCTTCCTGTTCGCGTCGATCAAGAAGAAGCTGGCCCAAGACCCCAGCTTCTATTCCCGCACCAAGGCCCAGATCCAGGGCGTGACCGAGGAGACCACCACGGGTGTGGCGCGTCTCTACAAGATGCAGAACAGCGGTGAGCTGCCCTTCCCCGCGATCAACGTCAACGACTCGGTCACCAAGAGCAAGTTCGACAACCTCTACGGCTGCCGCGAATCGCTGGTCGACAGCATCAAGCGCGCCACCGACGTGATGGTCGCCGGCAAACAGGCCCTCGTGGTCGGTTACGGCGATGTGGGCAAGGGCTCCGCTCAGTCCCTGCGTGGCTTGGGTGCCACCGTCTGCATCGCTGAAGTGGATCCGATCTGTGCGCTGCAGGCGGCCATGGAGGGTTACCGCGTCGTCCGCCTGGAGGACGTGGTCGAAGACATGGACATCTTCGTGACGGCCACCGGCAACTACCAGGTGATCCGCAATGAGCATCTGGTGAAGATGAAGGACGAGGCGATCGTCTGCAACATCGGACACTTCGACAACGAGATCGATGTGACGAGCGTCAAGCAGTACGAGTGGGAGAACATCAAGCCGCAGGTGGATCACATCACCCTGCCGAACGGCAACAAGATCATCCTTCTCGCTGAGGGTCGTCTGGTGAACCTTGGTTGCGCCACCGGCCACCCCAGTTTCGTGATGAGCAACTCCTTCACCAACCAGGTGCTGGCTCAGATCGAGCTGTTCACCAAGGGCAGTGAGTACGGCAAAGAGGTCTACGTGCTGCCGAAGCACCTCGATGAAATGGTGGCTCGCCTTCACCTCGATCGCATCGGCGCCAAGCTCACCGAACTGCGCAAGGACCAGGCCGACTACATCAACGTGCCCGTGGAAGGTCCCTACAAGCCGGACCACTACCGCTACTGATCGCGATCACGCGGATCGTCCTGGCCCCATGGAAGACTTGCGCGGTCATGCGCAGGCTCCATGGGGCTTTCCGATCTCATTACCCAGTTGCCCGAGCTGATCGGTCAGGCCGTTGAGGCCAACCAGTGGTTGGGCTACACCGCGATCTTCGCGGCGATGTTTCTGGAAAATCTGTTCCCCCCGATCCCCTCGGAGCTGATCATGCCTCTGGGGGGCTTTTATGTGCAGCAGGGTCAGCTGGCGTTGGTTCCTGTGGTCCTCGCCGGCTTGCTCGGTACGGTGTTGGGGGCGCTGCCCTGGTACGGCATTGGTCGGCTGATCAATGAGGAGCGGATCGAGCAGTGGCTGAGTCGCCATGGGCGCTGGATCGGCATCAGCCCTGAGGAACTGGCCCGTAGTCGCCGCTGGTTCAGCCGCTATGGGACGGCCCTGGTGTTCTGGGGCCGCCTGGTGCCCGGCATCCGCACCTTGATTTCCGTTCCGGCCGGGATCGAGCTGATGCCGCTGACGCCCTTCCTGCTCTGGACCACCGCCGGCAGTTTGATCTGGACCCTCTTGCTGACCCTGGCCGGCATGGTGCTCGGCGAGGGCTACAACAATGTCGAGGTCTGGATCGATCCCGTCTCCAAGCTGGTGAAGATCGTTCTGGTGCTGGCAGTTCTGGCCGGCGCCATTTGGCTGGGGTTGCGCACTTGGCGCCGGCGCCGGTCGGCCGACTAAGTCAGAACGGGATCTCTTCGTCGGAGGCCTGGCCGCCGCCGAAGCTGCCGCCAGCCTCCTGGTTGTCCCGCTTGGAGCCCAGCAGTTCGAGGCGGTCCACCCGCACCACAGGCTTGCTGCGCTCTTCGCCGCTGTTGCGGTCAGTCCAGCGGTCCAGCTTGAAGCTGCCGATGATGCCGAGCAGGGAGCCCTTGCGGACGTAATCCGCAGCAACCTGGGCTTGCTTGCCCCAGATCTCGAGGTTGAACCAGTCCGGCTCATCGTCGCGGCTGCGACGGTTGACGGCGATGGTCAAGTTGGCGACGACGCTGCCCGATTCGAAATAACGCACTTCTGGATCGCGGCCGGCCCGGCCGACGAGGGTGACGGAATTGACGCCCATAACTGTTGTTCTCCTGGTGATGGGTTAATGATGCGCCACGGCATTGGTGGCTGCTTCAGGAGAGTTCCACCGTGCTCAGCGGCCGTATCAGGCAGCTCGTTGGAACGCACCTATGATTCGCCGGCCTGGTTCGCCGTCCGTGTTTTTCCGTCGTTTTCAGCTCTCACGGGACATCGGCATCGATCTCGGCACTGCCAACACTCTGATTTATGTCTCCGGTCGCGGCATCGTGCTGCAGGAGCCGTCGGTGGTGGCGCTGGACCTGGAGCGCAATGCAACCCTGGCCGTTGGTGATGAAGCCAAATTGATGCTGGGGCGGACCCCCGGCAACATCCGTGCTGTGCGGCCGCTCCGTGATGGCGTGATCGCTGATTTCGATGCGGCGGAGCAAATGCTGAAGACCTTCATCACCAAGGGCAATGAGGGGCGCGGGATCATGGCGCCTCGCCTGGTGGTGGGAATCCCGAGTGGAGTGACCGGTGTGGAGCGCCGCGCGGTGCGTGAAGCCGGGATGGCCGGAGCACGGGAGGTGCATTTAATTGATGAGCCGGTGGCGGCTGCCATCGGTGCCGGTCTGCCGGTGACCGAGCCCGTGGGCACGATGATCGTGGATATCGGTGGTGGAACCACGGAAGTGGCGGTGCTCAGCCTCGGTGGCACGGTGCTCAGTGAGTCGGTTCGCGTCGCGGGTGATGAGATCAGCGACGCCATCAGCGTGTATCTGAAGAAAGTGCACAACATGGTGGTGGGTGAGCGCACCGCTGAAGACATCAAAATCCGCATTGGCTCGGCGTTTCCCGATGACGCCTTTGATCAGGAGTCCATGGACGTTCGAGGTCTGCACCTCCTCTCCGGATTGCCTCGCACGATCAACCTCAAGGCCGGTGACCTGCGCGAGGCGATCGCCGAGCCGCTCAACGTGATCGTTGAAGCCGTGAAACGCACCCTCGAACGCACCCCACCTGAGTTAGCGGCGGACATCGTCGATCGCGGCATCATGCTGGCCGGTGGCGGTGCCCTGGTGCGGGGCATCAGCGACTTGATCAGCCATGAGACCGGCATTTTTGTGCACGTGGCCGAGGACCCTCTGCTCTGCGTGGTGAACGGTTGCGGTCAGGTGCTCGAAGACTGGAAACGTCTGCAACGGGTGGTGGATACACCGGAATTCGTCCGCTCCTCGGCGACCTCCTGATCGGATGGCACCCTCCCTCTGGCCGGGTAAGGGCCGTTGGCGAGGCGCCGGTCGACTGACGCCCTGGCTGTTATTCGTTGCAGCGCTTCTGATGGTGCGCTGGAGCAAAGGGGCTGGCTTTGCCGACGCCTATGCCCTGCTCAGTCGTCCGTTCTGGCCGGGCTCTGCCCAACGCGAGTGGATCAGCGCTGCGACGGATCTGGAGCAACGCGCCAAGCTCCAGTTGTTGGAGCAGGACAACCGGCGCCTGCGCGGCATGCTCGAGCTTCAGCAACGGGGTGAGCCCGATGGACTCGTTGCCGCGGCGGTGATCTCCCGGACGCCCAGGGGCTGGTGGCAGCAGTTGGAGCTCAGTCGGGGCGAGCTCCACGGCATCAGCGCTGGTGATCCTGTGCTTGGGCCGGGTGGTTTGTTGGGCCGCATCGACAGCGTCACCCCTGTGACCTCCCGGGTGAAGTTGCTGACGGCGCCGGGCACCGAGATCGGGGTCTGGTTGCCACGGTCCCGCAGCCATGCCTTGCTGGTGGGGCAGGGCAGCAGCCGCCCCCGCCTTCGCTTCATCGAGAAGGATCCCAATGTCCGACCCGGCGATCTGGTAAGTACCTCCCCGGCCAGCACGTTGCTCCCCGCCAACATGCCGGTGGGTGTGATCCAGTCAGTCGATGAGCGTGCGGTTCCCGCTCCCATGGCTGTGCTGCAACTGATCGCGGCTCCGGAGGCGATCGACTGGGTTCAGGTGAAGACCGATTGATGCGATGAACCGTCTGCATCGACAACCGATCTGCGTCGCGTCAGCCCTGCTGGTCCCCCTGGTGAATCTGGCCTCTCCGGGTTGGCTGGCCATTGCCGGGGTCGGCCCTGCCTGGGCGGTGCTCTGGCTGTTGCCCTGGGCGTTGGTGGATGGACCGGTGTCCGGCGTGATGGCTGGGCTCGGGCTTGGTCTGGTGCTGGATGGACTCAGCCTTGACGGTGGATCGCAGGTGCCTGCGCTGATGCTGCTCGGATGGTGGTGGGGGCGGTTGGGCCGTCGCGCAGCACCGATTCAACGCAGCCTCAACCTCGGTCTGCTCGCTTGGACCGGTGCTGTTGTGGTCGGACTTGGGGTTCTGCTTCAACTGTGGTGGCGTCAGGGGTTTGCTCTCGAGCTCGCGATTCGGAGCTGGGGGGTGCAGACCTTGCTCTGCCAGGCCTTGGTCACTGCTTTGGTGGCTCCTTTGCTGGTGTCCCTGCAACTGTTGCTCTGGCGGCGGAGGTCCCCGGGATGAGCCTTGTCTTGCGTCGACGACATTTCTTGTTGGGGGCCCTGGCGACCGTGCTGGCGGCCTGTCGTGGAGGAGCGCCCGCAGGGACGGCCTTGGAGCTCTGGACCCTGCAGCTCGCGCCGAAATTCAATCTGTATTTCGCTGATGTTCTGGCCGCCTGGTCCCGCCAGGCTCCGCAATCGCCAGTGTCTTGGACCGATCTCCCCTGGGGGTCGGTCGAGCGCAAACTTCTGGCGGCGGTGTTTGCGCGAACGGCCCCGGATGTGGTCAACCTCAATCCTCCGTTTGCGGCCAATCTCGCCAGCAAAGGGGGTCTCGCTGATCTTGAACCGCTGCTGTCGGCGGGGGTGTCGGAGGCGTATCTGCCTTCGGTCTGGGAGGCCTGCCGCGATGCTGAGGCCGGTCGCATCGCCATTCCCTGGTATCTGACGGTTCGACTCAGCCTGGTGAATCACCAGCTGTTGGACCAGGCCGGGATTCAGGCCCCGCCGCAGACGTGGTCTGAGCTTCCGGAGTTTCTGCGGCGTATTCGTGAGCGCACCGGTCGCTATGGCCTGTTCATGACGGTCGTTCCCGACGATTCAGCGGAACTGTTGGAGACCCTGGTTCAGATGGGGGTTCAGCTCCTTGATGACCAGCGACGTGCCGCCTTTGACAGTCCGGCTGGTCGTGCTGCCTTTGCGTTCTGGGCGGACCTCTATCGCGAGGGTTTGCTGCCTCGGGAAGTGGTGAGCCAGGGGCAACGTCGGGCGATTGAACTGTTCCAGAGCGGTGAGCTGGCGTTGGCCGCCACCGGGGCCGAGTTCCTGCGCAGCATCCAGACGAATGCGCCCGGTGTTGCGGCCGTGACCCGTGCCCATCCGCCTGTGACCGGTGCCGATGGCGTCGCCAATGTCGCGCTGATGACCTTGGCGGTGCCGCGTCAGTGCAGCCAGCAACGGCAGGCTTTGGCCTTCGCCTTGTTTCTCACCAATGCCGCCAATCAGGGGCGCTTTGCGCGTGAGGCGCGGGTGTTGCCGTCATCGCTGGAGGCCTTAGCTCAGATCCGTGAGGAGTTGGCGCGTGAACGGCCGGCCACACCAGAGCAACGTCAGATTCGTGATGCCCGCTTGCTGTCGGCACAAACCCTGGCGACGGCGCGCGTCCTGGTGCCGGCGCTGCCTGGGATTAAACGGTTGCAAAAAATTCTGTACACCCAGCTCCAGAGAGCGATGCTCGGACAGGTGACCAGTGCCGACGCCCTGGCGGAAGCCCGGCGGCAATGGAACCAGTACTCCCAGTCGCGCTGGCCCTGACCCCCAGGGTTCAGTCTCGAGGGAATCTAAAGAGAAGTTGTAAACCGGCTGATGCAGCGGCTGCATACCGCCGGTTCGTCCACTTTGAACAGTATGGTTGCAACTCGTTAAGAGCGTGTAACGGATGCCGGGCGGAGAGCCCCTGGACCCCAAAGCCACGATCCTTGTGGTGGACGACGAAGCCGCGGTCCGTCGTGTTCTGGTGATGCGACTGCAGCTGTCCGGCTATCGCGTGATCTGTGCCGAAGACGGCGAACAGGCTCTCGAGATGTTCCACAGCGAGAGTCCGGATCTCATCGTCCTAGACGTGATGCTGCCGAAGCTGGATGGCTTCGCGGTCTGTCGCCGTCTTCGGGCTGAATCCTGCGTTCCGATCATTTTCCTCTCGGCCGTTGAAGCGATCTCCGAGCGGGTTGCTGGTCTAGACCTCGGCGCCGACGATTACCTCCCGAAGCCGTTCAGCCCGAAGGAGCTCGAAGCCAGGATTGCCACCATCTTGCGTCGCGTGGGCCGCGGCAACGCTGAAGTGGAGAGCCGGGAGATGCCCACCGGACAAGGCGTGCTCTGCCTGGGCGATCTTGTGGTGGATACCAATCGTCGCCAAGTCACCCGTGCCGGTGAACGGATCAATCTCACCTACACCGAGTTCAGCCTGCTCGAGCTGCTGTTCCGTGAGCCCGGTCGCGTTGTGCCACGCGCCGAAATTCTGGAACAGCTGTGGGGCTATCCACCGCGTCGTTCCGCCGACCTCCGTGTCGTCGATGTTTATGTTGCCCGGCTGCGCGGCAAGCTTGAGCCCGATCCCCGGAATCCCGAATTGATCCTGACGGTTCGGGGCATTGGCTACTCGTCTCAGAGGGTCGGAGAAGCCGCCACCGCCTGAGCCTGACCCGCGGAGCGGCAGGATGGCGCCCGATCGTCCGTCCTGCTGCTGTGTCTGAGCTGCGCGCTACACGTCTTGAAAAAGCGAACGCGCTGAAAGAGCTTGATCAGGGTCCCTACGCCCTTGGCTTTGACCCCAGCCATCGCATGCAAGCCCTGCAGGCGGATCATGCGGATCTGGCCAACGGTGCTGAGCGCGATGTCACGGTGTCCGTGGCTGGACGGGTGATGACCCGGCGGGTGATGGGCAAACTGGCTTTTTTCACCCTGGCCGATGAGAGCGGCACCATTCAGCTTTTCCTTGAGAAGGCCGGGCTCGAGGCACAGCAGGAGGGTTGGTTCAAGCAGATCACCTCGCTGGTGGATGCCGGCGACTGGATCGGTGTGACCGGCACGTTGCGGCGGACCGATCGTGGTGAACTCTCGGTGAAGGTGAGCGATTGGCGGATGCTCACGAAGTCGCTGCAGCCGTTGCCGGATAAGTGGCATGGCTTGGCGGATGTGGAGAAGCGCTACCGCCAGCGCTACCTCGATCTGGTGGTGTCGCCGGACACCCGTGAAACCTTCCGGCGCCGGGCGCGGTTGGTCAGTGGGATCCGTCGCTGGCTGGATGCTCGCGATTTCCTTGAGATTGAAACCCCCGTGCTCCAGAGCGAGCCCGGCGGTGCGGATGCGCGGCCCTTTGAGACCCACCACAACACCCTGGATCTCCCCCTCACCCTGCGGATCGCCACCGAACTACACCTCAAGCGACTGGTGGTGGGTGGCTTCGAGCGGGTCTATGAGTTGGGCCGGATCTTCCGTAATGAGGGGGTCAGTACCCGGCACAACCCTGAATTCACAACGGTGGAGATCTATCAGGCCTATTCCGATTACATCGGAATGATGGAGCTCACCGAGCAGATGGTGGCCTCGGTCTGTGAGGAGGTCTGCGGAACGACAACGATCAGCTATCAGGGCACGGAGATTGATCTGACAGCCCCATGGCGGCGGGCCACGATGCACGATCTCGTGCAGGAGGCCACCGGCCTGGATTTCAACAGCTTCGTCAGCCGTGACGAGGCGGCAGCGGCCATGACGGCCCAAGGGCTGCATGTGCCGGAGCTCGCTGATTCCGTAGGCCGTCTGCTGAACGAAGCCTTTGAGCAGGCCGTGGAATCAACCCTGATCCAGCCCACCTTTGTCACCGATTACCCGGTGGAGATTTCACCGTTGGCTCGGCCCCATCGCAGCAAACCTGGCTTGGTGGAGCGTTTTGAATTGTTCATTGTTGGCCGTGAGCATGCCAATGCCTTCAGTGAGCTCACCGACCCCGTGGACCAGCGCCAGCGTCTGGAGGCTCAGCAAGAGCGCAAGGCCGCCGGGGATCTGGAGGCACAAGGTCTTGACGAAGATTTTGTGACGGCCCTGGAGGTGGGGATGCCCCCCACCGGTGGCCTTGGCATCGGCATTGATCGTCTGGTGATGCTGCTTACCGACAGTCCGTCCATCCGCGATGTGATCGCTTTCCCACTGCTTCGTCCGGAGAGTCGTTCTGAGGCTGCACCCTCAGTGGGATAATGAAACGTAGTGGCATGGTCCTGACCCCATGAGTGGTGAACGCGTAGGGTTTCGCTTCAAGCACGCTGACGCGGTTGTCAAGCGCAATCCCCAGGGGCGTTCCCGTCGGGGTTGGGTGATGGAGCCCGTTGAGCAAACCACCAGCCGTGGCACCAAAATGCCTGCCTATCGCATCAGGTGGCGCGACAGTGAACGCCCCGAGATCGTTTTGCAGCACATGCTGATCGCGGATCCCGACCCCACTCCTCCGCCCGAAGGCGTCAGCCTCGAGCCCCCTGCACCGAAGGCTTGATCGATCAAAGGGCTGGGCGTTAGCGCAGCCCTTTGTCGCGTCTGAGCTGCGCCAGTTCCTGCTCTGCTTCGAAGAGTGCCCAGTCCTGTTCCAGGTCAGAGCTACTGGCTGGTTGCTCTTTTGCGAGTTGCTGGAGTTGTGCTTCGATCTCGCTGAAGCGGCGTCCGAGCTTGTCGAGATCGGTCCATTGGTGTCGGCCCTGGGCCATGAGGCCGTCAAGGTGCGTCTGGGCGCGACGGGCTAAATCATCCGCGCCAGCCTGCTTGGCCCTGGCGGTCCGATCGGTCCAGGAGCGGATTTCTGCAGCGACGGCGATCAAGCGTCGGCGTTGTTGTTCCGCCTCCTGTTGCAGTTGCTGTCGCTGCCTCTGCAGTGCAGCGGCGCGGTCCTGCTGGTGTTGTTCGCGGAAGCGTTGATCCTGCACGGGATTGCTGCGCAGGAACGCCGAGAGGCGTTGGTCGAGCTCCCGCTCCAGCTGATCCAGCCAGGTGGTCATGACGGGCTGTCGGCGGGGGTTGTGATCACCGGCTTTTCAATCTCCTTGAGTAAGGGCTCGATCGCTGCTGTTTTCGAGTTGAGGATGATCTGGGTGAATTGCGCTGCTTTGACTTCCCCGATGTCTCCTTCCAGCTGGCCAAGGCGGTCGAATGCCGCCATGTAGAGCGTTTCGAGCTCCTGGATCAACCGTTCACGTTGGGCTTTGATCGCTTGCCGTCGTTCATCCTGCTTCATGCCGCTGGGCCATCACACGTGTTCAGTCTGACGGCTCCAGCAGATGCAGGGACAGCTGATCAGCGGGATCGTGCCAGCGTTGACGAATGGTCCAACCGGCCTGCGCTGCAAGCTCGGCAGCGGCTTCAGGGGTGTATTTCACGCTGTGTTCGGTGATCAGGCGTTCGTTGGCCCTGAAGTGCCAGTGCTGCTGCTCAAGGGTGAAGCTCTGGTCGATCCTGCTGATCAGGGCCATTTCGATGCGGTTCTGCTCGGCGTCCCAGCGGGCGCGGTAGTCGAATTGATCGATCTCAATGCTGCCGTTCAGCTCACGGTTGAGCCGATGCAGAAGATTGCGGGCGAAGGCCGCGGAGACGCCGGCGGCATCGTCATAGGCGGCCTCCAGTTGCTGGGGATCTCGGGGTTGATCCAGCCCAAGCAGCAAGGGTCCTCCGGCGAGCAGGTGTCGGAATCGTCGCAGCAGATCGACGGCCGCGTCCTGATGGAAGTTGCCCAGTGAGCTTCCTGGGAAGAAACCGATCCGGCGCTGATTATCGAGCCAGGGATGGCTTGGCATCGCCTCCAAAGCACTGTGGTCACAGCAGATGCCGAGCAATGCGATCGCTGGATGGCTGGCCTCCAGTCCGCGCAGGGCATCCATCAGAGCGCTGCGACTGATGTCGAGGGCGACGAAGGTGCTGGGCCGCAGGGCGTGAAGCAGTGGATCCACCTTGCGGGCATTGCCGATTCCGAACTCCACCATCACGCCAGGGCCAACGGCGGCCGCAATGGGCTCCGCCTGCTCCTGCAGCAGTTGGATCTCGGTTCGCGTCAGGGTGTATTCCGGCTGTTGACAGATTTCGGCGAACAACCGGGAGCCCTCGGCGTCGTACAGCAGCCACGCGGGCAGCTGCTTCGGTTGTTGCATCAGGCCGTCATGCACCAAGCGACGCAGATCGGCTGCCGCAGGGTGCAGGTCGATCAGGTCGAGGCCTGAACTGGTGCGCGTCGAGCTCATCGGGCCAGTCTTAGGCCTGAGGCCATCCAGCGGCTGGACGGCGGGAAGAAGTTCCGATAGCTGTCACGTTCATGGCCGCGGGGCGTCAACCAGCAACTGCCCCGGAGCACAAATTGGGAGCTCATGAATTTGCCGTTGTATTCACCGACGGCTCCCTCAACGGGTTGGAACCCTGGGTAGGGCCGATAGGGGCTCGCGGTCCATTGCCACAGGCAGCGGTGGGCCTGGAGCAGTCGGTCGCCATGTTCCCGCCGTGCCACTTCCCATTCCGCTTCGCTCGGTAGACGTGCACCGCACCAGCGGGCATAGGCATCCGCTTCGAACCAGCTGAGATGGCGGACGGGGGCTTCGGGACGGAGGGGTTGGCGTCCGGCCAGCGTGAACTCCTGACTCCAATGCTCCGACGCCTGTTCACGACGCCAATACCGGGGCGCCTGCCAGCCCCGTTGTTGCAGGACAGCCCAACCTTCGCTCATCCAGAGCTCTGGGCGCTGGTAGCCGCCGTCGGCCATGAAGCGGAGGTAGTCGGCATTGCTCACCAGCTGAGACATCAGCGTGAACGGCTCGAGCCACACCTTGTGCCGGGGTGTTTCGTTATCGAAGTGGAAGCCTTCGCCTTGATGGCCGATGTCGGTTAAGCCGCCGGCGCAGGGCAGCCATGCCGCAGCCGTTGGATCCACAACGGTGGAGAGGTCGGCATGCGGGTCATAGACCGGCTCCAGAGGCTGACGCGAGAAGCCATCCAGCAGATCCATCAACAGCAGTTCCTGGTGCTGCTGTTCGTGGTGCAGGCCGAGTTCAGCCAGAGGCACGAGTGCAGGATCACCGTCCTGCAACAGACGGGTCAGTCCGTTGTCGACCCGTTGCCGCCAGGCCAGGATCTCAGCGATGGCGGGTCGGCTGAGCATGCCCCGTTGCGGTCGGGGGTGACGGTCTCCCAGGGCCTCGTAATAGGAATTGAACTGATAGCTCCAGACCGGGTCACAGGGTTCGTAGCCCGCCAGATGTGGCTGAAGCAGAAACGTGTCGAAAAACCAGGTGGTGTGGGCGAGATGCCATTTGGGTGGACTGGCATCCGCCATGCCTTGCAACCCGAGATCCTCTGGCTCCAGCGGTGCGATCAGGGCTTCGCTGCGTTGTCGTACATCCAGCAGGGTGTCGAGCAGCAAGGCGACGGGTCAGGCTCGCCCGGACCCTAGGTGCCGATGTCGGCGGATGGATCGTCGGTAACCTTTGACTGACATGTTTTGGGCTGTCAGTGACCGAGTCCAGTCCTGTCGCCGTCGATTCTGTGCTGGCCGGGCGTTACCGGCTCGTCAGGGTGCTGTTGAGCGGAGACCCGTCGCAGGGAACTCTCTGGCTGGCTCGGGATCAGGGGGATGGTGATCGCTCGGTGGTGCTGCATCAGTTCGAGCAGCAGGAGGCTCGCCAGCGTCTGCAGCGGCTTTGGCCGTTGTTGCGCGCGATGCGTCACCCGCAGATCCCGCGTTGCGGTGAACAGGTCACAGGGTTGGACGCGCTGTGGTTGGTGCGTGAGTGGCAGGAGGGATTTAGCTACCAACAACGGCTGGATCAGCTCCCACCCGACCAACGTCGGCTGCCCATCGAGGAGGTCTGTCAGCTCCTGCGTCAGCTTCTGCCAGTGCTCTCCTTTGTCCACGGTCGTGGGCTGGTGCTCGGTTCCATGGCCACGCAGACGGTGATCCGCCGTCAAGTGGATGGTCTGCCGGTGCCGGTGGATCTTGGTGCAGTGCGTTTTCGCGGTGAAGCGGCTGAGCCATGGATGGATCTCCATGGGTTGGGAACGTTCGCGTCGCTGTTGCTCGGAACGCCCTCGGCGGATGCCCAGCCTCCTGGCGATGGGGTGAGGTCCGTCTTGGCCCGTTTGGTGAGCGACGATCCACAGCAGCGCTTCCAGTCGGCGGATGAGGCTCTGCTGGCCCTGGATGCGATCGACACCGCGCCAACGCCACCGGCTGCGTCGCCATCCTCCCAGTTGCCCGCGGTCGGCCGGCGTCAAAGCCGCGCTGAGCTTCGGGCCCAGGGGGCGGAAGGCAAGGTCTGGCCGGTGTTGCTGGTGCTGGCCGTGTCAGCTGTGGTGGGGTTGGGTCTTGGCTGGGCCCTGTTGTCGCGTGGGGGGGGCAACGGTTCTGAGTCCTCCATCGGGAACGAGGCCATCGCTCCCACGCCCCAGACCACTGTGTCCTCGTCTGACACTGATCAACGACAGCAGCTGATGCGTCGCTTGCGGGCTCTGCAGATCGATCGCAGTTGGTTTCTATCCCTGGTGGATCGCAGTGTGCAGTTGCGCGCTTCCGAAACCTTGGCTGGTGCCTCCCCAGACGCGGCATGGGTGGCTCTGGCGGAGGAGTGGGTGGCTCGCTTGGAGCAGTTGCCGCCGGATTTGCGACGTCGCCTCGGCGGTTTGCGTGATGCCGATTGGCAACAGCAACAACAGGCTCTGGTGGCCCAGGGGCTGAGCCCACGGGTTGTTGAGCAGTTGATCAGTGCGGCTGCCAGGGATCTGCTCCCCGGAGATGGTCAGGGCCAACCACCCCGGGAACCGTATCGGCAGCTCTGGATCGCCACGGCGATCGATCGGCTCCAGGATGTGTCGGTGGACCAGGTCAAGGCCGTGTCAACGGCTCCGACCAACCATTCCGCGCGGGTGATGGCTGGTGGTGCCCGCTTGATCACGCTGACCGTGCCGGCCAATCACCGGCTGGTGCTTGGCATCAATGGCACGCCCTTGATGGCGATGACGGTGCTCTCTGCGGACGGCGAGATCCTGCATGAGCGGGGCCCATTGCGCGTGCTCACCTTGCCGGCATCGGTTGGTTCCCCGGTGCAGGTCCTGGTCACCAACGCCGGGATGTCCTCCGCTTTGCTCACCCTCGCTTGCCGTGCGGATCGGCTGGAGACGCCGCAGCAGCCTCAGTTGGACAGACTTCCGGACGAGGATCCGGATCCCATTCCGGATTCAGCAACGGGGGCCACCTGATCGGGAGATCAGAACCGTGCCATGGCCGCTTTCACGTCGCGCTTCGATTGCTTCTCTTTCTCAGCGGCGCGCTTGTCGTGCAGCTTGCGGCCTTTGCCGACTCCAATGGTCACCTTGATCCAAGACCCCTTGAGGTGAATGTTGAGAGGAATCAGGGTGAACCCTTTCTGATCCGTCTGCCCCCGCAGTTTGTCGATCTCCCGGCGATGGGCCAACAGCCGACGCGTCCGCAGTGGGTCGTGGTTGAAATAACTCCCCGCGTGGCTGTGGGGTGAGATGTGCACGTTGTGGAGTTGCAGCTCACCATTGCGGATCAGGCAAAAGCCATCGCGCAGGTTGGCCTTGCCGTTGCGGATTGATTTCACCTCGGTGCCGACCAGTTCGATCCCGGTTTCCAGGGTTTCGAGAATCTCGTACTGATGGCGGGCCTGGCGGTTATCGGCCAGCAGCCGATTGGCTGCGGCTCGTGCCGCTGCTGCCGCCGCTTTTTTGACTCCGCCCTTCGCCATAACTGCCTCGACGTCACCCGACGTTATCCAGGTCTGGGTACCCTGCCGGACATGGCGATTGTTTCCTCCGGTTCAGGTCGCACTCCAAAGCGCCGGGAGACGGTGCTTGTGGATCCCCAGCCATCGCCGGAGGAGGCCAGCCTGCGGCCGGAGGACAGCCTGCGCCCCAAGCGTCTTGAGGACTACATCGGCCAGAGCGAGCTCAAGCAAGTGCTTGGCATCGCCGTCCAGGCCGCCCTCGGTCGTGGTGATGCCCTCGATCACGTGCTGCTCTACGGACCGCCAGGCCTCGGCAAAACGACGATGGCGCTGGTGCTGGCGGAGGAACTCGGGGTTCATTGCCGCATCACCAGTGCACCGGCCCTCGAGCGTCCGCGGGACATTGTTGGTCTGCTGGTGAATCTGCAGCCTCGTGACCTGCTGTTCATCGATGAGATCCACCGTTTGTCCCGCGTGGCCGAGGAGCTGCTGTACCCAGCGATGGAGGATCGACGCCTCGATCTCACCGTGGGCAAAGGCAGCACCGCCCGCACCCGTTCCATTGAGCTGCCGCCCTTCACCCTCGTGGGAGCCACGACCCGCGCCGGCTCCTTGAGTTCACCGTTGCGCGATCGTTTCGGCCTGATTCAGCGGCTGGAGTTCTACGGCCAGCAGGATCTTGAGTCGATCGTGGCGCGAACCGCTGCCCTGTTGGCGATGGAGCTCAGTTCCGAGGCCTGTTCGGGAATTGCCGCGTCCTGTCGGGGAACGCCCCGGATTGCCAACCGCCTGCTGCGACGGGTCAGGGATGTGGCCACCGTGCGTGGTGGGAGCGACCGCATTGATGCATCCATGGTGGCGGAGGCCCTGAGCTTGCATCGTGTCGACCATCGTGGTCTCGACGCCAGTGACCGCCGTCTGCTGACCCTTCTGCTCGACCAGCATGGTGGTGGTCCGGTCGGCCTTGAAACCCTCGCTGCGGCTCTTGGCGAGGATCCAGTCACCTTGGAAACCGTTGTGGAACCGTTCCTGTTGCAGCAGGGCTTACTCGTGCGGACGCCCAGGGGACGCATGGTGACCGACGCTGCGCGTTCCCACCTCGCGGAGGCCGCATGATCCGATTGATGGCTCTGGTGCTGGTGGCCTTGCTCTGGCTTCCCCAGTCCGTTGGGGCGATGGATCTGCAGGGCTTGTACGAGCAGGCCTTGAGTGCCAGCCGTCGTGGAGATTTCGGTGACGCCCTGCCGCTATGGGATCGGGTGCTTGAGCAGGCACCCCAGGATGCGGCGGCCTTGAGCAATCGTGGCAATGTCCGCCTGGCCCTCGGGGATCTTGATGGCGCGATCGCCGATCAGACCCGTTCCATCGACCTGGCCCCCGACGAAGCGGATCCTCATCTCAACCGAGGCACGGCCGAAGAAGCGCTGCAGGATTGGTCCGCTGCGGCAGACGATTACCTCTGGATCCTGGAACGCGACCCTGACGATGCGTCGGCGCTGTACAACCTCGCCAATGTGCGTGGCTCAGAGGGCGATTGGAGCCAGGCCAGGTCGCTCTACGGTCGAGCGTCCCTGGCTCGACCCGGCTTCGCCATGGCGCGCTCCAGCGAAGCTCTGGCGGCGTGGCAGACCGGAGATCTGGAGTGGGCGGAAGCCGAACTGCGCAAATTGATTCGCCGTTATCCGATGTTTGCCGATGCCAGGGCCGGGCTGAGCGGCCTGCTCTGGCGTCAGGGCTCTCGGGGTGAAGCTGAGAGCCACTGGGCCGCGGCGGCCGGTCTTGATCAGCGCTATCGCCAGGCTGATTGGTTGGCCGAGGTGCGGCGTTGGCCACCGCAGCCCACCAGCGACCTGATGGCGTTTCTAGCCCTGCAGCACCCCGAGCGATGACCACCACTTCGTCTGTTTCCCTTCGCGATCGCCTGGAGCAGGACCTCCCTGAGCTGCTCGAGTTGCGACGTCATCTACATGCCCATCCGGAGCTCAGCGGTGAGGAGCACCAGACGGCCGCTCTGGTGGCTGGGGACTTGCGTCGCCTGGGCTGGCGTGTTCATGAAGGGGTCGGCCGCACGGGTGTGATGGCCGAGTTGGGTCCGGAGTGCGGTCCCACGGTGGGCTTGCGGGTGGATATGGATGCCTTGCCAGTGGAGGAGCAGACGGGGCTTGAGTACGCCTCTAGGCGTCAGGGTGTGATGCATGCCTGCGGCCATGACCTCCACACCTGCATCGGTCTTGGTGTGGCAAGGCTGTTGGCCGCATCAACGCCGCTGCGCGCCAGGGTTCGTCTGCTGTTTCAACCTGCCGAGGAGCTGGCCCAGGGTGCGATCTGGATGCGCGATGCCGGGGCGACCGAAGGCCTGGATGCTCTGTATGGCGTTCATGTGGTTCCCAATCTTCCGGCGGGCACGGTGGGGATCCGGCGTGGTTGTCTGACCGCCGCCGCTGGCGAGTTGGAGATTCAGGTGCGTGGGGAAGGAGGCCATGGCGCTCGTCCGCATCAGTCTGTGGATGCGGTGTGGATGGCCGCCCGGGTGGTGACTGACTTGCAGCAAGCGATTGCGCGGCGGCTGGATGCGCTGCAGCCGGTTGTGGTGAGCTTCGGCAAAGTGGAGGGTGGACGGGCCTTCAACGTGATTGCAGATCAGGTTCGGCTGCTGGGCACCGTGCGTTGTCTGGATCTTGAGCAGCACGATCGGTTGCCGCTCTGGATCGACGAGACGGTTCAGGCCATCTGCGCCAGTTGTGGTGGCAGTGCAGAGGTCAAGTACCGCACGATTGCTCCGCCGGTGCAGAACGACCGCACGCTCACGGATCTGTTGGAGCGCTGCGCCATTCAATGTTTGGGCCGTGACCAGGTGCGTCCGGTCGAGCAGCCTTCCCTGGGGGCCGAGGATTTTGCGGAATTGCTGCGGGATGTGCCCGGGATGATGGTTCGGCTGGGCGTGGCTGGCCCAGAGGGTTGTGCTCCGCTGCACAACGGTCAGTTCGCCTTGGACGAGCGCTCCCTGGCCGTTGGCATCGATGTGCTCGCGGCCACATTGTTGGCCTGGATCGCGGAACACAGCGACGGATGAAGCCTGATCGTTCGGTTGTCTGGGTGACGCTGGGGGCACCGTTGTTGCTGGTTCTGGCCATCCTGTCCATTCAGCTCCGGCAGGGGCGGGATCGCATTCAGGTTCTCCCCGCTGTTTTGGTGGGCTCTGGCTTGATGATCAGTCGCTCGATCGCGCGGCGACGCTGCCGTTCACGTCTGTTGCAGGACCTCCATCAGGCCCGGGCTGACGATCCCCACTAAGGCCACGCTTTTCCATCTCGTCGTTATGACTGCTTCCCCTGACTCGCCGAGCCCTGATCTCGAGGCCTTGCGTCTGGCCATTGTCAGTGGTGATCCGGTGCAAGCGATGCCGGCGCTCACCGAGCTGCGCTTTTGTTCGGATGAGGATGCGGTGCCGCTGTTGGTGCTCGGCACACAACAGTCAGCTTTTCTGGTGCGGTCCCTGAGCTGCAGCGGTCTCGGTTACAAGCGCACGGAACAGGGCTGGGAGGTGCTGAGCCGTTTGCTGGCGGAAGATGACGACCCCAATGTCCGTGCTGAAGCCGCCAATGCCTTGGCGAGTTATGGCGTGGAGCGTGCCTGGCCGCAGCTGAAGGCCAGCTTCGCCGCCGACGATGCCTGGCTGGTGCGCTGCAGCATTCTTTCGGCCCTGGCGGAACAGGATCCAATCGACTTGTCCTGGCTGTTGGAGCTGGCACAGCTCGCCATTGCCGATGCCGATGGCACGGTGCGGGTCAGTGGGGCAGAAGTGCTGGTCCGCCTGGTGCGTGAGGCGCAGGGACAGCCCATTGGTGATCAAGCGCGTGTCCTGCTGCAGGGCTTGCAGCAGGACAGCGACCACCGTGTTGTGGCAGCCACGCTGAATGGGCTCGCCGGCGGCTGAACCCGGTTGAACTGCTGTTGCTAGCTTTTGTTCACCACTAGGGGTGCCTGAGGTTGCTCACCTGAGCGACCAAGGCTGAGATCACACCCTCCGAACCTGATCCGGGTTGTGCCGGCGCAGGGAAGTGACCAAGCGTGATCCACGGCCGGTTTTGGCCGATCCCTGGCAGCTCCTTCGCCATCTCGATCATGCGCGCTTCCTGGGTGTCGGCCCGAAAGGGTCAGGCCAACGTGTCTCAGTTGCACTACGCCCGACAGGGGGTGGTGACTGAGGAAATGGCCTACGTCGCCAAGCGTGAGAATCTGCCCGAATCCCTGGTCATGGAGGAAGTGGCTCGGGGACGCATGATCATCCCGGCCAACATCAATCACACCAACCTGGAGCCGATGGCGATCGGCATCGCCAGTAAGTGCAAGGTCAACGCCAACATCGGCGCTTCACCCAATGCTTCCGATGCCGCTGAAGAGGTGAAGAAGCTGAAGCTGGCGGTGAAGTACGGCGCCGACACCGTGATGGATCTCTCCACCGGTGGGGTGAACCTCGACGAGGTACGCACGGCGATCATCAATGCCTCGCCTGTTCCGATCGGCACGGTGCCGGTGTATCAGGCCCTGGAGAGCGTCCATGGCTCGATCGAGAAGCTGTCGGAAGACGATTTCCTGCACATCATCGAGAAGCATTGCCAGCAGGGCGTTGACTACCAGACCATTCACGCCGGGCTGCTGATTGAGCACCTGCCCAAGGTGAAGGGGCGCATCACCGGCATCGTCAGCCGCGGCGGCGGCATCCTGGCCCAGTGGATGCTGTACCACCACAAGCAGAATCCTCTCTACACCCGTTTCGACGACATCTGCGAGATCTTCAAGCGCTACGACTGCACCTTCTCTCTGGGTGATTCGCTGCGTCCCGGATGTCAGCACGATGCCTCTGATGCTGCTCAGTTGGCAGAGTTGAAGACCCTGGGCGAACTCACCCGTCGCGCTTGGAAGCACGACGTGCAGGTGATGGTGGAGGGTCCTGGCCACGTGCCCCTCGACCAGATCGAGTTCAACGTCAAAAAGCAGATGGAGGAGTGCAACGAGGCGCCCTTCTATGTGCTGGGCCCCTTGGTCACCGACATTGCCCCTGGTTACGACCACATCACCTCAGCCATTGGTGCGGCCATGGCGGGTTGGCACGGCACTGCGATGCTCTGCTACGTCACTCCCAAGGAGCACCTCGGACTGCCCAATGCGGAAGACGTGCGCGAGGGCTTGATCGCCTACAAGATCGCTGCCCATGCTGCCGACATCGCTCGTCATCGTCCCGGAGCCCGCGATCGCGATGACGAACTCAGCCGTGCCCGTTACAACTTCGACTGGAACAAGCAGTTCGAGCTGTCACTGGATCCGGAGCGGGCCAAGGAGTACCACGACGAAACCCTGCCGGCGGACATCTACAAGCAGGCTGAGTTCTGCTCCATGTGTGGACCGAAGCACTGTCCGATGCAGACCAAAATCACGGACGAGGATTTGGAAGGACTCGAGGAGGTGCTCAAGACCCAGGGTGCGGCTGAGCTCTCCGCGGTGAAGCAGGACAAGGCCTGATGCTCTGAATGTTGACCTGATTGGTGATGTTTCAGGATCAAGCCCCGGTGGTGACACCGGGGCATTTTTGTTGGTTCGACGTGCTCAATAAAAAACCCCCCGTTCGGGGGGTGTGAGCGTTGGCTGGGTGGCCAGGACAGCCGCTGGGTTCAGCCCAGCAGTGCCTTGGATTTAGCCACCACGTTTTCAACGGTGAAGCCGAACTCCTTCATGCAGGTGCCGCCGGGGGCGGAAGCACCAAAGCGATTCATGGTGACGCTGTCGCCATCGAGGCCGATGAAACGGTGCCAGCCGAAGGATTCAGCGGCTTCCACCACGATGCGCTTGCGCACGGCGTTGGGGAGCACCTCTTCCTTGTAGGCGTCGCTCTGTTCGTCGAACAGTTCCACGCAAGGCATGGAGACCACACGCACCTTCTTGCCTTCAGCGGTGAGCTGCTTGGCTGCCTGGACGCAAAGGTCGAGCTCGGTTCCGGTGCCGATCAGGATCAGATCCGGGGTGCCGGCGCAGTCTTCGAGGACGTAGCCGCCGAAGGCCACTTTGTCGATCGACGAGTTGGCCTGGTTGGCCATGCCCTGGCGGCTGAGGCACAGGGAGCTGGGGCGCTTGCGGTTCTGAATCGCGACCTTGTAAGCACCGCTGGTTTCGTTGCCGTCGCCGGGGCGGAACACCAGCATCCCGGGCATGGCGCGCAGGGAGGGGATGGTTTCGATCGGCTGGTGGGTGGGGCCGTCTTCACCGACGCCGATGGAGTCGTGGGTGAGCACGTAGATCACACCCAGCTCACTCAGTGCCGACAGGCGCATGGAGCCGCGCATGTAATCGGCGAACACCAGGAAGGTGCCGCCGTAGGGAATCAAGCCACTGTTGTGGTACGCAATCCCGTTGAGAACAGCGGCCATGGCGTGCTCGCGCACACCGAAGTGGAGATAGCGCTTCTCGCGGCTGCCGGCCTGGAACGAACCGGTTTCCCCCTTGATGTCGGTGTAGTTGGAGTGGGTGAGGTCAGCGGAGCCACCGATCAGTTCGGGAAGGTTGGGTCCGAGGGCACCCAGACAGATCTGGGAGTGCTTCCGGGTTGCTTGGCCACCGTCCTCTGCGGTGTAGGTGGGCAGGTCCTTGTCCCAACCCTCAGGGAGCTCACCGCGCAGCATCCGCTCAAACACGGCGGCCTCAGCGGGGTGCTGGGTCCGGTAGGTGGCGAGGGTCTGGTTCCACTCGGCTTCGAGGCTGGCGCCACGATCGATGGCCTGGCGGAACTGGTCGTAAGCCTCCTGGGGAACCTCGAACGGGCCGTAGTTCCAGCCCAGTTGCTTGCGGGTGAGTTCGGCTTCTTCGGCACCCAAGGGGGCGCCGTGCACGCCAGCGGTGTCGCTCTTGTTCGGGGAGCCGTAACCGATGGTGGTGGTCACCTTGATGATCGACGGCTTGTCGGTCACCGCTTTTGCAGCTTCGATGGCTTTGGTGATTGCGGCAACGTCGGTGTTGCCATCGGCAACGTGTTGGACGTGCCAGCCGTAGGCCTCATAGCGCTTGAGGACGTCCTCGGTGAAGGAGACGTCTGTGCGGCCGTCGATGGTGATGTTGTTGTCGTCGTACAGGGCAATCAGCTTGCCCAGCTTCAGGTGGCCGGCCAGGGACGCGGCTTCCGAGGCAACACCCTCTTGGTTGCAGCCATCGCCCATCACCACATAGGTGTAGTGGTCAACGAGGGTGGCGCCGGGCTTGTTGAACTTGGCAGCCAGGTGCGATTCGGCGATCGCCAGACCCACGGCATTTGAAATACCAGCGCCCAGCGGGCCGGTGGTGACTTCAACGCCGGGGGTTTCAAAGGTTTCAGGGTGGCCAGGAGTCTTGGAGCCCCACTGGCGGAAATTCTTGATGTCCTCGATGGTGACCGAGTCGTAACCGGTGAGGTGCAGCAGCGCATACAGCAGCATGCAGCCGTGGCCGGCGGAGAGCACGAAACGGTCCCGGTTGAACCATTTGGGGTTCTTGGGATTGTGCTTCATCACCTTGTCCCACAGGGCATAACCCATTGGGGCGCAGCCCATTGGCAGACCCGGGTGGCCGCTGTTGGACTTGTTGACGGCGTCAACGGCCAGCATTCGAATGCTGTTGACGCAGAGAGTGTCAACCGAAGCAGGTGCAGCGACCATGGTGGGGAGACGAGAGGGTAAAAGTGTGACGATTGTTGCGCATCGTGGCGGATATAAACCGCCTAGCGCATCCGGCGGAAAGCCAGGCAGACGTTGTGGCCGCCAAAGCCGAAGGAGTTCGACAACACGGTTCCCAGGGTCAGGTCCCTGGCGGTGTTGGGAACAACATCCAGATCACAATCGGGATCGGGAGTGCTGTGGTTGATCGTCGGAGGGACGACGCCGTGTTGCATGGCCAGAACGCAGGCCACCGCTTCAATGCCACCGGATCCACCCAGGAGGTGACCGGTCATTGATTTGGTGGAGCTCACTGGAATCTGCAAGGCACGCTCACCGAGCGCGCTCTTGATGGCCGACGTCTCGTTCTTGTCATTCGCCGGCGTGCTGGTGCCATGGGCGTTGACGTAGTCGACATCGTCAGCCTGAAGGCTGCCGTCGGATAGAGCGAGACGCATGGCTTCGGCACCGCCAACGCCCCCTGGTGTCGGGGACGTGATGTGGTGGGCGTCACAAGTCATGCCGTAGCCCACTACCTCACCAAGGAGCGTTGCGCCGCGTGCTTGAGCGTGCTCGAGGGTTTCAAGCACAAGCACGCCGGCTCCTTCGCCGATGACAAAGCCATCGCGCTCTTTGTCGAAGGGACGGCTGGCGGTGCTGGGGTCGTCATTGCGGAACGACAGCGCTTTGGCGCTGGCAAATCCAGCGACTCCTAGGGGAGTGATGGCTGATTCCGCACCGCCGCAGACCATGGCGTCGGCTTTGCCGAGCTGCAGCAGGCGGAAGGCATCTCCGATGGCATTGGAGCCGGCTGCGCAGGCTGTTGCCACGGCTGAACTCGGCCCTTTGGTGCCAAGGGCGATCGCAGCCAGACCGGTCGCCATATTCGGGATCATCATCGGCACGGTGAACGGACTAACCCGTCCAGGACCTTTGCCCTCCAGAACATGAGCTTGGGTTTCCATCGTGAGCAGACCGCCCACGCCGGAACCGATGATCACGCCAACGCGGTTGGCATTGGCCTCCGTGATCTCGAGGCCGGCATCAGCCAGCGCTTGTTTGGCAGCAACGACGCCGAATTTGCAGAAGCGATCCCAGCGCTTCGCTTCTTTCGGTTCGATCAGACCGGCAGGGTCAAACTCCTTCACTTCCGCCGCGAAGCGGCAGGCGTGATTGGACGCATCGAACAGGGTGATGGCATCGACCCCGTTCCTTCCGGACGTCAGGCCGCTCCAGTACTCCTGCACTGTGTTGCCGATCGGTGTGACCGCGCCAAGGCCGGTGACCACGACGCGATGGAGACCATCCACCATGCCGTTCCTCAGGCTTGCTTGTCTTCGATGTATTTGACGGCGTCACCAACGGTGGTGATTCCTTCAGCAGCTTCGTCGGGGATCTCGATGTCGAAGGCCTCCTCGAGGGCCATCACGAGTTCCACGGTGTCCAGAGAGTCAGCGCCGAGATCGTTTTGAAAATTGGATTCGGGCTTGACCTCACCGGCGTCGACGCTGAGCTGCTCCGCGACGATCGAACGGACTTTCTCGAGGATCGCTTCCTGGGACATAGCCGTGGCAACGGGACGCTGCATCCTACGGGCAAGACCTTGAGGGGTATTTCCCTGGGGCGTTAACAACGATGACGGCGATGGCCCCGGGCGCTCCCATGAGGGGTACGTTTGGCGCCAAGCCTTTGATCAGCTCCGGGCATGTCCCACGCCGTCAAGATCTACGACACCTGCATCGGATGCACTCAGTGCGTGCGGGCCTGTCCCCTCGATGTTCTCGAGATGGTCCCTTGGGATGGCTGCAAGGCTGGTCAGATCGCCTCCTCCCCTCGCACGGAAGATTGCGTTGGGTGCAAGCGTTGCGAAACCGCTTGTCCGACCGACTTTCTCAGTATCCGGGTGTACCTCGGTGATGAGACCAGCCGCAGCATGGGTCTGTCCTACTGATTCGGGCGATTCGCTCATAAGCTCAGCCCGGCACCTGCCGGGCTTTTTTTTCGATGTGTGGAATCGTTGCTCTGGTCGGTTCGCGGCCCGCTGCCCCGCAACTCCTGGAGGGACTCCGTCAGCTTGAGTACCGCGGCTATGACTCCGCAGGGATTGCGGTGGTCGATGCAGATCATCGGCTGAGTTGCCTGCGTGCCAAGGGCAAGCTCGTTCACCTCACGGATCTCTTTGAGTCCGATGGAGCTCCGGGTCAGTGCGGTATCGGCCACACCCGCTGGGCCACCCACGGCAAACCGGACGTGCGTAATGCCCATCCCCATCGCAGTGCTGATCAGACGGTGGCGGTGGTGCAGAACGGAATTATTGAAAACCACCGTCAGCTGCGCGAAGCCCTGCAAGCGCAAGGGGTGAACTTTCTCTCGGAGACCGACACAGAAGTCATTCCCCATCTGATCGCTACGGAACTGCACCAACGCCTGGCTGCCGGCGCGGCGCCGAGCGGAAGTCTGTTACTGGAAGCTGTTCAGGCGGTGTTGCCGCAGCTCCAAGGCGCCTACGCCCTTGCCGTGATCTGGCAGCAAGCCCCCAGCTCTCTGGTGGTGGCGCGCAAGGCGGCCCCCCTGCTGATTGGCCTGGGCGAAGGCGAATATCTCTGTGCCAGCGACACCCCGGCTCTCGCTGGATTCACGCGCACCATCCTTCCCCTTGAGGATGGAGAAGTTGCGCTGCTGTCGCCTCTGGGCGTTGAGCTGTACGACGCGGCAGGGGTGCGGCAGGAGCGGATGCCGACGCTGCTGAGTGGAACGGATCATGTCGCTGACAAGCGCCACTTTCGCCATTTCATGCTCAAGGAAATCCATGAGCAACCGGAAACGGCTGAACTCTGGGTGGCCAGGCATTTGCCCCAAGGTCTGTCGGCTGACGCCGGGGCAGCGTTGCCTTTTGATGAATCGTTTTATGCGGGTATTGAGCAGATTCAGATCCTGGCCTGTGGCACCAGCCGCCATGCCGCTTTGGTGGGAGCGCATCTGCTGGAGCAGTTCGCCGGCATCCCCACGTCAGTGCATTACGCCAGTGAATTCCGCTATGCCCCCCCGCCGTTGGCACCAAACACCCTGACCATCGGCGTGACTCAGTCAGGAGAAACCGCAGACACCCTGGCCGCGTTGGCGATGGAAGACCAGCGCCGGACAGACCACGGCGATTCCCGTTTTGCCCCGCGCCAACTCGGCATCACCAATCGCCCGGAAAGCTCGCTGTCCCGTCAGGTTCCGCACATCCTTGACATCGGCGCTGGGATTGAGGTTGGTGTGGCAGCTACCAAGACGTTTCTTGGTCAGTTGTTGGCGTTTTACGGCCTGGCGATGGCCTTTGCCGGTCGTCGCGGCAGCCGTTCCGGTGAGGAGATCGCTGCATTGGCGGATGAACTGCGCGCTCTTCCGCAACAGCTGCAGGAGCTCATCACCCTGCACGATCAGCGATCGGAGCAGCTGGCCCATCGTTTTGCCGATACCCAGGATGTGATCTTTCTCGGCCGGGGCATCAACTATCCGATTGCTCTGGAGGGTGCGTTGAAGCTCAAGGAAATCAGTTACATCCATGCCGAGGGGTATCCCGCCGGCGAGATGAAGCATGGTCCGATTGCGCTGCTGGATTCCCGGGTGCCTGTGGTGTCGATTGCCGTGCCAGGGGCGGTGTTCGAGAAGGTGCTCAGCAACGCCCAGGAGGCCAAGGCCCGAGATGCGCAATTGATTGGAGTGGCGCCTGATGGGCCGGATACGGCCTTGTTCGACGAGCTGCTGCCTGTTCCGGTGGTGAGCGAATGGATCAGCCCGCTGCTCACCGTGGTTCCCATGCAGCTGTTGAGCTATCACATTGCTGCCCATCGGGGATTGGATGTGGACCAACCCCGCAATCTGGCCAAAAGCGTCACGGTCGAGTGAGCTCAAGCTCACTGCGGCCGTAGCGGTCTTCAAAGCGGACGATGTCGTCTTCGCCCAGATACTCACCGCTTTGAACCTCAATCATCTCCACCGGAATGCGTCCGGGGTTGGAGAGGCGGTGCTTGCATCCCATCGGGATATACGTGCTCTGGTTTTCGCCGACCAACTGTTCCTGGCCGTCGCGCTCCACGAGCGCTGTCCCTTTGACGACCACCCAGTGTTCGGCGCGGTGGTGATGCATCTGTAGGGAGAGGCTGGCGCCGGGCTTGACCGAAATCCGCTTGACCTGCCAGCGATTGCCTTCGGTGACGCCGGTGTAATGGCCCCAGGGCCGGTAGATCTTGCGATGGGCCTTGCCTTCGGGGCTGCCGCTGTCCTCCAGTTGCTTGACGACGGTCTTGATCTCCTGGGCCTTGGCTCGGTCGGCGATCAGGACTGCGTCATCGGTCTCAACGACCACCAGATTCTCGACGCCCAGGCCAACCACCAGGCGGTGTTCGCTGCGCAGATAGCAGTTCTGGCTGTCTTCGGCGATCACGTGTCCCTGGAGCACATTGCCGTTGACGTCGCGATCTGAGGTCTCCCAGAGAGCACTCCAGCTGCCTACATCACTCCAGCCGGCATCCAGGGGCAAGACCGAACCCAGTGTGGTGCGCTCCATCACGGCGACATCGATCGCCACGTTGGGGCACTTGGCGAAGGCTTCCCGCTCCAGCCGCAGGAAGTCGAGATCGGCACTGTCCAGTTCCAGCGCGGCACGGCAGCAACTCACCACGTCAGGGACCAGTCGCTCTAGTTCCGCCAGCATGGCGCTGGCTTTGAACAGGAACATGCCGCTGTTCCAGGTGAACCGGCCTGTGGCCAGAAACTGCTCTGCTGTGGCTTGGTCGGGTTTTTCGACGAAGCGGGCGATGGGGACGTCCTTGGGTTCGCCACTGGACAAGGCTTCGGCGGCTTCGATGTAGCCGTAGCCGGTTTCAGGAGCAGTGGGAATGATTCCGAAGGTCACCAGGCGACCGGCGTCGGCGGCGGTTCGGCCGGCATCGATCGCCTTGCGGAATTGCGCTGCATCACGGATCAGGTGATCGGCTGCCAGCACCAGCAACAACGGGTCCTCGCCCTGGGCCGTCGCCTGGAGGGCGGCAACCGTGACCGCCGGGGCGGTGTTACGGCCGATCGGTTCCAGCAGGATGGCTCGGGGCTCCACTCCGATCTGGCGCATCTGTTCGGCCACGATGAAGCGGTGGTCTTCGTTGCAGATCAGCAGCGGCTCAGCCAGGCCCTTGAGGCCGTCAAGGCGTTGCTGGGTTTGTTGCAGCAATGTGGCATCTCCATCGCCGCTCAAAGGCCAGTACTGCTTCGGGTAACTGGCCCTGGAGAGCGGCCATAGACGGGTTCCGGTGCCTCCGCAGAGGATCACTGGAATAAGGGGGGTGTCTGCCACTGCGTCCCGATCGGGTCAGACCAGAATCACCTGTTGCCCTTGGGTCTGTCGATCCTTTACAGGTCCAGTAGTCCGGGTGGTGGGGTCAGCCGCAGCCACCCGGACTCGAGCTCCACATCGGGAACGATGGCATCCACAAACGGCACCAGCACCGTGCGGCCATCCAGGAGTTGGATTTCCAGCAGGTCGTTGCCACCGCTGATCAGGTCGCTGACCGTTCCAATGGCGGTTGTGTTGTCGTCTACGCGAACCTCCAGACCGACCAGATCCATGCGATGAAATTCGCCCTCCTCAAGCTGGGGGCGGTCATCCGCTGGGACCAGCAGCTCTCGCCCCACCAGTGCCTCGGCGCTGCTGCGGTCGTCCACGCCCTCGAAATGAACCACAAAGAGGCTCTTGCCCGGCAGTTGCCGCCCGCGCAGGAGCTCCACGGCCATGGGTTCGTCCTGACGGGGATGGCTCAGCCAGCGTGGCCCCGGACTGGTGAACCGCTCCGGGAAATCACTGCGTGGATTGATTCTGAGGTCACCGCGCAGCCCCTGAACCCCGACCACCTTCCCAACGGCCAGCCACGACTCAGACATGGAAATGACGGCAACGGCGTGCACTGTCGATAATGACGCCAGATCCGACCCGGCCAGAGCCATGGCGCCTTCCGCAGCACCGATCCTTCCCGGTTCGACCGTGACCGTCCAGGACGTGCGTTCGATCTACAACGGCTACACCGGTTTCGTGCAGCGCATCAGCGGTGACCGGGCTGCAGTGTTGTTCGAGGGGGGGAACTGGGACAAGCTGGTGACGATGCCGATCAAAGACCTGGTCGCTGCCTGAGTGCATGTCCGCTGATCGCCGATGGCGTCAGAGCCTCAGGACCACCGTTCTGGAGGCCACAACGCCATCGGGGCGTTATTACAACATTGTTGTTTTCGGGGCCATTTTGGTCAGTGTTCTGGCCCTGATGCTGGAGCCAGACCCCTTTGGCAATTCGGCCCTGCGTCAGACCGAGGTGCTCTGGATTGATCTGGTCCAGAACATCTGCTTGGCGATATTCGCGGCCGACTTTGTTCTGCATTTGATTGTCAGCGAGCGACCGCTGAAGTACCTGTTCAGTTTTTACGGCCTGATTGATTTCACGGCTGTGTTGTTCTTTTTTGTCCCTCAGATCCGCAGTGAGATTCTGCTCTGGGTGTTCAAATTTGGCCGAATTCTGCGGGTGTTCAAGCTGCTGCGGTTCATCGATGAAGCGCGGATGCTCGGCCGGGCGTTGCGCGGAAGTGCCCGCACGATCTGCGTCTATCTGTTTTTTGTGTTCATGCTCCAGGTCGTGCTGGGGTACTGCATCTTTGTGATCGAAAGTGCGTCGCCGGACTCCCAGTTCAAAACCATTTCCAATGGGGTTTACTGGGCGATCGTGACCATGACCACCGTCGGTTACGGCGATGTGGTTCCTCAGACGGCCCTTGGGCGGTTGCTGGCATCCGTGGTGATGATGCTGGGCTTTGGGATCATTGCGATCCCCACCGGGATCCTGACCTATTCCGGGGTCAAGCACCGTCAATCGGAGGGGGTGTCCTGTGGGCGGTGTGGACGTGCAGGTCACCGCAGTGATGCAGCGCACTGTGATCGTTGTGGCTCAGTTCTGCCACTTCAGGCGTCGGAATCGAGTTGATCAAGCGCTGCATTGGCAGCGTCCTGTTCCGCGTCCTTGCGGGATCGTCCCCAGCCCTCGGCGGCCAAGCGATCTCCAATCGACACATGGCTGCAGAACCGTCGTGGATCGCCATGGCCTTGGCTGCGCTCCTCTGTCCTGTAACTGGGCAGGCCGAGCCCTCGGCCTTGGCTCCATTCCTGTAGGGCGGTTTTGCTATTGAAGCGGTGGGGTGCGGCGAGAACATCGACGGCAGTGCGTTGCCAGTGCGGTGTCAGCCAGCGATGGATCGGGTCAACGCTGCCACAGCTGGCATACACCGCTCCGATCAAGGCTTCGGTCATGTCGGCTCGGATGGTGCGCCGTGCGGCCTGATCACCCAGTGCTTTGCTGCCCAGAGTCAGGAGGGGATCGATTGCAAGCTGTTGGCCGAGGTCAGCCAGCCAGCGGTCACTCACCAGTTGGGCCCGCAGGGTGGAGCAGGCGCCGACGCTGAGCTCCGGGTAGTGGGTGTCGATGAATTCGGTGGCGGTGAGGCGCAGCACGGCATCCCCGAGGAATTCAAGCCGTTCGTGATGCTGCTGATGGCCGGAGGACACATGGGTCAGGGCCTGGTCGACCAGGTTCAACCCCTGCTCGTCGAGCGATGTGCCGAGATCCAGCGTCTCGATCAGCTGTTGCAGCAGCTCAGTACGGGAGGAGTCCACGGCACATCGGCCAGACACCATTCCATCTTGGGATGTCGCTCCAGGTGGAGCGGAAAGGGTGAAAGCAGGACATAAGCCGGGTTCTGTTCACACTCCACAGAGGTTGGTCTGCAGAGGGTGGGTGGTTATCTATCTGGGACCGCCGTTACCGACGGCCTCAAGCGGCGCGTTCAAGCGGAACGGGGCCAATGGCCAGCCGTCGTTCCTTGGCCTTGCTCCCAGCCGGGGTTTACCGAGCCAGCACCTCTCGATGCTGCTGGTGCGCTCTTACCGCACCTTTGCACCCTTGCCTGTGCCGGCGAACCGGCCATCGGCGGTGTGTTTCTGTGGCACTCTCCTCACGGTCACCCGCACTGGGCGTTACCCAGCAAGCCTGGCCATCAGGGAGCCCGGACTTTCCTCAACCGGATCATGCGATCCGGTTGCAACCACCTCGCCTGCTTTCAGATCTCATCATGCCTCGTGGGCATAATTCAGAGGTCTGGGGCTGTAGCTCAGCTGGATAGAGCGACGGTTTCCTAAACCGTAGGTCGTGGGTTCGAGTCCCGCCAGCCCCGTTGTGTTTCGGTCGCATCCACTACATCTGGTGGGGTGGCTACTTCGTTGACCATGGCTAGGGTTATTGGAATCGGGCTGTAGTCCATGACCCAGCTTCACGACCTTCGTTTGCGACTGCTTGTCCAGCAGGAAAGCGAGCGGATCGCCGATTCACAGCCTGCCGATCTCGATCTCTCGGTGGTGCAGGCCCGCTGCCTCTGCTGGCTGGCCCTTCTGGCTGAAGCCCATGAGGACCAGGCCACGGATGCCGAACGCCGGGGCGACACCGAACAAGCCATGGGTTGGTTCGCCGATTCGATGCGCCTCCGGGATGTGATCGGTGTGGTCTCGTCCATTGAGATCCCTCTGCCAGGCACCCTCGATGAGGACGAATCCGATCCCGAGCGTCCAGAGGGCCCGCTGGCGGCCT
>JBMZMY010000016.1:0-31212 GCA_049619435.1 Synechococcus sp.
GCACATCGATGCAGTGACGTGCGTGACTCGGCGCATCGGTAGCCACGAAGATCGCTTCAATCTTCCTGTCCTTGACCATCTGTTCCAGCGACTCATAGGACCTGTCACACCGGCAGGCCTTCATCAAGGCATTGCGAACCGACGTTTCACTCCCTTTGCCAACGATCCTGGCAATCTGAGCAAATGATCGACCTTCGTCGAGATACAGGCGCTTGATTTCCTGGACTTCGCTGTCTTTAAACCCAGATTTGCTTCCCACGCACGTTGTTGCGTCGTTGACGTTCAGTATCTCAGCCTTCCCGGCGCTCCGCTTCGTTTTTCATTCTCTGAACCCGCTCCAAAACGGATTCATTGCTCATGCGGTTGTTCAGTCGCTCTACCAGTAGTGGGAAGGCCAAAGGGCCAGGCCGTGGGGTCTGCACATGAACCCATTCCTGGGCTGCGCTGCGGTCCAAGGCGGCATCGAGTCGCTCCAGCTCCAGCTGATCGTCGAGCACCTCGCGCTGGGCCTGTTTCAGCAACCGGTTGTCTGGTTCATGGCGGCTGAAGACGTCAAAGAGAAGGGACGCACTGATCTGAAGTTGACCTGCACTTTTGCTTGAGCCAGGGAAGCCCCGGTTCATCAGTCCAGCGATCTGTGCGATCGCACGGAACCGTCGCCGCTGCAGTTCCGAGAGATTCAGTGCTTTCTGCAGGTCATGCTCGAGGCGCGCACGGTCGAGGAGCAGATCAGCGTGGTCCTCCAGCAGCTCGGCCATGGGGTAGCTCTTGGGCGCCAGAAGTTCGAAGCCGTAGTCATTGACCGACACCGTGATGGTGCCTCGTTCCAGTTGGGTCAACCGTGATGCCCAGAGAAATCCGATTCCTTCGTGCACAAAGCGGCCTTCGAAGGGATAAGCAAACAGATGGCTTCCCTCTCTGGTGCGGCAGGTTTCGATCAGCAGTTGATTGGCCTTGGGCAGAACAGAGAGATCCTGCTGTCGGGCAAACAGTGGCGCTAAAGCTTGTAATTCCGGCGTGTCCAGCTCACCTCGCTGGGCTCGATCCACTTCCTGGCGCAGGTGGTGGGTGAGCAAATCGGAGAGAGCCATCTGCCCTCCAGCCCAGGCCGGAACGGTGCGGGTTTTTTTTGTGCTCAGCTTCACGTAAGCCGTCATTTCCCGCAGACGCACAAACTCCAGCTGTCGCCCTGCAAAGAAGAAAACGTCCTTGGGTTTGAGTTGACCGATGAAGGTCTCCTCCACATGGCCGAGCACGGCGCCGCGGACAAAACGCACCGTGATCGCGGGAGCAGCGGTGATGGTGCCGATGTTGAGACGGTGCAGCCGTGCAATCGCGCTATCGCGGACGCGATAGCGCTCGCTGTCGGCGTCCCACTCCAGCTTTCGGTAGCGCGGGTAAGCGCCGAGACACTCCCCTCCCTGCTCCAGAAACAGCAGGCACCACGACCAGTCGTCGTCACTGAGGTCGCGGAACGCAGCTGCGGTTCGAATCGAACGCAGGGTCTGTTCCGGGTTGAACCCCGGTCCGCAGGCGAGTCCGGTGAGATGTTGCAGCAGCACATCCAGTGGGGCTTGCGGTGGTTTGCGTTGTTCCACCAGTCCCTCCTCCAGTCCTCGCCGAACAGCACTGAGTTCGAGGAGCTCGAGGGCATTGGTTGGCATGAACAGCACCTGAGAGGTGCCCCCCGGGAGATGGGCTGATCGTCCCGCGCGTTGCAGCAATCGAGCCAGATTTTTCGGACTGCCGATCTGCACCACCTGCTCCACCGGTTGGAAATCGACGCCGAGGTCCAATGAACTGGTGCAGACCACCCAGCGGATGACGCCGGCTTTCACCGCGGCTTCGATGGCTTCCCGTTCGCTGCGATCGATGGCGCTGTGGTGCAAGGCCAAGGCCTCATCCATTTCTGGACAGGCAAAGCGCAGGCATTGATGCCAGCGCTCTGATTGATTGCGGGTGTTGGTGAACAGCAGGGTGCTGACGCCGGGATTCAAGGCGGCAACGAGGTTTTCGTACATCCGTAGGCCGAGATGACCGGCCCAGGGAAAGCCATCAATGCTGTCGGGAAGGATGCTGCGGATGGCGGTGGTTCGGGCGGGAGCCCCGCCAATGATCACCGGATCAGCCTTCGTGCCCAGGGCATGGAGGGCGGCCTGATCGAGATTGCCGATCGTGGCGCTGATCGCCCACGTCTGCAGATCAGGCCGCTGTTGCCTGAGCCAACTCAGGCACAGTTCGGTCTGGCTGCCGCGTTTGCTGCCCATCAGTTCGTGCCATTCATCCAGCACGACCGTCTCCAGCCCTGAAAACAGCGCGTCGGCTTTCGGATTGCTCAGCAGCAAGCTGAGCGATTCCGGCGTGGTGATCAAAATCTGCGGTGGCGACTTCAGCTGCTTGCTGCGTTCGCTGCTGCTGCTATCGCCGTTGCGGATGCCGATGCGGAACGGCCATTGCATCGCCGTGATCGGTTCGCGAATGGCCAGGGCCAGATCGCGACTGAGCGCTCGCAATGGGGTCAGGTACAGCAGCCTGAGGCCTGATCGCTGGGGCTCGTCGGTCAGCATCCGAGCCAGGGGACCCATGACCGCCGCAAACGTTTTGCCCGATCCGGTGGGGACCTGGATCAGACCGCTCGCTCCATCGAGGTAAGCCTGCCAAGTCCTGCGTTGAAAGGGGAGCGGTTCCCAGCCCTGGCGCTCGAACCAGGCCTGGATCGGAGCGAGAGCGACGGTCAGTTAGGTCACCAGCAATGTGACGACAACGGCGGAGATGGCGATGATCACCGCGCCCACCACACAACCGGCTGCGATGTTGCCTTTACGAATTTCTGCGCGGTAGTCAATCGGAGTGAGGGCATCGAAGAGCGCCGTTGCGCCAAAAATCAGCACCACACTGAACGCTGCCCAGCCGATCATGCTCACGGCCTGGAGAACGATCGAATTCATCGTGAACGGCTAGCAGCATTCGCTTTACGCTACCCCCACCTGACGAGCAATTCTGTTGGCCGCATCGTCTGATTCACACTCTGCGCGGCCTCTCTTGGTGCTCTGGCTCCTCGCCATTCCGGCGTTGCTGTTGGTTGCTGCGGGTGGCAATCGCAGTTTTCGTGGAGAGGTGTCTCTCCCGTCCAGTGGACGTGAGATGGTGACGAGTCCTTTTCAGCTCAAGCAAGGCTGGCTTGGTGCTCCACGGATTGCTTTAAAGGTTCGTCAACCGATTAATACCTCCTCTCTCGTCAATGTTGAGCTGCTGAACGACCAGAACCAGGTCGTGCTCAGTTTTTACAAGGACACCTGGCGAGATGCCGGAACCTGGTACGAAGGCGGGGAAAGTGGTCGCTGGGATGAACAAGACACGGATCTGACGACGGAATTCAGACCAGGACAAACCGGCCAATTCCGTTTGCGATTGTCGTTGGAGGACTTCATCGCCAGTTCGTCCTCTGCAACGCCTCAGACGTCTCCAGCTGGCAGGACACTTCCGGTGTTGGTCGAGATCTACACCAACACCCTTGATGCCGGTCTGCTCGTTGGAACGTTTGTCGTTCTGTTGATGGGCAGTGGAATTTTTTGTTGGTACGAATATGCACCGAAACGTGTGCTGCGGTCGTTCACCAGGACTGAAACCAGCCTCGCTCTGGCGGAGTCGTTCCCGGATCAAGCAACGTTGAAAGTGAGTTTTGGTGCGCGCTATGAACAGCCCGACCATCCCGTGCAAACGCTTCCCGCGACCAGGTCCTCTTTCTTTTGTCGGGTCTCACTGAGCATCACCGATGCCTGGGGAGCAACGTTGTGGGCACGTCCTGAGACGGTGCAACTAAACGCTTTCCAGATCGGTGAGGATGACCGGGGCTTTCGCGGTGAGCAAGCGGTGTATTTCCGGCTCAAATCCGCAAAGCGTCTGCGGATTCGCGTTGAAGTGCCAGAGGATCTTGAAGGCCGGGTGATCGAGTTGGAACGCTTGCAGCTGACGGTGACAGAACTCACCAAAACCATGAGCACCAAGTCCCTGGAGGAGTTGGCCTGATGGAACGACCCCTCCTTTTATTGATGCTGTTGTCCATCTTGGGCCTTGGTGTGGTCGGCGCCATCACCAGACCCCTGCTTTGGAGTCTCAAACAGGACGGCACGCCCCAACGCAGTTCGTCGTCCGGTGTTGTCTATGGAGGCCGTAGCTCCGGCGGCGTCTGGATCAGCAGCTCATCCAGCGGGCGCAATCGTGGCGGATCGTTCGTTGGACGTGGACCGCGCGGGGTGAAGTGAGACCGCTGCGGATCCGTCCTCCGCAGGCACGGCTGTTGCTGTTCACCGTTTGCCTCTCCTCAGCAGTCAGTCTTGTGTTCGAGTTGATGGTGGTCACCCAGGCCACGTACCTCGTCGGCGATGCCACCTTGGCCACAGGTGTTGTGGTGGGGACCTTTCTCGCCGCGATGGGACTTGGCGGCTGGGTCTCCCAATTTCTGGCCACTGGGCCTGATCCATCGCGCAGTTTGCTGCGCGCCCTGCTTTGGGTGGAACTGGTGCTCAGCCCGGTGTGTCTGTTGGGTCCATTGGGTCTGTTCGCCCTCTTTGCCATCGATGGATCGGTGTGGTTGGCCGTGGTGCTGCTCACGGTGATCGCCGGGGCTTTGGCTGGCATGGAACTGCCTCTGCTGACCCGACTGCTGGAAACCCAACAGGACCTGCGCGTTGCTCTGGCTCGGGCGCTCGCCCTCGATTACCTCGGGTCACTGCTGGGAGCTCTCGTCTTTCCCCTGGTGTTGCTGCCTCAGTTCGGTCTGTTGCCGACCTCCGCTTTGTTAGGGCTCTTACCTCTGGCCAGTGGAGTGCTGCTGTGTTGGACATTCCCGTCGTTGCAACGCTGGCGTTGGCCCGTCTCTGTGCTGCTGCCCCTGATGGCTCTACTCGGGCTGTGGGTCGCACCGCTGGGTGATCGCGTTGAGCGTTGGTTGTACGACGACCCGGTCATTTTTCGGCAGCAGAGTCGACATCAACGCCTCGTGCTGACGCGACGTCGTGAGGACGTTCGGCTCTACCTCGACGGACAGCTTCAGTTCTCCAGCCTCGATGAGTACCGCTATCACGAGGCCTTGGTGCATCCCGCCATGGCGCGCCATGGCCAGCCCCATCGCGTCCTACTGCTGGGGGCGGGCGACGGCCTTGCCCTGCGCGAAATCCTGCGTTGGCCCAGCGTTCAACGGGTTGATCTGATTGAACTCGATCCAGCTGTGTTGGCTCTGGCTCGGCGTCATCCCCTGGTGCAGCGCTTGCACCGCGGCAGCCTCGACGACCCCCGACTCACCATCCATCACGGGGATGCCTTTCAGCTGCTGGATCAGTTGAACGCGCGCTTTGATGTGGTGATCGCAGATTTCCCCGACCCCTCCACCCCTGCGTTGGCCAGGCTGTACAGCGTGGGGTTTTATGGCCGTCTGCAGCGCCAAGTGACCCCTGGGGGAGTGGTGGTGACCCAGGCGTCCACGCCGTTTTTCACGCCGGACGTTCTGGCTTCGATTGAAGCGTCGTGGCAGCAGCTGGGTTGGTCCACCCGCGGCTACAGCGTCACGGTGCCGAGCTTCGGTCCCTGGGGGTTTGTGATGGCGCAACGGGATCCAGACCAGGACCGACAGGGATTTGTCCCTCTGCCTTTTCAAGGACGCTGGATCAGCGACCGGTGGTTGGCGCAGTTCCCCGAGCTTCCGCAGGATCTTCGCCCTGCCTCTGATGCTGTGATTCGGCCCAACAGGCTGGTGCAACCGGTCCTGGTGGACTATCAGCGCAATGGGCGCTGGCCCTGGATCTGACGTAACGTCCGGCCAGGTGCCTGTTTGCAATGACCGGGACATTGATGGTCCTGCTGCTGCTGTTGCTGGCGGTTGTTGCATTCATCGGCGTGCAGCGCCGGTCGGCGCAATCCCGCCATCGGGCAACGGAAAACCGTGAGCTGACCCTGTTTGATCTGAAGGTTGGAGACATCGTTCAACACGACGCCACGGACTGGGTTGTGGAGGATCGGTTGGTCTATCGCCAGGGTGAGTTCAGCTGGCTGGAGTACCTCCTCAGAGAGGACGACCGGTCGGTCTGGTTGGTGGTCAATGAGGACGACAACCTGGTGGTGACCTTGGAAGAGGAGATCGACCTGCCGCTGTCCCTCGATGCCAAACCCCCCTCACAACTCGAGGTGGATGGTCGTGTGTACCGCCTCAGTGAGCGCGGCACCGCTGACGTGACAGCTGAGCAGCGTCGCATCAACCGACGCCTCGGCTCCTGTCAGTTCTTTGATTACCGCTCCGGCTCCTCAGCGGTGCTGAGCATCGAAATCTGGGGTGGCAATGCCGCGGGGGCTGGCGAATTGGAGGTCACGGTCGGCGAACGGATTCGTCCCCTCAGCCTGAGTCTTCTTCCCGGTGACGGGCAATCGGTTTATCGCCCCAGCTGACGCTCCAGGATCAGGGCTTGCGCGGTTCTGAGCTGATCGGCTTCAGCTGCTGGTTTGTCCTGACGCCAACGCAGAATTCTTGGGAAGCGCACCGCCAGGCCTGATTTGTGGCGTTTGGATGGATGAATTCCCTCAAAGGCCAGCTCAAAGACCTGCTCCGCCTTCACCGACCGCGTCGGCCCGAACCGTTGCAGGGTGTTGCGGCGAATCCAGCGGTCCAGTTCCAGGATCTCCTGGTCGTTCAGCCCCGAGTACGCCTTGGCAAAGGTGACCAGTTCCGGGGCTCCCTCGGCATCCTGTCGCCACAGCCCAAAGGTGTAATCCGTGAACAGATTGGCGCGTCTGCCGCTTCCCGCCTGGGCATAGAGCAGCACGGCATCGAGGGTCATCGGCTGCAGCTTGTGCTTCCACCAATGGCCGCGTTTCCGACCACTCAGATAGGGCGACTCCCGGTGTTTCAACATCAGCCCTTCTGCCCGCTGTGCCTGGGCACGATCCCGTTCCTGATCCAGTGTTGCCCAGCTCTGGAGCGGCCAGGTCGGGCTCACTGCGAGTCGCCAGGCGTCGCTGTGATCCAGAGCAGAGAGCTGGTCAGCCAGCCGTTGTTGCCGCTCCATCAACGGCCGGTCGCGCAGGTCCTGCCCGTTCTCTTCCAGTAGGTCGTAGGCGATGAACCGCATCGGACACTCACGTTTCAGCGTGGAACCCACCTGTTTGCGCCCGAGCCGTCGCTGCAGCACATCAAATCCCAGCGGGGTCGCAGCGCCCTGCTCCCAGCAGATCACCTCACCATCCAGCACCGTGCCATCGGGGAGGGCCTCGGCAACGGCCACCAGTTCGGGAAAGCTGTCATTGATGAGCTCCTCCCCGCGGCTCCAGAGGTAACAGCCTTCGCCGCGGTGAATCAGTTGGCCGCGAATCCCATCCCACTTCCACTCCAGTTGCCATTGGTTGGGATCGTCCGCCTCCAGCCGTGTCGGTTCCAATGGGCTCGCCAGATAAAACGGATAGGGGGTTCCATCGGATCGGGCTTCTGCCGCATCGGCTTTAGCGGTCAGGCGTTCAAAGGCCGCCACCGTGGGTTCAAAGCCACCCATCAACCGCTGAATCACGAGGGTCTCCTCCAGGGCAAAGGCCTTGGCAATGGCCCGGCTGATCAATCCAGATGACACGCCGACGCGGAAGCCACCGGTCAGCAGCTTGTTGACGACGTAGTGCTGCTCAGTAGGCACGGCCTGCCACAGAGCCAGGATGGCGTTGGTCTGGTCGTCGCCTTTGAGGGCACCGATCGCCGGCAGACAACACTCCATCCACCAATGCAGCGGCTGGTTCTGGTTCAGACCAGCCAGCTGATCTGGGCACTGACGGGGGCGGATCTGATCGCGAACGGTCGGCCACAGCAAGCTGATCGTTTCGGCGGAGTCGCCGACCTGGGCGTAGCAATCAATGATCAACCATTCGGGTAGCTGGCTTTCTTCCGCCAGCACCTCGCGCAGGCGCCGCCCGGTGATCAAGCGTCGACGCTTCTTGCCCAGGAACAGCACCAGCGCCCAGGCCGCATCCGCGGCAGGGGTTTGCTGCAGATGGTCGGTGAGGGCAGCCACCTTGCCATTGGTGCCGTTGATGCGGTCCAGTTGATCCAACAGGACCTGAAAGGCCTGCATGCTCTGGCGGCGAGTCTTGTCATCCTGACGAGATGGGATATCTGTTGTCGAAAGTTTTGCCACTCGCTGTGTTGCCGCTCGGGCTGGCGATGGTTCTGATGGGGGCGGGCCTGTTGGGCCGCCGCCGTTGGCCGCTGGCGGGAGCCCTGGCGGTGCTGGGTCTGTTCAGCACCGGCGTGGTGGCTCAGGTGTTGTGGCGCAGCGTTGAAACTCCCTGGGAGCGCAGAACGGTTGATTCGGCACCGATGGCAGCAGCGATCGTGGTGCTCAGTGGAGGACGGCATGCGGCGCCCGGAGCGGACCGCGTCAGTGAATGGCACGACCCGGATCGTTTCCTGAGCGGTGTGGCGCTCTTCAAGGCAGGTCGGGCTCCGCGGCTGTTGTTCACCGGAGGCCAGAGCCCCCATCAGCGGGGTCTGCCCCCTGAAGGCCAGCTGTATCTCGCTGAAGCCCAGGCCATGGGGATCCCTGCCGCCGCGATGGCCACCACCACCACCGTGGTGAACACGGCCGAGGAGGCAAGGGCTGTGCGTGCTCTCGTGCCGGGTTCGAACCGGCGGATTCTGCTGGTGACCAGTGCCTTTCACATGCGTCGGGCCCAGCGGCTGTTCGAGCGGCAGGGCCTATTGGTCGAGCCGTTTCCTGTGGATTTTCAGGCCAGGGGCCGCTGGGCGGGATCGATCGTGCGGGATCCCTTGATGTGGCTACCGAGTGCCGGCCATCTGGATGCCAGTTCCAGAGCCTTGCGGGAGTGGATCGGGCGGTTGGTTTATCGCGCCTGGTGATCCTCATCTCCAGGGAGATTGATGTCTGGAAAGTGTTTGCTCATGCAGGATTGACAGATTCCGTGACTGAAATTCAGCGTGCTGTGTTGCATCATGAATTGATCCATTGGCAGCCATGATCCCTTGTGGTCTTTCACACTCCTGCAATAGCTACAGGTACTGATAAGCCCTTGATTGTTGTGCATCTTGCAGAATTCTTCCATCAAGGAAAAGGATCGCTTCCTGAGCTCGAGCTGGACCACCACCTGGTTGGCCAGTTCCTTCATGATCTTGAATTGTGTGTTGGTGATTGATCTCGGAATGCGATCAATCACACACAGCGTCCCAAGCCGTTCGTGGGTCGGGGTTTCCAGGGGGAATCCTGCGTAGAGGCGGATATAGGGCGGCTCGGTGACCAGAGGATTTTCCTTGAAGCGTTCGTCGAACAGGGCGTCTTCGATGATCAGGGGGTCTGGCTCAAGGATCGTATGAGCGCAGAAGGAGATGTCCCGTGAGGTTTCGTTGGCTGAAAGACCAACTTTTGATTTAAACCATTGTCGCTCGCGGTCTACCAGTGAAATCAGTGCAATGGGAACATTGCAGGCCAGGGCAGCAATTCTGGTGATGTGGTCGTAGGCCTCTTCGGGCCGCGACCCAAGCACCCGATATTCGCTGAGTGCTCTCAGGCGTTGTTCTTCATTGGTTGGCTTGCAGGCAACGTGATGCATGGCTTTGCACTGCAAGATCTACCTTTTGATAAACGCATTGATCGTCGATTTTCAATGGATTTGCCTAAAGATTAAGAAACCATTGATGAGGTTTCGTGAAGCTCCGCTGTTGTTGGCAGCTCGTCGTCTCCAAACAGGGTGTCCAGCGGTTCCGCATCGATGGACTCCACGTCCTTGAGGTACCGCGCCAGCACCTCGCTCTGGCCATGGGTGACGTAAACCTTGCGTGCACCGCTGTCGCGAATGGTCTGGATCAGACCGGGCCAATCGGCATGGTCACTGAGAATGAAGCCGCGGTCATAACCGCGCCGACGTCGGGCTCCCCGTACAGCCATCCAGCCGGAGGCAAACCCGGTTTGGGGTGAACGAAACCGGCGCATCCAGCTCGATCGATGGGCGGATGGTGGCGCCAAGATCAAACGGCCTGCCAGCGATTCAGCCCGGGGAATGTCGCTGACGGGACGGCTTGGCGTCATCGGGACCTGGGCATCCCGGTAGTGGCGCGTGATGGCCTCCACAGCGCCATGGAGCAGGACCTCCTCCTCCACACCGATGGCGTTCAATTCCGCCATCAAGCGCTGGGCTTTTCCAAAGGCGTAACAGAACAGAATCGAGGCACGGCTTGGATCTCCCTTCCACCAGCTCAGAATCTGTTGGGCAATCTCTGCACCGTCCTGCCAGCGATAGATCGGCAATCCGAAGGTGGCTTCCGTGATCAGGACATCGCAGGGCACCGGTTCGAAGGGGGTGCAGCTTGGGTCGGGATCGCGTTTGTAGTCCCCGGTGATCACCCAGACGGCCCCGTCATGTTCAAGGCGGATCTGGGCGGATCCAAGGACGTGGCCAGCACTGTGGAACGACACCCTGCACTGGCCCAGCCAGAAGGCCTCGCCGTACCGCACCGGGTGCAGGCGAATGTCCTGACCCAGTCGCTGACGCAGCACGGCTTCACTGCTGTCGATGGCCCAGTACTCACCGCAGCCAGAGCGGGCATGGTCGGCGTGGGCGTGGGTGATCAGCGCCCTGGGCACCGGTCGCCACGGATCAATCCATGCATCGGCGGCACGGCAATAGAGCCCTTCAGCGGTGCGTTCAATCAGCGGCTCATCTCCAACATGCGTTGAATCGGTTTCAGGGCTTGCAGCCGAATCGTTTCGTCCATCTCGATTGCGGGTTCGAGGGTGTCAAGACACCGGTGCAGCTTCTCCAAGGTGTTGAGCCGCATGTAAGGACAGGCATTGCAGCTGCAGCCATCCACACCGGGAACGTCCAACAGTGTTTTTTGGGGCACCCGCTGATGCATCTGGTGGAGGATGCCTGGTTCTGTGAGCACGATGAAGGTGTCAGCGGCACTCGTTTCCGTGTACTTCAGCAGCTTGCTGGTGGATCCAATGAAGTCCGCCAGATCCAGGAGGTTTTGCTGGCACTCCGGATGGGCAATCACCTCGGCCTTGGGGTGTTCCAGTTTCAACTGAAGCAACGCTTCCTCGCTGAAGGCCTCATGCACGGTGCAGCGACCGGGCCAGAGGGTGAGGTCACGGCCGCTCTGGCGTTGCACCCAACGGCCCAGGTTTTGATCCGGTGCGAACAGGATCGGCTGCGTCTCCGGGAGTTGTCGGACAAGGTCCACGGCATTGCTGCTTGTGCAAATCAGATCGCTCTGAGCTTTGACCGCGGCAGTGCAGTTGATGTAGCTGATGACCAGATGGTCGGGATGCTGGGCTCGAAAGGCCGCGAAGTCATCGGCGGGGCAGTCATCTGCCAGCGAGCATCCGGCCTCGAGATCCGGCAGAACAACGGTTTTCTCGGGGCTGAGGATTTTCGCGGTCTCGGCCATGAAGTGGACTCCGCAGAACACGATCACGTCGGCGTCCGTTGACGCCGCCTTGCGGGAGAGTTCGAGCGAATCGCCGATGAAGTCAGCGATGTCCTGAATGTCGGGCTCCTGGTAGTAGTGCGCCAGGATCACGGCATTGCGTTCGACCTTGAGCTGATTGATCGCTGCAACCAGCGTGTTGTCAGCGCTCATCTGATCCAGAGACGGGCAGGATGGAGCCAGACTAGGCATCCACTCTGAACAACCTCCGCATCGCCATTGCCGGTGATCTGCATGGAGCCTGGGGTGAGGCTGATGAGCAGCTTCTGGCGCTGTTGCGGCCGGATTTGACGTTGTTTGTCGGGGATCTCAGCGATGGGGACCTGCGCTTGACCCGTCGCATCGCGGCGCTGCCCTGCACCAAGGCTGTGATCTTGGGGAACCACGACCGTGGTGGTGATCGCTCCGGTGGGGTGTTGCGGCAGCAGCTCAGCCTGCTGGGGGAGCATCACTGTGGCTGGACGCGGCGCACCTGGGACCATCTGCCTGTGTCGATCGTTGGCGCCCGACCCTGCAGTGCTGGGGGCGGGTTTCATCTGTCCAAGGCTGTCCAGGCGGTGTATGGGCCTGTGGATCTTGAAACGTCTGTTGAGCGGATCGTGTCCGCCGCCGCGGAGGTGCCCGACGACCAGCCTCTGATCGTGATGGCCCATTGCGGACCCACGGGTCTCGGCTCCGACGCCGACAGCATTTGTGGCCGTGATTGGAAGAAACCGGCGGTCGACTGGGGTGATCAGGACTTGGCTCTGGCTCTGGATCGCATCCGTGAGCGCCGCTGTCCTGATTTGGTGGTGTTTGGGCACATGCATCACGCCCTCAAGCGGGGCTCCGGTGTTCGTCGCTCTCTGCTGTGCAACCGTCAGGGCACGGCCTTTCTGAATGCGGCGTGTGTGCCTCGCTGCGGGATCAATGCGGATGGGGTGTCGCTGATGCATCTGTCCTGGGCTGAATTCAGCGGTCCCCACCTGCGTTGTTTGGCCCATCGCTGGTATTCGCCGGATGGCGTCATTCGCCACCAGGAACAGCTGGCACTCCCAGAACGACAGCCGTGTTGATTTACGTCTGCAGCAGTAGCCATGGTTTTGGCCATGCCGCCCGGGACGTGGCCGTGCTCCAGGCCCTGCATTCGTTGCGGCCGGATTGGCAGTTGGTGCTCAGCTCGCACTTGAATCCCCGGGTGCTGCGGTCCCTGATCGGAGACACGCCAGTTCAGATTCGCCCCTGTCGTTGGGATGTGGGCATGGTCCAGGCGGATGCGCTGGGCTCAGACCCCACGGCCACCCTGGTGGCGCTGGATCACTTAAACCAGCAGCTTCCTGATCAGCTGCGGGCGGAAGCGGAATGGATCCGCTCCTGTGGACGGCCCACTCTGGTGTTGGGAGACATCCCCCCGGCGGCAGCCGCTCTGGCGGAGCGGCTGGAGGCACCGCTGGTTTGGATGAGCAATTTTGGTTGGGACGACATTTATCTCCCTTTCGGTGGAGCCTTCCTGCATCACGCCGAGCAGGCTCGTGCCTCCTACAGACGAGGGCAGCTGCTGTTGCGTTGTCCCTTTGATCTGGCGATGGACTGGGGCTGCCCAGATCAGACGTTGGGCTTGGTGTGTGGAACCGCAAGACCCCTGCCTCCAGCGTTAAGGGACACGCTGACAGCGCTGGATTGCCCCTTGGTTCAGATCGGTTTCGGAGGCCTGGGCTTGCCCTTGGATGGTTCGCTGCTGGAGCGGTGGTCTGACCTGCACTTTGTGATGGCTGCCCCGCATGCGCTGGAGGGAGATCACTGTCCCGCCAATCTCACCCTGCTGCCGGAGGGTGTGCGTCCATTGGACGTGTTCCCGTTCTGTTCCAGGCATCTCGGCAAGCCTGGCTTCAGCACCTTCGCCGAGGCCATGGCCGCCGACGTGGGGCTGCATGTCGTGGAGCGCCGCGACTTCGCTGAGGTGAGGGCGCTTTTGGATGGGTTGGTGCGTCACAGTCATCACCGCCAACTCAGCCGGCAGCAGCTGGTCCAGGGTGACTGGGAACTGGATGCTCCGTTGATTCCACCCACCGGGACGCCGTTGCCGTCAGACGGGGCTCGCTCAGCGGCAGAAGCATTGATCATGCAGCTTGAATGACCAATAAAGAAATTTGATCTTCGATGAATAAATGAAGCGATTGGGCGGTTTTTTTGGTGCTAGTTGATACCAGCGCCTGCGATTTCCCCCGATAGCAGTGGCTTGTGCAATTTGTTGACTGGCATATATACCTATTGCTTCGGGGATTTGTTTCGACAAAGTCGTGGCGTTGGTTTTTCTATCGCCAGGTAGTTTTCAACCTCCACGGATTGACCTTCGGGTGATCCAACCACTGGTTTTTGAATTTGCACGGTATGGCTATCGAGACGTCCAGCAGGCTCACCGCTTTCGCTGCAGCTGCTCTCGTTGGCGCTCTACCCACAGCACTGGCCTCCGCACCGGTTCAGGCCAGCCTGTTACCTCCATCCTCCAGGGCTCAGCTGATCAGTGCCCCAGGATCTATTCCGACCCGGGCGATTCCTTACGTCATCACTCCAGAGCGCCGGGCCTTGCTCAATACCATCCGCTTTGCGGAGGGCACCTGGAAGGGCGGGCTTGATGTTGGATACCGGGTGATGTTTGGCGGTGGGCTGATGCCGTCCCTAGATCGTCACCCCAACCGCGTCATCTACAGCTCGCGCTACGCCAGTGCGGCTGCAGGGGCGTATCAATTCATGCCGTTCACCTGGTCCCTGGTGCAGCGCAGCATTGGAGTCAGCGGGTTCGGTCCTGAGGCGCAGGATCAAGGTGCTCTGTTCCTGGTTCAGCGTCGTAAGGCCCTTGCCCTCACCGACACAGGGACACTCTCGCCGGTGCTGACGGCCAAGTTGGCTCCCGAGTGGGCGTCCTTCCCCACCCTGGCCGGTCACAGCTACTACGGCCAGCCAGTGAAGAAGTACGCGCGTCTGCGTTCCTTCTACGACGTCAACCTCAAGGAGCTGCGCAGGTTGCGTGATCAACGCCGCGAGGAGCTCGCTGCTGTCTCCGCTCCTCCTGAGATCTGCACCGGGTCACGCATCGCCTGCGCGACCCAGCTCTGACCTCCTTCAGGTTTCGCCGTCCTGGCTATTGAGGCGGCGACCAACGGTCATCTGAGCGATCAGATACGCCGCCACGCCTCCGGCCAGGAAACCAAGGGTGTTGCGAACCAGAGGAAGAATCTCCGAGGTTCGGGTGATCACTGGTGCGATGCCGAACACTCCAAACAACATCAGCCACAGCGGCGAGAGCAGCAACATCCAAGACCAGGCAATGGTCTGGCCTTCTTTGCGCGGGTAGCCGGCGAATCCGGCAATGACGCCACCAAAGATGGATGTGGTCAAGGTCCACAGCCACTGTTCAAGGGGCAGACCAGGAACCACCTGACAGCCGCCGCGTTCGAGGCAGAGTTCAACCGCCTGCAGGGCATCGGTGACTGCGCCGTCTTCACCGTGATCTTTGACGTAGTACTGGTTGCCGAAGCGGGTCTGCAGTTCCACCCAGTACGTTCTCGGCATCATGGCGAAATAGGCATCGCCGACATTGAAGTTGAGGATGTTGCCTCCCCGGGGATCGGCCACAACCAGGAGGCTGCTTTCATCAAGCCCCCAGAATTCCCGAACGGCCAATCCAGGGGTCTGCTCGTACTGGGTCAGCACCCTCAGCTTCCAACCGGTGTCGCTCTCCACCTTGTTGAGCGACTCTTCAAGACTGGCGCGTTGCTGATCGCTGAAGATCTTGGCCAGATCGATCACCGGGGTGGGGTGGTCTGGCAACAAATCGGGGTTGTCATAGGCAGCAGCGGGATGAACACCGCCCAGACTCACCACCAGCACCAGTAGGGCGGCCCAGAGGCCCCTGATGTGATGTGCTCCCATAGATCCTCTGCAATGAGCGGCATTCTCTCCAATGGATTCCAGCGCCGCGTCCATTCCTGCCTGGCTGTTGCGACATCTGCAACAGGTCGGTGAACCCGTGGCGTTCAGCCGCTACATGGACTGGGTCCTCAACGATCCTGAGGGGGGCTACTACGGCTCAGGCGCTGCCGCGATCGGTCCAGCGGGGGACTTCGCCACGTCACCCAGCCTGGGCCAGGACTTTGGTGCGTTGCTTGCCGCGCAGCTGGCGGTGTGGTTGCGGCCGCTCTCCGCTCGTACGGGACCGTTGTCGGTCGTTGACGTCGGACCCGGTGAAGCGGATCTGGCGGTTGCTCTAGCGGAGTCGTTGCCGGGGTTATGTCCAGGATTTGCCGATCGCCTCGAGTTGGTTCTGGTTGAGCGCAACCCCGGCATGCAGCGTCGTCAGCAGGAGCGTCTGGCTGGTTGCTCAGCTCTCAAGGTGCGCTGGAGTTCCTGGGACGAGCTGCAGCGCAATCCCCTGCAGGGCGTGTTGCTAGCCCACGAACTGCTGGATGCTCTTCCCGTGGATCGCCTGATCTGGCAGGACCAACAGCTGCGCCTGCAGACCGTGGCCTGGGAGCCCGACCAGGGCCTGCGGCTCGATCAACGGGCTTTGCCGTCCGAGCTTGCTGCGTCGATCGCCGCGTGGTCGGCGAGCACCGGCTGTGCGCTCCCACCTGCCGGTGCTGATGAGGGATGGACCAGTGAATGGCATTCCGCCTTGCCGACGTGGATGGTCGAGGCATCCGCTGCACTCACCACGGGCTGGCTGCTGGTGATCGACTACGCGCTGGAGGCTGCGCGCTATTACACCCCGCGCCGGTCCCAGGGCACGTTGATGACCTATCGCCAGCAGAGGGCTGGTGAGGACCCCTTGGCCTATCCAGGTGAGTCGGACATCACCGCCCATCTCTGCATCGAATCGGTCACGGCATCCGCCGCCGCCGCTGGATGGACAGTCCTTGACCAGCGTCGGCAAGGGGAAGCGTTGCTGGCCCTGGGTCTCGCCCAACGTCTCCATGCCCTGCAAGGACTGCCGTCGCATCAGTTGTCAGAGGCCTTGCAACGTCGTGAGGCCCTGCTGCGTCTGGTGGACCCAGGTGCTCTCGGGGAGTTTCGCTGGCTGTTGTTCGGCCGTGGTGTTGACGAACGCTTCAGCGCTCCAGAGACGCCAGACAATCCAGGATTTGCGCCCGGGTGATGTCATTGCGGATCTCCACGCTGCCGATGGCCGTGGGCATCACAAACCGCAGTTGACCATCCTGGACTTTCTTGTCCCCTTGCAGGCAGGTGAGCACGGCCTCGGGATCAAGATCCGGCCAGGCCGTCGGTAGGCCGGCCGCCGCGATCAGGCTGTGCTGACGATCGCAGTCGCTCCGACTCCAATCCCCCCGTTGCACGGCCAATTCGCCCACGGCCACCATGCCGATGGCGACCGCTTCGCCGTGGAGCCAGGTGCCGTAGCCACAGAGTGCTTCCACCACGTGCCCGAAGGTGTGGCCGTAATTGAGGATCGCTCGCAGTCCTCCCTCCTTTTCGTCTGCTGCAACCACGCGCGCCTTCGCTGCCGCTGAGCGCTCCAGAATGGTTTCCAAAAGCGTGGACGACACGCCGTTCGCCGAGGAGAGATCGGCGCAGCCTTCAAGCAAGGTGAACAACGTCGGATCTCCCAAGATTCCGTACTTGATCACCTCAGCCATGCCGGCGCGGAACTCACGCACCGGCAGGGTGGAGAGCGTTTGAGGATCAATCAGGACCAGCTTTGGTTGGTGGAAGGCACCGATCAGGTTTTTCCCGCCTGGGTGATTGACGCCGGTTTTGCCGCCGATGGCGGCGTCCACCATCGCCAGCAGGGTTGTTGGCACCTGCACCACGCCGATGCCCCTGAGCCAGGTGGCCGCGGCGAATCCCGTCATGTCTCCCACCACGCCGCCACCGAGGGCCAGCATCAGCGAACTGCGCTCCAACTGTCGAGCGAAGGCAGCGTCGTGAATCTTGGCCACGGTGGCTGGGGTTTTCTGATCTTCTCCCGCCTCGATCACCAGAAGCTGAGCATCGAATCCGGCCTGCTCAAGAGCCTTCAGGCAGGTGGGGCCGTAGGGGCCCGCCACGTCAGCGTTACTCACCACCAGGATGCGTCGACCCTGACGGATTCCGGCGTCCAGAAGCTCCTGGCCGATCCCGCTCAGGCTGCCTTCACCGATCACCACGTCATAGGGCTGACGATCCAGGGCGACCGTGATCCGGCGGAGGGGCTGAGCGCTGGTGACAGCCATGGCTGAGAAGGGATCCGATGCCGCCTACTTTGCCGGGCAGACCGCGGCGAGGAGGCATACGATCCCGCCAATGGTGAATGGTCCGATGCCGCTGCCCGTGTCATGGCGCGCTTCGCTCACGGCGTGGGGATTTCTTTTACCGGCTTTGCTGTTGATCAGCATCTCGGTGCTGGTGCCAGCGCTGATGGCGCTGGTCATGAGTTTCAGTGCTACAGGCCTCGATGTCACGGAACCACTGCGCTTTGTCGGTCTTGCCAACCTGCGGCGGCTGTTGACGGATCCGATGGTGCGGCAGGTGCTGGTCACCACGTTTTTGTATCTCGTTGGCGTGGTTCCACCGATTGTGTTGGGTGCGTTGGGCCTTGCGGTGCTGGTGAACCGCAGCCTGCCGGGCATTCATTGGTTGCGAGGGGCGCTCTACACCCCAGTGCTGGTGTCGATCGTGGTGGCAGCCATCGCCTTTCGCTGGCTCTATGCGGAGAACGGCCTGATCAATGGCTGGCTCGCCAGTTGGTTGGGTGATGTCTTCTCACCGATTGGGTTTCTGACGACGCCGCAGCTTGCCTTGCCGGCCGTGATGCTGGTCACCCTCTGGAAAGGGCTGGGGTACTACATGGTGATTTTTCTTGCCGGTCTTCAGGGGATCCCCGGTGACTTGTACGAAGCCGCTGAGCTGGATGGCAGTGAGGGGTGGCGCCAGCATCTGGACATCACGCTTCCTTTGCTGCGGCCTTACATCACCTTGGTGGCCGTGATGTCGTCCATTGCAGCGACCAAAGTGTTTGAGGAGGTCTTCCTGATGACCCAGGGCGGTCCTGCAGATTCCACAAGAACCATCGTCTATTACGTCTACGACCAGGCCTTTGCTGAGCTGGAGATCAGTTATGCCTGCACCCTCGGCCTGGCCTTGTTCCTTGTGGTCATGGCGTTCACCTTGATTCGTGTGCTGTTCACCGGTGATCGACAGCTGATCTAAGGGTCGACCTGTGCCGATGAAGTGGCATGCTGCGCATTGGTGTGCTGATTCCGTTCTGAGATGCCCAGCTCCACCGCCATGATTGGAGTTGTCGGAGGAGGGCAGCTGGCCAGGATGCTGGTTCAGGCCGCCAACGACCGTGCCATTCCGGTCTCTGTCCAGACGACATCGTCCGATGATCCCGCGGCGGAGCTCGCCCAGCGTTTGGTGACGGCCGATCCGCGCGATGTGGCCGGTACCCGCCAGCTCGTTGAAGGGTGCAGCGGGATCACCTTTGAGAATGAATGGATCAATATCGACGCCTTGATGCCCTTGGAGCAGCAGGGGGTGCAATTCCGCCCTTCGCTGGCGTCGCTGTCTCCGCTGGTAGACAAATTGTCCCAGCGGCAATTGTTGGATGATCTCGCCATCGCCAGTCCCCCCTGGTGTCCGTTGAGTCGTATTTCACCGGCCCAGCCGGCCCTGCCCCAGGGCTGGACCTTCCCTGTGATGGCCAAGGCTGCCCGTGGTGGGTACGACGGCAAGGGAACCCGCGTGATTCAGAGCATCGAAGCTCTGGCGCAGTTGCTTCGCAGCGTTGAGGTCAACGACTGGCTTTTGGAAGCCTGGGTGTCCTATGAACGTGAGTTGGCCCTGGTCTGCAGCAGGGACCGTCAGGGGCGTGTGCGCAGTTTTCCGCTGGTGGAGACCCATCAGAGTCACCAAGTTTGTGATTGGGTGCTGGCGCCAGCATGTGTGGATCAGGGCGTTGAGGCTCAGGCCTACAACATGGCTGCGTCACTCCTGACCAAGCTCAATTACGTGGGTGTGTTGGCGCTTGAACTGTTCTATGGACCAGAGGGTCTTCAGGTCAATGAGATCGCCCCTCGAACCCATAATTCCGGTCATTTCTCCATCGAGGCCTGCAATTCCAGTCAGTTCGATCAGCAGCTGTGCATTGCGGCTGATCTCACGGTGCCTTCTCCTGAGCTCATCCATGCCGGAGCTTTGATGGTCAATCTGCTTGGGGTGGCCGCTGATCAGGCCGCCCCCCTTGACCAACGCTTGGAGGCTCTCAGCCAGCTGCCCGAGACTCACCTCCACTGGTATGGCAAGACGCCGGAGTCGCCTGGCCGCAAACTGGGTCACGTCACCGTTCTGCTTCGGGCTGACACCGCGGCGGGGCGCTATCGCGAAGCCCAGGACGCCCTGGCTGCGATTCGGGGTATCTGGCCTCTCCCACGTCAGGAGCTCACCTAAAGTTCGGCTTGAACTGCGGTGTTGGTGACGGCCTTTTCTAGTGCTCTGATCTGACTCTCTTTCGACTTGGGGGGTCTGTCGTGACGGTGCCGTAGACCGGCCTTGTAGCCGGAAACGAATCCCCACTTTGACTCCCCTTCTGGTTCTTCCAGGTCGACCACTGGGGCTCGCACGGCACCGCGGTTCACCCCTCTTCGGGCACCAGCATGACGATGCTCACCATCGCTGTCCTGTTGATCGGGATGCGCCCTCTTGCTGCAGGGGAGGTGGAGCCAACCTTTCGTCCTGACGATGCCCAGGTCGCCTGTCGCGCGATCCTGCCCCAGTGCTTCAGCAAAGAGGACTGGCATCGGCTTTGCCTGGAGGATCCATCCGTCCAGCTGTCTCACCCCAATGCCTGCGCCGCTGCTGCCAGGTGGGTTAGGGGCGATGGCGCTCAAGCACCGTCTGAAGCTGGCCCTTCTCCAACTCCGTGATGATGAACACCTCCTGGGCCGTGCTGCCTTTGCGCGCCACAAGTTTGTAGCCGCCACGGATGGGGATGGAGACCCGTAGCTCAAGCACCGGTGTCCGGCCCCGGACCCGTGAAATCACCGCAGGAGTGATCGTCTGAATCGACGACTCTTTGGCCAAGGATTTGAGCCAAGGAATCAGGCCATCCACGTATGTGCTGTGGGTGATCACGACGCGCCCCACGGACGTTCCTTCATCAGCAATTGGCAGAACTTAACGGTTCTGGCTATGGGAGAGGCAGTGCTCCGTCGGTGAGATGCTGCGATCCGTCGATGCGTTGAGACAACAGCTCAGTGAGCCGTTGCTGGAGAGCTGCGGACCCCAGGCCCGCATGTTGACCGCAGAAGTGCACGGCGGGCTGGTGTGTGGTCTGGCGATCTGTCCTGGTCGTGTAGTGCGCTACGTCATGGACGGCAGGACCCAACGGCTGAAAACCGTCGATCTGCTGCGTCTTACACCGCCTGTTGGCAAATCAGCGGCCTGCTGAATCAGTTCACCTCCAGAGGGGCCATGGTCAATCCTTCAGCCGCCAACTGCTGGTGATACAGCTCAGCTTGCTCGAGGGGACCGCACCAGACCTCGGCTGATCCCTGGCTGTCGATGCTGTTGGCCAGGGACCAGGCCTTGTCTTCGCTCATGCCGGGGATGATCCGACGCAGGCAGTCGACTACATGCTGAAAGGTGTTGACGTCGTCATCCAGGACGATCACCCGAGCCTGGGGGTAACCCTGGGTCACGCGCTTGCGGTCCAGCACGGTGGAAGTTCCTGGGCTGGAACTGCTCATGACGGTTAAAGACACTGGGCCTCTCAGCGCGAAACACTAGGTAGGATCTCCCCATTCCCCACGTCAAGATCATGCTGTTCACGTTTGCCTGGGCATCTCTGGCTGCAATGTTCAGCTTTTCGATCGCCATGGTTGTCTGGGGCCGCAATGGTGACGGCACCCTGAACTTCTGATCGCTGAGCGATTGGACACGCCTCTTGTCAGCCAGGTTCTGGCTGTATCAGCTGCGGCTCTGCTTGTTTTCGTCAGTGTTGCTGTGATTTATCTCTCCACCGTGGAGTGGAGAGATCGTCGTCGCCGCAAGCGCTGACTCGTGTTCTCCAGGGCCAGGTCTCGGCTCGATCAGTCGCCTGTTTCAGTCGCAGGTCTCGCGCTTCTTCTTGCGCTTCCTGTCGTTGCCTTCATTGTTCGGCCGTCGACGCCGACCAAGCCCAAGGGTCTTGTGGGATTGGTCGCCAGAGCAGACGCCGTTCGTAGTTCCCGGGTTCAGGCCTCCGAGCCTGTTCCACCCCTTTGGGTTCGCTACCTGGGCCCGACCGAAGCCAGTCGTCTTTGGACCACTCTGGACCGGCAGTTGTGGTGGACCGCTTGGCATCACGCTGGTGAGCCGGTGTTGGCCTTGCCGGAGTCCGGTGAGATCACCTTGTTCTATGCCGATGCCCTGCATGCCCAGGCCGATCGAGAGGCCGAGGCTGGGGCGCTTGGTGTTGCAGACAAGGGAGCGTCGCAGGCGTGTGTTTCCGCCCTGTCACAGGGGACGGCTGTGGTTTGGACCCCCTCGGCACTGGAGCGGATGACCGGTCCCCTGTCACCTCTGCTTCGTTCCGTCGGCCATGGCTGCCTGCAATGGATGACGCGCGGGGATCATCTGGAGATCACGGGTGTGGCCTCGGATGGCCGGTTGCGTCGCAACCAGGGCAGGCCGATCCACGCCATGGGTTGGCCTCGCTTGGCTCCTTCACCGTTGCTCAGCGCGTCTGACTCCCTGCTGCTTGAGCTGCAGCTCCCGGAAGCCCGCTGGCTGTTGGATGGCCTGCTGCTGCGCTCTGCGATCAAGCGCGCCCTCTCACAGAACTACGGGCTGGATGCGCACCATCTGGCTCGTCTGCGGCAACTGCCCTTGCGCGTCAGGATTCGCTCCAGCGATCACCCCGACCTCCAGGCTTCTGTGGAGTTGGACCTAGCTGTCAGTGACTCGGATGCTGCGTTGTTCGAACCCAGCCTTCAAGCGATCGCCGCGGCCCTGAGACGGGCTGGGATGCAGTCCACGCCACGGGATGGGTCAATCCTCTGGACTGAGACCGCATCGGTTGAGTCCCGAGTTCTCGGGGGGTGGCATCAGTTCGACCATGGAGTATGGCGATTCAGCTTGGGGGAAGCACCGCGGCAAGGGGAAGCAGTCGTCCCTGAGCGGGAGGGGATCTTGAGACTGGGTCTCGATCCGAGTGGGATCAATCAGCTCGATTGGCTGGGGGCTGCCTGGCCTACGGGCTTCAGGAGCAGTTCTGCTGCTGCGTTTGACCTCTTGCCTGAGACGACCGGAGCAGAGGGGTCTGCGCAGCAGCGCTTCTTTCGTGTGCGAGGTCAGCTCGCACTGTTCTGAGCGGATTCCGCATCGCGTTTTTCACGCTTGCGTCGCTCGGCGGCCAGGGTTTCTTCCATCAGCTCCACAGCTTGTTGCATGCGTTCGCTGTTGGAGCGATACAGGTTCAGGTCTTTTTCGACTTTGGCTGTTGGCAGGCCCAGCCCTTCGGCCAGTTGGACCGCCTGTTTCTGCAGCGCTTCATTATCCGGTGTGTTGGCGTCACCCCGAACCGCTTTCAGGATCGTGGCGAGGCCGATGGCCATCATCCGGGAATAGTGCTGGTCGGCAGGCAGGGCATGACTCGCCAGGGCCGACTCGACAGCGTCGAGGCTGCTGACCGAGCTCTTGAGCTGGTCCACGGTGCTGTTGGCCAGAGCCATCAAGGCCTCACCATCGAAGCCGTTGCTGGAGCAGAGGGCCGGCAGCAACTTCTGGCGCTGCTCTTCGGGCTGGTAACCGGCACTGAAGGTGGTGAACACCGTGTTCAAACCGATCGCAAACAGCGCGTTGGTTTGGAAGGCTTTCTGATGGCTGAGCAGATGGAGTTCCACAAGAAGCTCATCCGCCAGGCGCCGGTACAAGGGGGCGATTACATGCGGGAACGTCTGATGAAACGCCCGCTTGCTGTCCGCGATCGTCTGACGGTCGGCCAACTGCGTGCACGAGAGGTTGGCAGTGACCCTAGCGCTCAGATGGCGCCGTTAAGATAAAAAGACCTGCTTATTTCAGATGATCCCGATCGTGATCGAGGAGTCCGGCCGGGGTGAAAGGGCCTTTGATATCTATTCGAGGCTTCTTCGTGAACGCATCATCTTTCTCGGTGAAGCTGTAACCAATGATTCAGCTAACCGAATTGTTGCTCAGATGCTTTTCCTGGAGGCAGAAGATCCCGACAAGGACATCTACTTGTACATCAATTCACCAGGTGGGTCCGTCTATGACGGCCTGGGTATCTTCGACACCATGCAACACATCAAACCCGATGTGCATACGGTTTGTGTTGGCCTGGCCGCCAGCATGGGTGCCTTTCTTCTCTGTGCAGGAACCAAAGGGAAGCGAAGCAGTCTGCAGCACTCACGGATCATGATCCACCAGCCGTTGGGCGGAGCCCAGGGCCAAGCCAGCGATATCAGAATCCAAGCCGATGAAATTCTGTTCCTGAAGGATCGCCTGAATCAGGAAATTGCTGACCGCACCGGCCAGCCCCTTGATCGCATCAAGCAGGACACTGATCGTGACTTTTTTATGTCTCCATCGGAGGCGGTCAGCTACGGCCTGATTGATTCCGTGATCGATAAGCGTCCTGTTCACTCTGTGTCTTGACGTCAGACCGTTGAAATCCGATCGTCCCACCAAAATCTGTCCGGTTTGCGAGCGTCCCTTTCAGTGGCGTAAGGCTTGGAGGAATTGTTGGGACGAGGTCGTGTATTGCTCTGAGCGATGTCGACGCCGTAAATCAACACGTTCAAAATATTGATCAAAAAAATCCCCCCTTTAGCGAACAGCTAAGGGGGGATTTTTTTTGACCTGTTTTTACTCAGTTGAGAACCGGAGTTGTGCGGTCCTTTTCGGGAACTTTGGTGAATTCGGCAACGACAGCCTTGAACTCGTCACCATCCATGGTTTCTTTCTCGATCAGCAGTTCGACCAAACGATCCATCGCCTCACGGTTGGCGGCAACAATCTCAACGGTTTCGCTGTAGCAGCGCTTGACCATGGCCCGAACCTGCTCATCAATCTGCTTGGAGATCGAATCGGAAACGTCGCTCCGGGTCATCAGGTCACGGCCAAGGAACACTTCCTGACCACCGCCTTCGAGAGCCACTGGACCCAGATCACTCATGCCCAGGCGAGTGACCATTTGACGTGCCATCGACGCCACCTGCTGGATGTCACCACCGGCACCAGTCGTGACCTCCTGGTAACCGAAGACCACATCTTCAGCGGCTCGGCCGCCCAGGGCACCCATGATCCGAGCTTTCAACTGAGCACGCGTGACCAGGGTCTGCTCCTCATCGGGGGAGAACCAGGTCAGACCTTGAGCCTGACCGCGGGGGATCAGGGTGACCTTTTGAACAGGATCGTGATCCTTCACCAGGGTTCCGATCAGCGCGTGACCCACCTCGTGATAGGCAATCAGACGCTTGCTTCGGCCATCGGTCAGAGGACGTCCCTCCATACCGGCGATGATCCGATCCACCGCATCATCGATTTCGGAGAGACCGATGGCATCCTTGCGGCGGCGAGCGGTGAGAATTGCCGCCTCATTCATCAGGTTGGCCAGGTCAGCACCGGTGAATCCGGGGGTGCGTCGGGCGATGCTGTCGAGGGTGAGTTCACCCTCAAGTTTCTTGTTGCGGCAGTGAACTTCGAGAATTGAGAGGCGACCTTTGATGTCTGGAGCATCAACGGTGACCTGGCGGTCGAAGCGGCCGGGACGCATCAGTGCCGAGTCGAGCACATCAGGCCGGTTGGTGGCCGCGATGATGATGATTCCACTGTTGCCCTCGAAGCCATCCATCTCGGTGAGCAGCTGGTTCAGGGTCTGCTCACGCTCATCGTTGCCACCACCGATGCCAGCACCACGCTGACGACCGACGGCATCGATTTCGTCAATGAAGATCAGGCAGGGGCTGTTTTCTTTGGCTTTCTTGAACAGGTCGCGGACACGGCTGGCGCCAACACCCACGAACATTTCGACGAATTCAGAGCCTGAAAGCGAGAAGAACGGAACGCCGGCTTCTCCGGCAATCGCTTTGGCAAGAAGAGTTTTACCGGTGCCTGGAGGACCCACCAGCAGCAGACCCCGAGGGATCTGTGCACCCACGGAGGTGAAGCGTTCGGGCTGCTTGAGGAAGGTCACAACCTCCTCGAGTTCCTGCTTGGCCTCGGCCACACCAGCGACGTCGTCAAACATCACGCCGGTTTCGGCTTCCATCATGAAACGGGCTTTGCTCTTGCCGAACTGCATGGCTTGACCAGGACCACCGGGCATGCCGCTGTTGCGACGTGCCAGGAAGATCAGAGCGCCGATCAGCAGCAGCGGGAAGAGAAGGTTGCCCAGCAGGCCAAGCGCCGGAGGTGCCGTTTTGGGCGGATGAATGTCGAAGCTGATGCCCTCTTTTTTGAGGGTGTTGATCAGTTCCGGAGCCAAGCCGGGGAGATCAACCCGGATCCGTTGGACCTTGTTGTCCAGGTCGGGATCTGCAGCTTCTACAACGGCATTGCGCCCACCGTCGTAGATATCAACTGCTGTGACACGACCAGCTTCCACGTAATCCAGGAAGCGGCCGTAGCTCATGCGAGACACGGCAGCATTGCGGGGAGCCACGGTCGGACCGTTGTTGCCGACTCCGTTGAGTCCGCCATTGCTCACCAACTGCCAGCCGATCAGCAGAACCACCCCGATCGGCAGAAGCCAGAGGGCAATGAGGCGCCAGCGCTGATTCATGAGCCTTAGAGATGATGAACGATTGTAAAGGGCTTAGCCCTTTATCTGAGGACGAACTAAAGACTTCGCAGCGCAACAATCGGGTCAAGGTGGGCAGCCCGTCGGGCCGGGACGACCCCGAAGAACAAGCCGATCGATCCTGAAAGCCCGACCGTGACTAACACTGTTGTGGCTCCAATCGTTGCCGGGAGTGGTGTCAGCGCAGCGATCAGGGCAACGGTGCCAAGGCCGGTGCCGGTGCCAATGGCACCACCAAGGCTGGAAAGAACCAGGGACTCAACCAGAAACTGCTGAAGAACATCGCCACTGCGTGCTCCCAGGGCTTTGCGCAAGCCAATCTCCTGGGTTCGCTCGCTCACGGACACCAGCATGATGTTCATGATTCCGATCCCCCCCACGAGCAGAGAGATTCCGCCGATCGCGGCCAGCATCAACGTGAGCCCTCCGGTGATGCTGCCCACAATGCTGAGGGCATCTTTCTGGGATCGAACGGCGAAATCGTCATCCCGAAGGATGTTGTGGCGCTGCCTGAGCAGATTGGTGATCTGGAACTTTGCTGCACCGGTGCTGTTTTGATCCCGTGCTTCCACGCTGATGAAGCTCAAGCTGATGCCGTAGGTGGGATCGCGGCCGGTGAGCCGGGTCACCATGGTCGTCAGCGGGATGTAGGCGTTTTCGTCCTGGTTGCTGCCGAAAACAGCTCCTTTCGGCGCCATCACCCCGATGACCTCGAAGGCTTGATCGCGGATCCGCAGCCGTTCTCCGATGGGGTTCCCCGTCGGGAACAGTTTGGTCCTCAGATCGGGACCGATCACCACCACGCTGCGACCTGCATCCAGATCGCTTTGACTGATGAAACGGCCTTGGGCGATCTCGAAGCTGCGCACCGGCAGGAAATCAGGTGTGATTCCTGAGATCGAGCTGCTCGCCGAGCGTGCACCGGCTTGGACCACCTGGCTGCTGCTGATCTGCGGTGCCACCCGCTTGACGCTGGGGACTTGATCGGCGATGGCCTCGGAATCCTCGAGAACCAACGTCTTCGGGAATGCCACTCCGCGGCGTCTGGTGTCGTTGTTGCCAGGAACCACGAAGAGCACGTTGGCGCCGAGGTTGCTGAGTTGTTCCTCGGCCAGTCCCTGTGCCCCACGGCCCACACCCACCAGCGTGATCACCGAAGCATTGCCAATCACGATCCCGAGCATCGTGAGCAAGCTGCGCAGGCGATTGCCCCGCAAGGTGGTCAGTGCCATGCGCACTGTTTCCATCGCGGGGAGACGACCGCTCATGCCGACACCAGAACGGAGGAGATCAAAGCGTTTAGATCAGTGGATCGGTTGGGGCATCCACGATGCCAACTTTCACCAGATCGGTGGAGCCGGAGACGCCTGAATGGGTTCCTGCGGTCTGAACCACCAGGTCGCCCTGCTTCAGCAGATTGAGAGACTTCGCCGTTTCCATCGCGGCGGCAAAGGTCTCTGTGGTGGTGGTTTTCTGAGCAACCACCAGAGGGGTCACACCCCAAACCAATTGCAGTTTGCAGGCCACGGATTCTTCCGGAGTGATGGCCAGGATGGGGGCTGCCGGCCGGAATTTACTGACGTTGTGCGCCGTCGCTCCGCTTTTGGTCAACGGCAGGATGGCTGCCGCATTCAGTTGACTGGCGATGGTGCTGACCGCACCGCTGAGAGCGTTGGGAATCGTGCAGGGCAGATGGCTGTCGATCTTGCGCTGCGGATAATCCTTTTCAATGCGTCGGGCGATGGTGGCCATGGTTTCGACGGCTTCCACCGGGAAATCTCCTACGGCCGTTTCATTGGAGAGCATCACGGCGTCGGTGCCATCGAGAATGGCATTGGCCACATCACTCACCTCGGCGCGGGTGGGACGGGGGCTTGAGGCCATTGAATCCAGCATCTGGGTGGCCGTGATGATCGGGATGCCCAGACTGTTGGCCTTCTGAATCAGTTCCTTTTGCAGCAGAGGAACTTCCTCGGCTGGCATTTCCACGCCAAGGTCACCACGGGCGACCATGACGCCATCGCAGAGCGGAAGGATGGCGTCGATCTGATCGATCGCCTCGAATTTCTCGATCTTGGCCACCACAGGGGTGGTGTGGCCATGGCTACGAATCAGCGCACGAATTTCCTCCATGTCAGAGGGGTTGCGCACGAAGCTCAGGGCGACCCAATCGACGCCTTGGCTGAGTCCGAAGGCCAGATCGGTTTTGTCCTTATCGGTCAGTGCACGCACCGAGAGCTGGACGTCGGGGAAATTGACCCCCTTGTTGTTGGACAGCACACCACCGACGGTGACGCTGCAGTGCAGGGTCTGTTGCGCTTTGTCGACCGATTCCACCTTCATTTCGACGCGTCCGTCATCGAGAAGGATTCGGCTGCCAGCGGTGACTTCGTCGGCCAGCTTGTCGTAGGTGACCGTGGCAATGGTCTGCGAACAGCTCACGTCACGGGACGTGAGAGCGAAGGACTCTCCGTTGGCCAGGGTGATTGGACCGTCGGCAAAGCGACCGAGTCGGATCTTTGGCCCCTGCAGGTCCTGGAGGATGCCGATATGGCGGCCCATGTCTTCCGACACCTTGCGAATGGTGGCGATACGGCTGGCGTGCTCGCTGTGATCGCCATGGGAGAAGTTCAGGCGGAAGGTCGTCGCTCCGGCAACAACAAGCTCTTTGATCCGCTCAGGACTCTCTGTGGCGGGGCCGATGGTGGCCACGATCTTGGTCCGTCGGTTCAGATCGAACAGGGCCATATCGGGGCCAAAAAAACCTTGCGGAAACTACCATCCAGGCGTTTTCACAGCATCACCAGCACGAGCTGAATCGCCATGGAGCTCAATGCCTATCAGGAAGCTGCCAGAAAAACGGCCGCCTATCCGGACATCGGCCGCAATCCGATTTATCCCACCCTTGGACTCACTGGAGAGGCCGGGGAAGTGGCCGATAAGGTCAAGAAGGTGTTGCGGGATGGTGATGGTGTGTTTGACGCCGAGACCCGCGAAGCGATCAAACTCGAGCTTGGTGACGTGCTCTGGTACGTCGCTCAGCTGGCGTTAGAGCTTGGTTATGACCTCGACCAGGTGGCAGCCGCCAACCTCGACAAACTCGCCAGCCGCGCCTCCCGTGGACAGATTGCCGGTAGTGGCGATCACCGTTAATCGTCTTGCTTGATCGCCATGCCCATGCTGCGTCGACTCCTCGTTCTCTGCACGCTGTTGGTTCTGCTGCTGTGCGGACAAGCCTCCGTCGATGCGCTCGACCTGGCCCTGTCGGACGTGGTGCTGCAGCCCTGTGGCAGTGACGACCCCGGAAGCCAGCCGGATTTCAAGCGACCGATGGGAGCCAGCTGTTACGTGCTGATGGGTGAAGTGACCAACGCCGGTCGACGAACCGTGGTGGATACAGACGTTTATGCCCGGATTCTCGATGCCAGCGGTGAGCCGGTGTTGCAGAACCGCACTCGAGTGGGGTCAATTGGTGACGTTGATCCCGGTGTTCAAGCCTTTGCACTGCGCTTAGCCATACCGGCAGGCACTCCCGGGCCCTTTGAAGTGCGCAACGCCAAGGCCCGTGGTTTCACAGCTCCGGTGAGGACACGAGCGCTTGACGACGACGATTTACTCCCCCTGGAACAGGGAATCAGCTGACGTTGTGCTCAGACTCCCAGGGATAGACCCATGAATTGAGAGCTGGATTGGAGCAGCAGTCCGCGCAGGATGTTCAGGGCAAAGAAAGCCAGGATCGCCGAAAGGTCCAGTCCACCAATCGGAGGAATCACACCGCGGAACATGTTCAGATATGGATCGGTAATCGACACCACTCCGCTGAGAATCGGATTGGAGAGATCCACGTTCGGGAACCAGCTCAGCAGGACTCGTCCGAACAGAACAAACAGGTAGACATTCACCGCCCAGGCGAGAACTCCAAGGACGTAGGCGACTCCACTGGTGAGAACTGCTGTTTCCAAGGATCGTTGCAGGAAGCTTCTTGGAAGTTTATGCAGGCTGCTTGGATTCGGGCGTAGCCAGATCCGGGAGCACCGAGAAGGTGCGGTGGAATTTCTCGGACAAGGTGATCCAGTAGGAGCGGCCTTCGCTCTGCCGGCGGCGTTCGATGAACTCCTGAGCCAGCAACTCCTTGATGTGGTCGTAGGCCCCGGACCCACGGAGGTCCACCAGGTCGGACTGCAGGATCCGTTTTTTCAGGGCAATCGTGGCCAAGGTTCGCAGCGTTGCTGTGGACAGATCCACCGGCAACAGGTCCTGCACCAGGTCGGTCATGCCCTGCTTGAGCTGAAGGCAGTAGCGGCCACTGGTTTCCGTGATTTCCAGCGCTGAATCTTGCTGCGCATAGCGCGTGGTGACGATCAGAAGCGCCTGTTCAACCTCCTCCCGACTCGCACGGGATAGGTCTGCCAGTTCGCCGATGCTGACCGGCCGTCCCTTGAGGTAGAGGATCGCTTCCAGCCGGGTGGCCAGAGATGGGCTGGACATCACAACCCCCTGGAAAGATTCAAGTTACCGCTGATGTCTCAAAGAAACAGCCTGTAGGCGGGGTTGTCAGTTTCTTCCCAGCAGGGGTAGCCGAGCTCGTCGAGAAAACGGGTCCACCCCGAGAGTTCTCCGTCGGGCACCAGCACACCCACCACGATCCGCCCCACATCGGCCCCATGGTTTCGGTAGTGAAAAATGCTGATGCTCCAGCCCGCATGGAGTGCATCAACGAAGTTCATCAAGGCACCGGGACGTTCCGGAAACTCGAAGCGGTACAGGAGTTCACGGCATTCGCCTGCGCAGGCCGTGCGAGCGGAGGCCGGTAACCGCCCCCCCACCATGTGACGCAGATGAACCTTGGCGAATTCATCGTCGCTGAGGTCTAGGCAGGGAAACCCGTGGGTTGTCAGCTGGTCGACGAGGGCGATGCGGTCCTGTTGATCCGTCACCTGAACACCGATGAAGATGTGGGCTC
>JBMZMY010000017.1:0-29475 GCA_049619435.1 Synechococcus sp.
CGTTCCACCTGAACAAAGGCAAACCAGGCCAGGGCAGCGGTGACACCGCCACCCCAGTCGGAACGCAGAAGCTCCACGATCGAGACGGTGCTTGCGGTGATCCGCAGGGCACGGAGCCCAAAGCGACCGAGTCTCTGTAATCCCTTTCGCTCAGACATCCGATCAAAAACAGACATAAAAAAGCCGTCGATCTCACGACGGCCTGATCAATCAAAGGAGCGGTGATCCCGACAATCTGACGAGCTCAATCGTCATCCTCTTCAACACCGCCGACGGGGATCAGACGAATGGCCTTCTTGCCGAGCTTGATGTCGAACTCGGCACCGGGCTCAAGGTTGAGCATGGCTGTATAGGCCTTACCCACCAGAAGGTTGCCGTTGCCTTGCACTTTGGCGGTGTAGCTGAGCTTACGGCCGCCTTTGCCGACACCGGCACCACCACCACTCAGATTGACGCCCTTGGCATCGAGAAGAGCCTCATAGAACGCTGTGAAATTCAGGCGCTCACCACCGTCCTTCTTGGTGGAGACATAACCACAGGCACGGACAATGTCTGACTTAGACACATCGCCAAGATCCTTGACCTTGGAGAGAAGTTCAGCACCAGTGAGCATTGGAGTGTAAGAACTGAATACTTAATTTTTAACGGCTCAACCAGATAACTGTCAACAAATTCGTGAAAATTGATCCGTCCGGGCCAAGACGAATCAGCCGATCACCTGTTGAAACCCTCAGATCAAGGCTTGAACACTCCATTGCAATCGCCGGGAGCAGGTTTGACGAAGCAATGACCTTCAGGAGACCAATAGCCAAGCGCTGGAAATTGCAGCCCTTGGGCACGTGCCTTGTTGTTGACATCAGCAACACCTTGACCCTGCACCAACACGTGACCCTCCCCATCAACGAGATCAAGAAAGTCGTTTTCGCCCGTTTCCTTGACTGGATTGGCAAGGGCCAGGGTCGGAATGAGAGCGGCGGCACTCAGGATCAGAAGCAGACGAAGCATGGTGACGTTGAAGGTGTGAATGACAGCGGTGAAGGAACAAACAAGGGAAGCAAGGGGCAATGCGATGCGCCCTCAGTTCGCAGTCACCAAGACCGGGGTCCCAACTTTGATCCTGTTGAACACCTGGATGACATCGTCATTCAGCATGCGAATGCAGCCCAGGCTGACGGCGGAGCGCAGCTTCACCCAGTTGGGCCATGCCGTGCCATGAATCGCATATTCACCCGTGCCGATCTGAACGTAGGCGACATAACGCACCCCAACGGGATTTTGAGGACCGGGAGCGATCACTTTGCCCTGCTTGTGATAGACGGGGGCAGGATCCATTTTGGTCACAGCGAACTGACCAGGAACCGTGGGGGATTCGGGTGCTCCGATGGCGACCGGATATTTGCCGATGACATTGCCATCGTCGAGCAAGGTGAGGTAGCGACTTTTCAAGCTGATCTCAACACTGGTTTCCGCCCGAATAGGACCGGCTGTCATTGCTCCACAGACAGCGGCAGTCAGCATCGTTGCCACCAACATCGGGCAATTGCGCATGGTCGAACACGATCAACAGCTGACGGCATTTTGACTCATTCGAAAGGAGCTAGCGTCCGTTGACCTGATCTCCCGCACCCTCAATGTTCAACTGCTCCGGATCCATCCGTGCCGTCATCGCTGGTGGAATCGCGCTGTGGTCTGCCCTGGCGATCCAGACACCGGTGCGGGCCGGATTCACGCCGGATCAGCTAGCAGGGTTTGAAGTCACCCACCTGCGCGGATTGGTGAGTGTTGTGCTGCCTGAGCAGAGGGTGATTGAAGTGATTGATCCGGAAGGCCACAAAGAGATCATCACGGTCGGAATTGATATGAGCTCGCTCCATCTCAAGCCCGGAGATGGTGTGGATGTCTCCGTGCTCGACGGTTTGGTAGTGGATCTCTCGCTGAGCGAAACCAGCGCGTTGAGTTTCAACCGCGAAGACATCATCATGCCCAGCACCATGGGGCCCATCCGCAAAGGCACCCGCGTGGCACTGGCATCAGGAACGGCCCGGGTGCTGAAAGTGTCGGCCAACGACCGCTCCATCAGCCTGATGGGTCCCCTGGGCGGGATCCACAACCTTGATGTGCTTACCGATGCCAGCGACGACCTCTTCCCCACATTGCAGACAGGGGATCTGGTGGACTTCCGGCTGATTCAGCCGGTTGGGATCGGCATCGATCGCGTCAGTCCCGATCAGGCTGTGCGCAGTGCTGCGGGACAGCAGCCCTTGACGGCCCCCCTGCGGGAGCAGCCCACATCGCTGCAGGCTGATCTCTTGCAATCCTTTGAAATCACCAAGCTGGAGGGAACGATCACCCGCCTCCAAACAGCCGATCAGGTGCTTGAACTGCGCACGCCCTACGGCCACACCATGGTGATCACCAGTGGCATAGATCTCCGCAGCGCCGGCGTCAAGGTGGGGGACACGGTTCTGATCGACCTGCTCGACGGTCTGGTCGTGGACTTACAACCCAGCAGCCTGAATCGTCTGAGCTTCCAACGGGAAGACGTGATCCTGTCCGAGGATTTCGGCCCCGTTCGCCAAGGGGCCCGGGTGGCCATGGCCACGGGGACCGCAGAGGTGGTCAAGCTCTCGACCTCGGACCAGGATCTGAGCCTGCGCGGCCCCTTTGGTGGCATTCACAATCTGGACGTTCGCTCTGGGATCGAGGGTGATCCGCTCAACACCCTGCGGGTGGGCGATTACGTGCAATTCCGGGCGATCCAGCCAGTCGCGATTGGGCTGCGACAGCTGAACTGATCAGAACCCCTGCTGGGAGGCGAGGGCTCGCACCACATCTCCCCGGGTGAGCACACCAATGGGGCGGCGGGCCTCATCCACGACAAACAACCGCTGGGTCCCGCGGTCGTGCAACTGCGAGGCGGCCTTCGGGAGGGGCAGGGACTGCTGGCAGCTGTGGGTGTCTTTGGTCATCAAATCGGCCACGGTGGTGCCGAGCACTTGATGCACCTGTTTGTCCCAGCTCAGCGGATTCTTCAGATAGATGATGCTGTCCAACAACATCACGTAGGGGCCGGCATCCACGCCGCTCTCCCGCACCATGAGGTCCTGCTCCGTCAACTCACCGATCAACAGGCCATCGCCATCCACCACGGGGAGTCCACTGATGTGGTGATCGCTGATCAACTTGACCGCATCCTGCAGAAGGGTCTCAGCGCGGACACTCAGCACCGGCTGCGTCATCACGTCGGCGACCGTCAGCTTCAGAACCATGAGACGTCCTCATCTGATGGCATTCTGCTGGCCCGCATCCGTCTGGGTGCTGCTGTAGTGGAACCAATTGATCCACCACCCTGAACTCCCGTCTCCTTCGCCGCAGCGCCGATGCGCTGACCATTGGCCGCGCTGTGTGCGGCCTTCCTCTGATCCTGGCGCTTCAGGCGGGCTGGCAACCACTGGCCTGGGGGTTGCTGCTGATCGCGGGGCTCAGTGATGCGGCCGACGGCTGGCTGGCCCGCAAGGCCGGTGGAGGCACCAGTTGGGGGGCCCGCCTCGATCCCTTGACCGACAAGGTTCTGATCGTTGCCCCCCTGCTCTGGTTAGCGGCGTCCCAACGGCTCCCGCTCTGGGCCGTCTGGCTATTACTAGCCCGTGAACTGCTGATCTCCGGCTGGCGCGCCGGTGCCGACGACGGTGCGCCAGCGTCATGGAGCGGCAAGGCCAAGACCATTCTTCAATTCCTCAGCCTGCTGCTGTTGCTCTGGCCAGCAACCTGGATCAGCCATGCCGTCCTGAACCAGATCGGATGGTGGCTGTTCTGGCCGTCGCTGCTGCTGGCCTTGAGCTCTGCTGCCGGGTATCTCAGGCCCCGATCAACGACGCATCAGCGCTGAAATCGGGGTCTTGGGTTGGTTGCAGCGCGTAGTCGTTGTCGTAGCTGTCCTTCAGGCCGCCCGCCAGATCAAAGCGAGGTTGCCAGGCCAGCTCGCGTTCAACCCGGGTGATGGCGGTCAGGAAGTGGTTGAGCCGCAGGGGGAACGCTTTGCGGGCCTTGGGATCCAACCCGGATGGATCGAAACTGCGCAGGTCCAAGGCATTCGGATCCTTGCCGCAGGCGATGGCGGCAGCCTGAATCAGACCCTTAAACGTCACGCCCTGCTGGCCGGAGCAGTTGTAGATGCGATTGGCCGCGGCCTCCACATCGATGCAGCGGGCCATCGCCTCGGCCAGATCATCCACATGACCCAGCTGGGTGATGGTGCTGCCATCGCCGGGCAAGGGAATCGGACGATCGTTGACGATGCGATCGAAGAACCAACGTTCAATCGGGTTGTAGTTACCGGGCCCGTAGATGTAGGTCGGTCGAAAACTGGTGAAGGGAACACCCTCAGCCCGCAGCCAGGTTTCGGTCTCCGCCTTGCCGGCGTGCCGACTCTGAGGATCGGTTACGGCCTCTTCCGTCAACGGCCATTGCTCCGAAGCCGCATAGACGCCAGCGGAACTGACATAGACAAACCGATGGGTGGGTGCACCGGTCATGGCCAGCACCCGCCGGCTGTCATCCAGCTTGCGTCCTGAACTATCCACAATCACGTCGAAGTCACGACCCTTCAGGCAAGCCAGCCCCTCGTCGCTGCTGCGATCACCCTTCAGGTGCTCGACCCCATCGGGAACACGGTTCTTACCGCGGGTCAGCAACGTCAGCGCATGACCCTGAGCCTTGAGACGCGCCACCAGAGGCTTGCCAACGAAACGGGTCCCCCCCATCACCAGGATCTTCACGGGCGCGGCTCACAGATTGGGGATGTATTGAAGCGCGGAGCAGCAGGATGGGGGCACCCCCATTTGCCCGCCATGGAGATCATCCCCGCCATCGACCTGCTCGACGGTGCCTGTGTACGGCTACATCAAGGGGATTACGACCAGGTCACACGCTTCAGTGATGACCCAGTCGCTCAGGCCCTGAGCTGGCAGAGCCAAGGGGCCACCCGTCTTCATCTGGTGGATCTCGATGGTGCCAAGCGCGGTGAGCCCGTGAACGATGCCGCGGTCCGTGCCATCACCGCAGCCCTCGACATCCCTGTTCAGCTCGGCGGTGGTGTGCGCTCGGTGGAGCGGGCGAACGCGCTGCTCAGCTGCGGGCTCGATCGGGTGATTCTCGGAACGGTGGCCATCGAGCAGCCCGAGCTGGTGACCCAGTTGGCGCAGCACTATCCGGGGCAGGTGGTGGTGGGCATCGATGCCAACGATGGGAAAGTCGCCACCCGCGGCTGGATTGAACAAAGCGATGTTCTGGCCACTGATCTCGCCAAGCGCTTCAGCAGGACTGCCATCGCGGCCATCATCACCACCGATATCGCCACCGACGGCACCTTGGCCGGCCCGAATCTCACCGCCTTGCGTGAGATGGCTGAGGCCAGCAGTGTGCCCGTGATCGCCTCCGGCGGCATTGGCTGCATGGCGGATCTGCTGTCGCTTCTGCCCTTGGAAGCGCTCGGCGTCTCCGGCGTGATCGTCGGGCGAGCCCTCTATGACGGACGTGTCGACCTCGCCGAGGCCATTCAGGCGATCGGTGCAGAACGGATGCAGGACCCAACCATGTCGAGCGCCAATCTGGCCTGAACAGGTCTGGCGGACGTCATTAAACTGTGATTACCGCGGGACTTTGTGTGCTTGGGCGTTCGGACAGTCAGACCGAGACGTCGTCCACGGTGAGCGGCCTCCAGGGGGTGTTTGACCGTTGCCGCGATCTGGGCATGCGACTCAGCCGTCAGAGACGCATGGTGCTCGAGTTGCTTTGGACCGATCAGACCCACCTCAGCGCCCGCGACATCTTCGAAAAACTGAATGCCCGTGGTCGCAGCATTGGCCACACGTCCGTCTATCAGAACCTGGAGGCCTTGCAATCGGCCGGAGTGATCGAGTGCCTCGATCGCGCCAGTGGACGGCTGTATGGCTATCGCAGCGATCCACATAGTCATCTGACCTGTTTGGACAGCGGGGAGATCCGAGACATCGATATCGAACTACCGACTCAGCTGCTCCATGAAATCGAGGCCCAGACCGGCTTCAGGATTGAGTCGTACACCCTTCAACTCAACGGACGATCCACCCTGGAGAAATAGGCGCAAGCTCGTTAATTTGGCGCTAACGAAGCTCAGATCCGCACCTTGGCCTCCACACAACCGGTGCGAATCCTCCTCCAGGCCCCGCCTCTGCTCGCTGAGTCACTCGCCCTGCAGCTGACCCGCGAGCAACCCGGTTGGGCCGTGGCCTTGAAGCCCGAGCAACTCAAGGGGCGCCCCTCTCTGCTGATCTGGTCGATCGATGCGGTCTCCAGCCTTGCCGCGATTGATCGCGAAGCCAAAGCGACGGGTGAACGCTGGCCATCAACCCCTCTCCTGATTCTGCTGCCGGACGATCTGGCCCTCTCCCAGGACGCCTTGCTGGCTCTTCCCGCTGCCGGGCTGCTGCAGAACAGCGACCTCAGCGATCTTCACGATGCCGTCACCACGCTGCTCGATGGCGGTCGGGTCGTGCGGCTGAGCGCAAGCCCATCCCACGGCAGCGACCGCGGCACCACCATGGGATTGGGCCAATGGCTTCTGGTGAGTGGCTTGCAACAGATCAGTTGCGATCTTCAGGTGATTGAAGCGCTGCTGATTCCACCGCCGAAGCAACCGTTGCTCCGCTTGCTTCTGGAGGGACGGCGGCGGGAATTGCGCAGTGCCCATGGCTTACTGCTCTGGCTCTGGGGTCCGCTCCAGCTGGGTCTGACCGACGCGGTCCCCCTGCATCCCACCACCGCGACCCCGTCGACCCCGCCGCCCATCCAGCATCAACCCGGCAGCACAGCCATCACGCTGCGGCAGCGCAATGCTCTGGCCGTCTGGGAGGCCATTCAGGAGCGGATCACCGACTCCCTGGACTCCGGCCTGATCAACGCCACTGGTCGCTTGCTGGCCCTGGATGGTCTCAACCCCTTGCGCCGTCGAGAACTGGTGCTGGCTCTGCTGCAGCAATTGGAGGCGGTGCTGCATCGCTTGCGTGATTCCTCAGCCGACCACACCCAACCGGACGAGACCTGGGGGCAACTTCAAGGCGAATTACGACGGCAGGCCCTCACCGACATGGCCGGCAGTTATGTGCAGCTTCCGCGTGCCGGTGAACTGCTTCCCGTCGCCCAGGAGCTGCTCGACCATGCCGATCTCAGCAGCACCGATGCCGAACTGCCGAATCCCTCGGCCATGCTGGCCCCGTTGCTCGCTGGCCAACCGGTGCTGGTCAACGGACAACTGCTTCCCCCGGATGATCCTCGGGCCCTGCTCCAACTGGAGGCCCTGGTGAGCAACTGGTTGATCCGCACCGCCGAACTGATCGGATCCGATCTCCTCGACCTCTGCGGCGAATGGCCGGAACTGCGGCGCTACCTGCTGAGGGAGGAGCTGGTCTCCACCCGGGAACTTGAGCGTCTGCGCAACCAGCTCAATGCTCAGCTCCGCTGGGAGGACTGGATCCAACACCCGATCGACTTGTACGAAAGCAAACGGACCCTGTTTCAGCTGCAATCGGGCCGCATCGTTCCGATCCAACGCCTCGAACCCCGGGACGAGGAACTCAGCAAACTCGGCTGGTGGCAACGGCAAGTGGCCTTACTGCTGGAAACACGGGACGCCCTTGCCCCCCAACTGCACGCTTTGATTCAGCGCCTTGGTGATCTGCTGGTGGTGATCCTGACCCAGGTCATCGGTCGCGGTATCGGCTTGATCGGTCGCGGCATCGCCCAGGGCATGGGTCGTCATCTCGGACGCGGATAATGACCGCCGACGGCACCCGCCCGATGGCTTCCCTGCTCCACATTCTGTTCGCGCTCAGTCTCGCCGTTGTGCTGTGGGTGAGTCCTGCCGATGCCATCCGCGACACCGATAGCTACGACGGCAACATCTACGCCTTGTATGCCGGCAACGGCTCCTTGGTGCCGCCAGCGAACACCCTGGAGGACAGCCTGGAGGCCGGTCGCACCGCCGTCATCGTCTATTACCTCGATGACAGCGCTGTCAGCAAACGCTTTGCCCCCGTGGTGTCCGAGCTGCAGAGGATCTGGACGCGGACGATCGATCTGATGCCCCTGTCCACAGACCCCTTGCAGAACCGAAACAGCGGTGCAGCAACGGATCCCGCGACCTACTGGCACGGCACGATTCCCCAGGTCGTCGTGATCGGGCCGGACGGCCGTGTGGTGTTCGATCAGGACGGACAGGTCCCCCTCCAGACGATCAACGAGGCCATCAGTTCAGCCACTGGACTGCCCGCTCCGGACCTCAGTCAGATCGATCCCGGCGGCAGTTTCAATGAGGTGAACATCGAAGTCACCCCAGGCTGAGTCGGATCCTGGCGATCCGCCTACGCTTCCGCGAGTTTGCTGCTTGAAACGGCGTGGTTCTGCCTCTCGCTTCGCTTGCCCTCGGTCTCGGCGTGGGCTGGCTGGAACTGCGCCATCGACTGAGACCGGCGTCCCCTCTGACGCTGATGGGACGGGACTGGACGGTGCGCTCGGAAGGGTCTCGTCTCCGAGTGGAGGGCGTCCTGGAGATCTCTAATCCGCACCGCCGGATGGAGATCTTCGTGCCCGAGCTCACAGTGAAGCCCGTGCTGCTCGGCTCCGCAGACCCGTCCAGCCTGACGGTGACCACCCAGGTCCGCAGCGCGCACCCCGATGAGCCATCACGCAGCGATGGCTACTGGCCGGCCTACATCGTCAAAGGACATTGCAGCACTGAGGCCGCGGTGCAGATCACGATTGAGGCCGCCCATGGACAAGACCCCCGTGCAGCGGTGGACACGCTCTGGGTGGATGTGGACTGGGTCAACTACGGCCCCTTCGGCCGCCTCCAACGGCGCCAAGGTGTCCTGGTCCCGCTGACGAAACCCATTCCCCTTAGCCCAGACCAGGCGAGCTTCCGCGAAGGGGACGGCTGTGCGGTGCTGCCGCTGAAAACCCATCTGCTCGGGACCCTGGACGATCCCATCGACGTGATGCGCACCTACGCCGGTCAGCTGGTGCAACCCGGTGATGTGCTGACGATCGGCGAAACACCGGTCGCCGTGATTCAGAACCGCTACCGACACCCCAGTGAAGTGCAGCCAGGACTGGTGGCTCGGCTGGCCTGCAGGGTGTTTCATCCCACCAGCAGCCTGGCCACCGCTTGCGGGATGCAGACGTTGATCGACCTGGTGGGGCCCACCCGGATTGTTTGCGCCTGGTTGGGGGGCTTTGCCCTGAAGCTGATCGGCATCAAAGGGGGGTTCTATCGCCTTGCCGGTGAGCAAGCCCGCCTGATCGACGACATCACCGGCACCACGCCTCCCTACGACCAGACCATTGTGCTGGGTCCCAACCAACCCGGCGAGCTCTGCCAGCGTGCGGCCGATGCCCTGGGGGTGGAGGTGGCCATCGTGGACGTCAACGATCTCGGTCGCGTCAAGGTGCTGGCCTCCAGCCGAGGCTGCGATGACGAGCTGCTCCACCGTGCCCTGCGTCCCAACCCCGCCGGCAATGCCAACGAGCGCACCCCCCTCGTGCTGGTCCGTCCAATCAGCCAATAGGCGATAGATTGGTTGTCGTGCAGTGAGGATCAGCGGCGATGGCTGAAAACCTCCTGGAAGGGCTACGGATTGAGCCGCTCAAACCCCAGCACCTGACCAAACTCGACAGCCGGGTGGCCTCGACCGAGCTGCTCGGGCTCCAGGCCTCCCTGATCGGTGACTGGATCGCGCAGCTGGAGCAACGCTTCCCAGATCTGCTGCCCTCCCGCTCACCGCGCTGTCTGGTGGCTCTGGATCACCAAGAACCGGTCTCGGCCGTGATCGTCCGTCCCTACAACCGACGGGGCACCTGTTGGAGTCTGGATCGGCCCCATCCGTTGAATGCCAGTGCCAGTCACAGCACGGCATCCATCGAACGGGCCCTGCTGCAGCAGGGCCTCCAATTGGGCAGTCCCCATGTCTGCAGCTGGGTCGCTCGCTGTCCAGCGGCCGATCGTCACGCGGTGGCTCAGCTCAGGGAGCTCGGCTTCCAACCCCTGCGTGCTTATCAACTCTGGACTCCGCCTCTAAGCACAGCAGCAGATGGCGCCACCATCCCCTTGGGTGTTGACCTGCATTGGCAACCAATCAATCGCCGCACCGCGCGGCTGCTCTGGCCGATTGAGCAGGGCGGCAGCTTCAGTCATCTTCGTCAGATCACAGACCGCCACTGGCTGGACCTGCTCGATCGGAGCGGTCCCGGCTGTGGGGTGTTGATGGCGGGCGACAGTGTGCTGGCCGGGCTTGTGCGCACCCAGAGCAGCCCGCAGCAACGCTTGCTGGAGCTGCTGCGGGATGTCGCCTGGGATGCACGGCTCAACACAGCTCTGCCGGTGATCCTTCGCAACCTCCTGCAAGGCAACCGACCGGACGGTTTGATCACAAGCCTGGACGATCCAGAGCTTGATGCCGTGCTGACCCAGGAGGGTTGGAGCCAGGGCGATGAGCTCCTGCTGATGGGCCGCAACATGTGGCGGCGCCAGTCCACAACCCGACAGATCGGCCTCAGTCGACCCATCGAGGACATGTTCGGTCGGCTCAGGCCGCAACAAACCCCCATGCCCACGCCGAGCCTGGGTCGACGCTGACATGGGCCGAGCGCCGACACCCTGCTCTGTTCTCAGTCTTGATGTCGGCCGTCGCCGCATTGGCCTGGCTGGATGCGATGCCCTCGGCATCACCGTCCGCCCACTGCCAGCGCTGCAACGTGGACGCTTCGAGGCGGATCTGCCGATCTTGCAGGAGCTCTGCCGAACCCGAGCCGTGGTCGGGCTGGTGGTCGGCATGCCTCTGGACGACAACGGTGAGCCCACGGCCCAGGCCGCCCATTGCCAGCGCTATGGGAGCCGCTTGGCACGCGCCCTGGACCTTCCGATCGCCTGGGTCAACGAGCACAGCAGCAGCTGGGCCGCAGCCGAACGCCATGGGCTGGCGGGCGATCGCAGCGGTCGATTGGACAGCGCTGCAGCCGCCTTGCTGCTGGAACAATGGCTGCAGGATGGACCGGATCTCAAACCGGTCCACAACAGCCCTGCCGAGACGAGCGCGTCCGACGGCCATGCATGATCCTTGGACCAGCATCTCGTCGAGCAAAAACGATGCGCGATCCAGGGCCGAGCGGAAGTGGTGATGTGCCAACAGTCCTGGTTCGCGGAAGCGAAGGGCAGGATCTGCTCTGTTTCCTTGAGCAGCTGATTCCCCTCGATGGTCAGGACTACGCCCTGCTGACGCCAGTGGATACCCCGGTGTCGCTGTTTCGACTCAAGGACGAGGGAGATCCGGAACCGATTACAACAATCACCAGCAGCGAACCGATCCTGTCGGTGGCCGATGTCGTGCTCCAGGAGCATGACCTCACCCTGGTTCGTTCCGCTGTGACGCTCACGGTGAGTGGAGAGCTCGAAGAGCCGGATCCTGACGAACTCGAGGATGACGATGACGAGATCGACGATGAGTCGGAAACCTATGAGCTCCTGGTGAGCTTCATGGCCGATGGAGAGGAATACGGGCTGTACATCCCGCTGGATCCGTTCTTCATCGTGGCCCGGATGGTCGATGGGCAAGCCGAACTGGTGGAAGGGGAGGACTTCGATCGCATCCAGCCACGGATCGAAGCAGAACTCGATGAACGTGATCCGGGGGAATGAACGCCAAGCATCCGCTGCAGCCTGATTGGGCACCGGGGCTCACCATTGCCCACTTACCGCTGCCCCATCTCACGGCCCGAAATATTCGGGCGGCCGTTCTGGATGTCGACCGGACCTTGCTCCCGGGCCGGGACGTGCGACTGCCCAACAGCGTGCGCACCTGGCTGGACGATGCCCAACGACGCATGCAGCTCTATCTGTTCAGCAACAACCCATCGAGAACGCGCATCGCAGCGGTGGCTGAACAGCTGGATCTTGGCTTCACCAGTGGGGCTGGCAAGCCGAGACGTGGCGCTCTGCGACGCGTGATTCAGGACCTGAACCTTCCACCTGAACAAATCGCGATGGTCGGAGACCGCCTGTTTACCGATGTACTGGTCGGCAATCGGCTTGGGCTGTACACCGTTCTGGTTCGACCGATACGGGAGGACGGCTCCGCCTGTTCCCATGACACGGTGCAGCGGCTGGAGTGCCATCTGGCTCGGTTGATGGGAGCTCCGAGCGCATGACGCTCTGGGTGATCAAGCTGGGGACCAGCCTGCTCCGCGGCGATACCGAGCGGACGACGGCCAGCGTCATCGAGGGCTATGCCACGAGCATCGCGTCCGCCTACGCCCGAGGCGATCGGGTGGTGCTGGTCACCAGTGGCGCCGTCGGTCTTGGCTGCCAGAGCCTCGGCCGCAGCCAGCGGCCCGAGTCCGTCGTGGCCCTGCAGGCGGCGGCCGCCATCGGCCAGAGCCATCTGATGGCGCTGTACCAGCGGGCCATGGCTCGGCACGACCGTGCGGTCGCTCAGGTCCTGCTGACCCGCTCCGATTTGGCAGAACGACGGCGGTACCACAACGCATCCAACACCCTGATTCAGTTGCTCGATTGGGGCGTGCTTCCGATCGTCAACGAAAACGATGCTCTGTCGCCGGCAGAGCTGCGCTTCGGGGATAACGACACCCTCTCTGCCCTGGTCGCTGCAGCAGTCGGAGCCGAGCAGCTGATCTTGCTCACCGATGTCGATCGGCTCTACTCCGCTGACCCCAGAACCCATGCGGACGCGCAACCCATCTCAGATGTGCGCAGCAGCCGTGAATTGCAATCACTCGAAGCCGGTGCAGGAGACGGTGGCCGCTGGGGAACCGGCGGAATGACAACCAAGCTCGCCGCCGCGCGCATCGCCACCGCCAGTGGCATCACGGTCCATCTCGCCGATGGGCGCGATCCGCATCGGCTCGAAGCGTTACTCAGCGGAGGCCGGGGAGGAACGGTGTTCCATCCCAATGCCCAGCCCCTGGGCAATCGCCGCAGCTGGTTGGCCCACGTGCTTCAACCGGAAGGGAGCCTCCACCTCGATGCTGGGGCCTGTCGAGCCCTGGAGCACAAAGGGGCATCGTTGCTCCTGGTGGGTGTTCAACGGGTGGAGGGCTCGTTCGATGCCAACCAGGCGGTCCGCCTCGTCGGACCCGATGGCCGGGACATTGGCCGCGGCCTTTGCAGTCGTGACAGCACCAGCCTGCGTGATGCCCTCAACAACCCGTCGCACGATGGCGATTCTCCGGTGATCGTGCACCGGGATGTACTCGTTCTCAGCGACCGTCATCTCAGCTGACTACGATCCGGCCGCCGCTCTGCCCCGCCATGCGCTTCAGCACCCTGGTCAAGCTCCTGCAGAGCGGAGACGCAGCTCTGCAACACCACGAACTGTGTGCCGATCCCAGTCTCAGCGGTGCCGCCTCCCTCGAGCAGGCCCAAGCGGATCAACTCAGTTTTCTTGAAAAGGGCAATGCCCTGACCAACGTTCTGAGCGACAGCAACGTCGGCGCCATTCTTCTGCCCGATCAACAGGATCTGATTGATCTGGCGCGCGATCGCCAGATCGCTTTTGCCGTGTTCGCCAACCCACGCCTGGCCTTCGCGGAAGCCCTCGACCAGCTCTATCCCCGAAGCCGGCCACTGGCGGAGATCCATCCCACCGCGGTGCTCGACGATCAGGCCGTCGTGGGACCGGGCACGTCGGTGGGGCCGCGGGTGTGCATCGGCGCCAACAGCCGGATCGGTGCCCAGTGCATCCTTCACCCGGGAGTCGTGATTTACGACGATGTGATCGTTGGCGACCACTGCGAACTGCACGCCAATGCCGTGCTGCACCCCGGCAGCCGACTGGGGGACCGATGTGTGATCAATTCCAATGCGGTGGTGGGGTCGGAGGGGTTCGGCTTCGTGCCCACGGCAAAGGGCTGGCGCAAGATGCCGCAAACCGGTCAGGTGGTGTTGGAAGACGCTGTTGAGATCGGCAGCGGCACCACCGTGGACCGCCCCTCCGTCGGTGAAACACGCATCGGAGCCGGCACCAAGATTGACAACCTCGTTCAGATCGGCCATGGCGTCAGCACAGGCCGCGGGTGTGCCCTCGCCGCCCAGGTCGGCATCGCCGGTGGAGCCCGGCTGGGCCATGGCGTGATCCTTGGCGGACAGGTCGGCGTGGGCAATCGCGTCGTGATCGGTGATCGCGCCATGGCCAGCTCGAAGAGCGGGATCCATAGCGATGTCGACGCCGGAGCCGTGATGAGCGGTTTCCCGGCCATTCCCAACCGACTCTGGCTGCGCTGTTCCGCCACCTTCAACAAATTGCCGGAGATGGCGAAAGCCCTGCGTGAGCTCACCCGGGAGACCTCTCAGTAACCTCAGCTGCTGTCCTGCCGTCTCCGGTTGTCATGGCTCAGCACCGCGTTGTTCTTCTCCCCGGTGATGGCATCGGCCCCGAGATCACAGCGGTGGCCAAAACACTGCTGGAGGCCGTGAGCCAACGCCATGGCTTCAGCCTGAGCTTTGACGAGCAGCCGATCGGTGGGAGCGCGATTGATGCCACCGGTGAGCCCCTGCCAGCCAGCACGCTGGAGGCCTGCAAAGCGGCTGACGCTGTGCTTCTAGCGGCCATCGGCAGCCCCCGCTTCGACACACTGCCGCGGGAGAAACGCCCGGAGACCGGGTTGCTCGGATTGCGCTCCGGCATGCAACTGTTCGCCAACCTGCGGCCGGTCAAGATCGTCCCAGCCTTGATTGGAGCCAGCAGCCTCAAGCCCGAGGTGATCGACGGTGTTGATCTGATGGTGGTTCGTGAACTCACCGGCGGGATCTATTTCGGACAACCCAAAGGGCGCATCGAGGCCGATGGCGACGAGCGCGGGTTCAACACGATGACCTACTCCGCATCCGAGGTGGATCGCATCGCGCAGGTGGCTTTTGACCTCGCCCAGGAACGTCGAGGACAGCTCTGCTCGGTGGACAAAGCCAATGTGCTCGACGTGAGCCAGCTCTGGCGTGACCGGGTTGATGCCATGGCTCCGAGCTACAGCGAAGTCGCCGTGAGCCACATGTACGTCGATAACGCCGCCATGCAACTGGTGCGCGATCCCAAGCAGTTCGACGTGCTGCTCACCGGCAACCTCTTCGGCGACATCCTCAGCGACGAGGCCGCCATGCTGACGGGCTCAATCGGAATGCTGCCTTCGGCCTCCCTCGGTAGCGACGGCCCAGGCTTGTTCGAACCGGTGCACGGATCCGCTCCTGACATCGCCGGGCAGGACAAGGCCAATCCGATGGCCATGGTGTTGTCCGCAGCCATGATGCTGCGAATTGGCCTGAAACAGGCCGACGCAGCCGACGCCCTTGAACAGGCCGTAGACAAGGTTCTGGCAGCCGGTTTCCGGACTGGTGATCTGATGTCAGAAGGCTGCACTCAACTGGGTTGTCAGGCCATGGGCAACGAATTGCTCAAGGCTCTCTGAGCAGGACATTGGGACTTTCGGGCCCCGATCTGGCAAGATCGCCGGGCCTGTTGTCCCTGCGTCGATGTCGAAGCGTCACCCGGTAGTTGCTGTTACAGGGTCCTCCGGAGCCGGAACCAGCACCGTCAAGCGCGCCTTCGAGCACATCTTCGCTCGGGAAGGCATCACTCCTGCCGTGGTGGAAGGCGACAGCTACCACCGCTATGAGCGGATGCCGATGAAGCAAGCCATGGCTGATGCCCTGGCCGCTGGCAAGAATTTTTCTCACTTCGGCCCCGAAGCCAACCTCTTCGACAAGCTGGAAGAGCTGTTCCGCACCTACGGGGAAACCGGCTCCGGCAAGAAGCGTTACTACCTGCACAGCACCGAAGAAGCGGCTGAGCACAACGCTCGCCTCGGTGTGAACCTGGAGCCTGGTCAATTCACCCCCTGGGAAGACATCCCAGCTGGCACCGACGTCCTTTTCTACGAAGGCCTCCATGGTGGTGTGAAGGGTGAGGGCTACGACGTGGCTGGCCTGGCTGACCTCCTCGTCGGTGTGGTCCCGATCACCAACCTGGAATGGATCCAGAAAATCCACCGCGACAACGCGGAGCGTGGCTACTCCGCCGAAGCGATCGTCGACACGATCCTGCGCCGGATGCCCGATTACATCAATCACATCTGCCCGCAGTTCAGCCAGACCGACATCAACTTCCAGCGGGTTCCGACGGTTGACACCTCCAACCCCTTCATCTGCCGGAACATCCCGACGCCCGATGAAAGTTTCGTGATCATTCACTTCCGCAAGGGAGCACGCGAGAAGTGGGGCATCGATTTCAGCTACCTGCTGAACATGATCAATGATTCGTTCATGTCCAGCCCGACCAGCATCGTGGTGAACGGCGGCAAGATGGGCTTCGCCATGGAACTGATCCTCACTCCGATCATCCACCGGATGATTGAAGAGAAGAAAACGATGAATTGAACGGGAACTCCCTACAGATTCATCTCTACACTGGGCTCATCTGATTCATCAGGTGGGCCCATTTCGTTGTCGTCGCCCTCCTTCGAAATTCATGGGGCAGCGGGCTCGCCGCAGGCACCTCGATGGGACCGGGTCGATAGCCGTTCACTGATTCGCATCGCTCGCCGCACCTACTTTCAGTACTTGTCCGACACCCCTGGCAGCATCGAACCGATCGGTGTCGTCGTTGCACTCCGTCAGCAGGAAGGTCGGGTCGTGCTGGAGGCACCGGTTTTGCTACCGGATGAAGAGTTTGTTGGCCTGGAGTTGATTCGCGGTCGCACCAGCAAAGGGCGGCAGGCTCGTAATCGCAGCGGTTGGGGATGAGCGGTCTCGTCGTCGCTTGGGTCGTCTGTCTGGGCGCTTGCATCGGCAGCTTCACCAATGTGGTGGTCTGGCGCCTACCAAGGGGAGAATCCGTGGTGCATCCCGGCAGCCACTGCCCGCGGTGCGGCCATGGCATCCGTTGGCACGACAACATCCCGATTCTGAGCTGGCTGGTGTTGGGCGGCCGATGCAGGGATTGCGGTGGAACCGTGAGCTGGCGCTACCCGGCGGTGGAAGCACTCACCAGCCTGCTGTGGCTTTCGGCGCTGCTGGGTGGCGCTGCTGGCGGAGGCGGTGTTCCGGCGTCATGGCTGCCGTGGGCCGGATTTCCCCTCATCGGGCTGCTGGTGCCCCTCACCCTGATTGACCTTGACCATCTCTGGCTTCCTGAACCCCTCTGCCGTTGGGGGCTGGTGCTTGGACTCTTGATCAGCTGCAGCGGCGGCCTCAGCCTGCTGTCGCACCATTTGATCGCAGCCGTGCTCGGACTGCTGGTCCTGGAAGTAATCAGCGCCATCGGCGAGCGGATTCTTGGCCAGCCGGCCCTTGGCCTCGGAGACGCCAAGCTCGCCGCACTCGGTGGCGCCTGGCTTGGCAGCGCCGGGCTCGGCGTGGCCCTTGGTCTGGCCGTCCTCAGCGGTGCTGTCGTGGGAAGCGCAGGACGTCTCAGTGGCCGGCTTGGTCCCCGACAACCCTTTGCCTTCGGGCCCTTCATTGCAATCGGGATCTGGCTGGTCTGGCTCCAAGGACCCAGCTGGTGGTGGGACCAGTGGCTCCAACTCACCGGTCACCTGCTCTGACGGCAACACGGCTGGACAGGGGAATGGGCACCACGGCGGACCTGACCACACCGAGGCATAAAAAAAGCCGGATGGACCGGCTTCATTGGGCTAGATGATCCCCATCACCCAGCCATATGGTTGCAATGTATTCCTTCTGGACACCGTTGAGTACAGATTGAAAAGCCAAAATCATGGAAATACTCCACACACGCGATCGTCACAGCCGAGACTTTCCACCTTGCTGTGGAAAGACTGCATGAAGCGGTAGTTTTTCCACAACCCATCCTCTGATCCCTCTGCAACGGCCTTGCGAGCAGGCATGTTGATACTTCCGCTGGATCTGGATGTCAGCCACACCACCGCGCTTGGATCAGACGTCGCTCGAGGTTCGGCTTGGATTGGACCTGATGGCCGACGCAACGCACGGATCGTGGATCATCGGGCTTGTGTTCGGCGCCTCAACCGCGTCCATCGTCGATCCCCTGCGCTGACAGAGCAACACGATCCAGGTCCTGGATATCACGACCGGTCTCTGCACTTACGATGGCTGGATTCAAGCGTCAGATTGATCGCGTCTGAACAGCATCACTCCGTGGTCTCGCTCCGTGGAACGACTGCAATCTCCGTCGCATCGTCCAGTCTGATTTCTTCGTCGTTGCTTAGGAGCTAAGAGCGCTGTCTCTCTTCGACTGGTTCGCTGATCGCCGTAAAGGACAGTCCACCGTCAAGGTCAACCAGGAACCTGACGAGGGAGATGGTCTTTGGAGCAAATGCCCTGATTGCGCCCAGGTCGTTTACCTCAAAGATCTGAAGGCCAATGCCAGCGTCTGTGCAAACTGCGGCCACCACAACCGCATCAACAGCGATGAACGCATTGCGGTGATCGCCGACCCCGGCAGTTTTCAGAGCTTCGACGATGCCCTATCGCCGACCGATCCCTTGGGATTCAAGGATCGACGGGCCTATGCCGACAGGCTCAAGGAAAGCCAAGCCGCCACGGGACTCAAGGACGGCGTCATCACAGGGTTCTGTCGGGTCGAAGGGCTGGCCATGGCTCTGGCCGTAATGGATTTCCGCTTCATGGGGGGGTCGATGGGATCGGTGGTGGGCGAGAAAATCACCCGACTGATCGAACGGGCCACCGCAGACAAACTTCCTTTGCTGGTGGTGTGTGCCTCCGGTGGCGCTCGGATGCAGGAGGGCATGCTCAGCCTCATGCAGATGGCCAAAATCTCCGGGGCCCTCGAGCGTCACCGGGAAGCAGAGCTGCTCTACATGCCCCTGCTCACGCATCCCACCACAGGCGGTGTCACGGCGAGCTTCGCCATGCTGGGAGACCTGATCCTGGCCGAACCGAAGGCGTTGATCGGATTCGCCGGGCGGCGGGTGATCGAGCAGACCCTGCGTGAAAAATTGCCGGATAACTTCCAGACCGCTGAATATCTCCAGGATCATGGATTCGTGGACACCATTGTTCCTCGAACCCAGCTGCGCAGCACCCTGGCCACGCTGCTGCGTCTTCACGGCAGTCGTCCCCTCGAACTGAGCGGCCGATGATTCGTCGTCTTGCCGCCCTCGTCCTGGGCATCCTGATCCTGGTCGGGGCTGGACCAGCCGCCGTGGCCGGTCCCGTGGAATGGATTGAAGTGCCATCGACTGACGCAGGTCAGCAGTGGTGGGACCGCGGCAGCATCCGTGAAGACCGCCAGGGGATGCGCACGGTGCTGAGTCGGTTCACACCTGCCGCCAATGCCGACGGCGAGCAGCCCAATGGGTCGCTTTATGTGATGCAACTCGACTGCGGCCAGGCGCTGTATCGCGACAAACAAGTGAACGGCATCCCCAAGTTTCGCGCTGAATGGCAGCCCGCTGGGAATGATGACCTGATCGACTCGGTCATCAACGCGGTCTGCAGTGAACCCCTGCCGAGCTAACGCATGCCTTCATCACCCATCGGTGTCGCGGTCGCCGGCCTCGGATTCGGCGAGGCTGTGCACCTTCCGGCCCTGGCGACCAACCCAGGGTTTCAAACGGTGGCTCTCTGGCACCCACGACGTGAGCGTCTGGATCAGGCCTGCCAGACCCACGGACTCAAGGGCTATGACGACTGGGACGCCCTGCTGGCGGATCCTGCTGTCGATGCAGTGATCATCGCCACTCCACCGGCCCCCCGCTTCGACTTAGCTGAGCGGGCGCTCAAGGCAGGCAAACATCTGCTGCTGGAAAAACCCGTCACCCTCTGCGTGGCCCAAGCGCAGGACTTGCAACGCCTGGCGATCAGTCGTCAGCTGTCTGTGGCGGTGGATTACGAGTACAGGGCCGTGCCGCTGTTCATGCAAGCCCAGCGTTTGCTGGACGCTGGCGCCATCGGTGAGCCCTGGCTGGTGAAGCTGGACTGGTTGATGAGCAGCCGCGCCGATGCCCAGCGGGGTTGGAACTGGTATTCCGAAAAAGCCTCTGGTGGGGGTGTGATTGGTGCCCTGGGAACCCATGCCTTCGACATGCTGGGGTGGTTGATCGGATCGGTGGGTCCCGTCCAGAGCCTGAACAGCATCTCGATCCGCGAGCGTCCGAACAGCACAGGCGGCATGTCTCCTGTGGATGCGGAGGATGTCGCCCTGCTGCAAACCTCCCTGAGCTGGCAGGGCAATCCCGCAAGCTCGATTCCTGCCCAGATCGCCCTCAGTTCCGTCGCGCGCAACGGGCGCGGCTGCTGGCTGGAGGTCTATGGCTCAGAGGGGAGCCTGGTGCTGGGGAGCGCGAATCAGAAGGATTACGTGCATGGCTTCGCCTTGTGGCACGCCCGCAGCGGCGAAACACCCCGCAGCCTGCAACCGGACGATGATCTGGCGTTCGCCACCACGTGGAGTGATGGTCGAATCGCTCCTGTCGCAAGGATTCAGAGCTGGTGGGAGGACTCGATCCGCCACGGAACACCCATGGTTCCTGGCCTTCAGGAGGCCGTCGCCAGCCGCCAAGCCTGCGATCAGGCATCCGCATAGCGTGCTGAACCTGCGTAACGCGCGGTAATATCGCCGCGATTCGTCTAAGACGACACACCCTCGAGGATTTCACCATGGCGCTCGTTCCGCTTCGGCTCCTGCTCGACCACGCCGCCGAAAACGGCTACGGCATCCCTGCGTTCAACGTGAACAACCTGGAGCAGGTCCAGTCGATCATGGAAGCGGCCTACGAGACCGACTCCCCTGTGATCCTGCAGGCCTCCCGTGGTGCCCGCACCTATGCCGGTGAGAACTTCCTGCGCCACCTGATCCTGGCCGCTGTTGAGACCTATCCGGACATTCCCGTGGTGATGCACCAGGACCACGGCAACAGCCCTGCCACCTGCTTCGGTGCTGCCGCCAACGGCTTCACCTCCGTGATGATGGACGGCTCCCTCGAGGCCGACGCCAAGACTCCGGCCAGCTACGACTACAACGTCAACGTCACCAAGGAAGTGGTGGACGTGGCCCACGCCATCGGCGTCAGCGTTGAGGGCGAACTGGGTTGCCTGGGATCCCTCGAGACCGGCAAAGGTGAAGCCGAAGATGGCCACGGTTTCGAAGGTGAGCTGTCCAAGGATCAGCTGCTGACCGACCCCGCCGAGGCTGCCGACTTCGTCGCCAAGACCAAGGTGGATGCTCTGGCCATTGCCATTGGCACCAGCCACGGCGCCTACAAGTTCACCCGCAAGCCCACCGGTGAAGTGCTGGCCATCAGCCGGATCGCTGAAATCCACAAAGCCATCCCCAACACCCACCTGGTGATGCACGGCTCCTCCTCCGTCCCCCAGGAATGGCTGGAGATGATCAACAAGTACGGCGGTGCCATCCCCGAGACCTACGGCGTTCCCGTCGAAGAGATCCAGGAAGGCATCCGTAACGGTGTCCGCAAGGTGAACATCGACACCGACAACCGTCTGGCCTTCACCGCTGCTGTGCGCGAAGCCGCCATGGCTGATCCCGCCAACTTCGACCCCCGCCACTTCAACAAGCCTGCGCGGAAGTACATGAAGCAGGTCTGCCTGGATCGCTACCAGCAGTTCTGGGCTGCCGGCAACGCCAGCAAGATCAAGCAGCGCGACATCAACTACTACGCCGGTCTGTACGCCAAGGGCGAACTGGACCCCAAGACTGCTGTCGCAGCCTGAATCTGACCCGATCACCATCCGGTGATGTCATTCCTGAGCAGAGGGCCGCAAGGCCCTCTTTTTTTTGCCAGTAGCGTTGGCTCCAACCCGGGTTGACCACGACCGATGCCGGTCACTTGCCGCCTCCGTCCGCTCAGCATCACTCTGGTGGTGATCGGAGCACTGACAGGCGCAGGAATCGCTGGGTCACAACTAAAGAACCTGCTGACATTTGCACAGGCTGGAACCGCCTATTCGGCCAAGGTGCTGTGCAGTGGCGTCTTGATGAGTGGCCTCGAGCCTGAGCGGCTGGAACGGGAGGATTTAGCGCTCGGGTCAGCGCTGATCCGCGCCAGAGTGGATCGCGAACGCAACCAGGTGAGAGCAACGGCACTCGCCGGATTGATCTCAGCGGTTGCCGTACGTCAAGCCAATCTCGGCTGCAGTCTCGACGGCAGAGGCCAGCCTCTGGTGCGGTTACCGGCCTATCGGCGAATCCCAGCCCAGAACGAACCAACCATCTCGGCGGAACCCTGGCCGCTCAGCCCTGATGCTGCACCGCAACCACCTGAGCTGAACCAGGCTGCACTCGAGGACGCGCTGGATCAGGCCTTCAGCGAACCGGATCCTGACAACCGTCCGCGCCGCAGTCGAGCGGTGGTCGTGGTCCAGGACGGCTGGGTGGTGGCGGAGCGATACGCCGATGGCATCACCCCCACCACACCGCTGGTGGGATGGTCGATGACCAAAAGTGTGGTCCATGCCTTGATCGGCCTCGCCATCGGCGATGGCTTGTTGGATCTCGACAGGCCCGCGCCAATCCCGGAATGGTCCCGCATCGGCAACGATCCTCGAGCCGCCATCACCTGGCGTCAGCTCCTGGCGATGAATAGTGGGCTGGCCTTTGATGAACTGAGTCGGGATCTCAAGTCGGATCTGGTTCTGATGCTGACCCAGACCGATGACATGGGCGCCTTCGCTGCAGCGCAGCCCTTAACAGCCGTACCGGGGCAACGTTGGGCCTACGCCTCGGGGACGACCGCCATCCTGTCCAATGGCCTCAGGCACGCCATCAATGATGACGATCGCTACTGGAGATACCCCTACGAACGGCTGTTTCACCCCATAGGGATGAGCACAGCGGTGCTCGAAACCGACGCATCCGGACATTTTGTTGGCTCCTCGTTCGGGTGGGCCAGTGCGCGCGACTGGGCTCGATTCGGGATGCTGTATCTCAATGAGGGCCGATGGAACGGCGTTCAGCTCCTGCCTGAGGGATGGACCCAGCAGGCCAGGCGCATCAGCCGGGGATCCGGACGCAACTACGGGTCGCACTGGTGGATCAACCGAGGGCGTCGCCACCCGAACCTCCCCCGCAGCAGCTACTCGGCAGAGGGATACCAAGGCCAATTGCTGCTGGTTGCCCCCAGCCACAACGCCGTGATCGTGCGACTGGGGCAGACCCCTGAACCAGGTGATTTCGATCGCAACCGCTTTGCTGCGGCAGTGCTTGCCGCTCTGAAGAGCTGATCAAGCCGCAACGGCGATCAGTTCTCGTCGGTGTTCTTGGGAACAAATGCCTGTGATGCCGCCACGAGCAGACCGGTAATCAACAGCGCGGGAAGAATGACCGTCGGGCCGCCTTGAGCTGTCTGAGACGCGAAGAGCAACATGATCAACGCCATGGGAAGCGCTCAATACCTTGGCAGAGCAGCGATGCCGAGGAGGGAGAAGAAACGAATTGTGATCCCATCGCAAACCAGCCGCAGAATGACGAACGACACCGCTGACGCTGGACATGGCGGACCTCAACGTTGCGCTGCCGAAGCCGCTCAAACAGGCCCTGCGCCGCTATGCCCGCGACCATGGAATCACCCTGTCAGCCGCTGTGATCCAAGCGGTGAAACAGATCACTGCAGAACCATCCACCAACCGGATTGAAACGATCGCAGCACGCCTGAGCCAACTCGAAGCGCGGGTCGATGCCCTCAGCGGCGCGCCGGCAAGCAAGCCAAGCACAGAGGAGGACCTGGATCGGGAGATTCACGACCAAGCAGAACTGTTCCTGATGGATGCTGAACAACAGGACAGACGGACTCAGGCCTATCAACACTGGCTAGACCATTTCACCCTCCACCCGGAGGAACTTGAGCCGGGACGATCGGCCCATGAAATGGCTGCACTGAAGGCATCGGTGGTCTAGGGATCGGTGGTCTGAGGCCAACGCCTCAGGCCAATGAACGGCCCTTCCAAGTCCAACCACGACCGGTGAGACTTCGCCAGACCGATGTTGGTGCGATCGCTGCCACGATCACGCCGCCAAACCCCATCAACCACCAGTACCGCAACGGCAACCCAAAGCGCCAGCGCGTCCAGAGCCGCAACAACCACTGCATCAACACGCCTGTGACCGCCGCACTGCCGATGCTGAGGAGCAAGGGACTCAACCCAGCGGAGGCTGCGGCGACGAGGGTTGCCGTCATCAGGAGCAGCCACGGCATGCTGAACATGGTGAACACGGCGGCGCCGGCTGAGAGCGACTTCACCACACTGCGGTCAAGACCGAGGAACCAGTTTTTGCTCCATCCCTCCCACAGAGCACTCAAATCCGAATACATCTGAAGGTCGACCGCATCAAGCCCCAAGCGATAGACCAGACGATGGCCTGTCTGTTTGATCGTTCGAGCCAGAGCCAGATCCTCAACCACCTCTCCCGCCAATGCACGGTGCCCGCCAATTGCGGTGTAAGCGGAACGACGAAACAACATGAACGGACCAGCAGCAAAAGCCACCGATGACGCAGGGTCGTTGGCTTCAGAGATTGGAAAACCCAAGCCAAGCAAGCTGGCCATGATCGGCTGGACCATCCATTCCGCCAGACAGTCACAAACCAGCCTGGGAGCAAGGCTCAACAGATCCGCATCCTCCGCAATCGCCGAAGCCAAGGCACGCCGTAAGGCATCCGGGCTTAAGGCAACATCGGCATCTAGAAACAACACCCAAGGGGTGTCCACAACCTCCATGGCCTGACTGCACGCCCAATTTTTGCCAACCCAACGTTCACCGCTTGGACGATCGCCGGACGCGATGATCCGGCAGCCGATGGCAGGGTTGGAGCGCGCCTTGATGACATCGCCCGCCACATCCGCGGTGCAATCAGTGGAGCCATCATCAACAACGAGAACGTCCCAATGGTGAGAGGGAGACTCAGACGCCAACACACTGGACAGACAACGGGCAATGTTGTCCTGCTCGTTGTACGCAGGGATCACCACGGTGAGGGCTTGATCCGATGGTGGTCCATGGGCATCCGACCGAAGCACGGGGGCTGAGCTGAACACCCGATGCAAACTGATTAACAGAATCAACAGGCCAACGACGGGGCCCCAGGCGATCAAGGCCAAGCCCCAGGCAGCAGAGTTCGTCAACCAGCCCACCATCGGCAACAAGAACAGAGCGTTCCGAATCCGTCAGGCAAGGGTCTAGTCGATGCACCCCGGAGTCAGCCGCATCAGCACCCTGAAACGGCAACCTTTTACACAGCTTTTCCACAGAGCATCCAGTCGAGATTGCAGTGACGACGTGTGGGCTGGAAGCCCCCGGGGAAAACGGCCCTCCCAACGGGACGAAGGGTCGCCCTCCAACGTGACGAGGCTCAGCAAATCCTGGAGATGTCAATCACTGCAGGGCCTTAGAACCAACAGTCACACCACAGCCCCCACAGAATGTGACTTTGAACACAGTCGGCATCACAGAGAGCGCTTCTCAGATGGACAACGCATCGGCGCGTCTCAAAAGACGAGGTCTGCGAAAACCATGTCCCGCTGGTGTGGAAAACATGACGACCGCATCAGAGCACTCATTCCGCAAGGGGTTCACAGGCGTAGCTGACGACAGCACCACGCCGTTCTCGGAACTCGGGATGGTCGGGATCCTCCGCTCTCCACCACCAGCGACCATCGGTGTAACTGGGAGAGCCGGCGTTGTTCGTTCTTGGCAGCTGCAGCGCAACCCCACGCCACCGCAGCAGCAACGTATCTCCGGGAACGGTTCCATCCGAGCTGTTTGGCAGCTCATGCAAAAGACCGGTCGGATCCACAGCACCGTGCAGCAGCTCAATCGACAGGGGATCACCATCACAACGCCAATCCGCAGCCACGGGATGAGCACTCCAGACCAAGCCGAGCAGAAGCACCGCAGCAACAAGCCAACGACTCACGACAGAATCGCTCCATGGAACTCACACTCGTCTACGACGGCGGCTGCTTGTTCTGCCGTGCCTTTGCCCTCAGAGCAGAACTCCGTGGTGGCCTCCCCGGACTGATCATCCGCGATGGGCGAAGTGACCTACCGCTGCGACACAAGCTCGCGCTGCATGGCTTGGACCTGACAAGGGGAGCCGTCCTGGCTGAGGGGGGGACGTTTTGGCATGGAAGTGAGGCCATTGCCGAAATCAGCAGGCGCATGCAACCCAGCGACCCACTGTTGACCCTGCTGAAAGCAGTGTTTTCGGACGACCGACGCGCCAAGCGCCTCTATCCCGGACTGCTCGCAGCACGACGGCTGGCCCTCGGACTACGCGGCCTTCCGGAAAACCCGGACCAAGTCAACCCATCACCGCCCTCGAACACCTATGGTTGAAAGAACTTTAGATTTTCTTCAACATCGAGCTCGATCCTCTCGTCCCTGATGCGCTTAGCAGCGATCAACTCGCAGCCCTTTGGCTGGCGGCAAAGGGGGAGGGTGAGCGGGTGTTCGCTGACGATGAAGACCTACGAGCAGCATTAGCGGCCTGGAGCGATCAAGCGTTCGCCCTTCTTGACCTGCTCGAACAACAAGGAGAGATCGTCGGCAAGACACGAACACCCCAGCAAGTCATGGCTCTGGGAAGTTTTCGCTCCCACCTGGTCATGGGACTGAAGGCACTGGTTGTATCCGAACGTCGTTCCGCAAGCAACAATGATTGCTCAGATCAACTCAGCTGACTGAACATTGGCCACCGACATTGATTCAGTGCCTGAAGCAAGATCTGAACAATGGGAGTGTTGTTCGACAACGTAATACTCCCAGTCGTCCAGCTCAGCCTTGACCTCTAACAACATCAAGGCAAGCGAGCGACCGAGATCGGCAGGAAAGCAACCAGACATCACGATCTCTACGGATGACTAGGTTTTAGGCAAATGACCTCAGAAACAGAGCGTTAAGCCAAACGCTTGTCACAAAACGAATGTGAAGAAAGAAACACCAGTGCGACCTCGGCAGGATGTCAGCGAAACTGTCACTGGGTGGCCAATCAAGTGACGAATTAAATCAAGATTCAACAACAGATGATTGCTGAACAGTAAGCCCCGCTAATTCGGCATCGGCTAATAACATCTGCAACGAATCGGGAGCAAAGACAGCCCGCTCTTCGAACAAAGCATCCCATTCAGACGCCGGGAAATGCGTCTGTAACCAGAGAACACCGTGAATGGATCCAGGGGTCAATTGCTGGAGAGCATCGCGGTCGCAACGGCTGACGACGAGATCCACAAACCAAAGGCTGAGATGAAACCATTACGCCCCAAAACGCATCCTTCGATTGTGCGTGTGGATACCAAAGGCGAAGTCTCAGCCCTCAGCAAGCAGGGACCGCCTTCAACATGGATGGCACAGCCAGTTTGAATCCCAGCGCTTTGAGACGGGCATTCGAAACGCGAGCGTTAAAGATCCGAGCCCCTGGACGGTCATGGGACTCCCAGAGCACCGGTGGCAGGCCATCACGGTCGCAGAGAGCGTGGGAAATCTCACGGCGCGACATGGTGAGGTCATCAACCAGGTTGTAAGTCCCCCTGAGCCGCTGATCAAAGGCGAACGCAACACCGCGAACGATGTCATCGCGGTGCACCCATGCGTTGATGTGATCGCCATTTTTCGCAACCGTCTGACCAGCTGCTGACCGAATCATGGACGGGATGTCCTGATTGGGCCCGTAGATGCCGCCCAAGCGAAGCACAACGGTCTGCACAGACGATGACCGCACATTGAGCAAAGCCTGCTCCGCAGACACCAACGCTGCATTGTGGGCTGATCTGAGATCGGGCAAGCGATCTTCAGGGCAGACTTCACCACGCTGATCGCCATACACACCCGCACTACTCAAATACGTCACGTGAAGCGGTGACGAGGAACATCGCCGCTCGAGCGCCGATGCCAAAGCCGTCATTCCGGAGCGATACACCGCGTCGTACTGATCGAGGCAGTAATGCCCTGAGCGAGGGGCCACAGCGACGAGAAGACCATCCAGTCGATCTAAGAAACTGACATCGGCATAGACGTCGCCGGCGCGAAAGATCCGGGGATGGTCAACCAACGAGCAGAGCTCCCCCAGGCGTTCCGGGCGCGTGATCGTGCCCGTCAATTCAACACCACGGGACCGAAAGGCCTTGGCCACTGCGGAGCCGACGTAACCACAGCCGACGATCCCGAAGCGAACGGCCATCAAAGGCAACAGATCTACAACTAACTTAACAATTGAACAATGGAAGACGTGGGCAGCTCAAAGCAGCACGCGGAGCAGCCAGAGCATCAAGGCCAGAACACCGACCGTGCTCATGACGGCTAACGCCACGAGGATGACCCCGCTCACCAAACCAACACGTTTCATCGTGGTGGGGTAGAGCAGGCTCAGTGTGAGGGCCAAAGCCAAAGGCCAGAGCGGCGGCAACAGAATGCAGACACCCGTCAGAACGATGAGTTTGCGTCGGTTGGATGCCTCGCGCTCCTGCGCATCGAGCTGCTCCTGCTCCTGCTGGGCCAGCGCTTGTATTTCCTCTTCGCTTAACCAGCGACCAGACCGCTTGGCCTGGTCGAACTCCTTCTCCAGGCGATTGCCTGTTCCCTGATTTGCCATCAGGTCAGCCTATGAACAGCGGTCGCTCAGTGACTGGCCTCAACCGATGAGCCCATTTCACCGAGTTCTGAACGCAGCCACATGGGACGTTCGGGTTTGGGATGCCGCCAAGCGAGATTGAGGAGCGCTTGGACGACCCGGGGCGCCGGTGGAAGTGCACAAGCCGATGGAGTGGCCGGAGAGCGCAATCGCTGCTTGCTCATCAGAATCCTTGCCTCTGACTTGGTTCTAGCCCGGATTGCAGGGGTGAACCTTAGGCAGAATCACTGGAATCCCCGTCTATATCAAGCCTTCGTGAGCCAAACGGGCAACGGGTGAGGTCACTGTCAGGATTTTTTCTTTCCATCAAGAAAATCGATCAGCTCCTGCAGCTTTTCAATGGCCTCACGAACTGAGGTGGCTTCGGGCATCGTGCCTTGGTCCATCACCGTGGTGTGCATGGCTTTGCACATATTGCGAAGCCCCTGAATGCGTTGCTTCACCTCAGTCTTTTTCTCAGCGGCCGTTGGCATCAGTAGCTAAAAATTCAATTTATCACTGAACCTTCCCCTAAGACTGTCGTCAACCTGCACCGCTCTGCAGACAACGGCGGGGCAGACTGAGCCAGCCCGGCTCACTCCACCAGCAACGACAGGATGAAAAAACGGGATCTCGCCCTAACCGTGCTGGCCGTCATCACGCTTGGAGCAGGGATCGGCCTGCACTACGTGAGCTCAGGGGCCTGGCGTGTTCGGCACTTCAAAACACAGGATCAGGCAAAACAGGCCGCCAAACAATGGATCGACTCCGGTGGGACGTATCGCGTGTCGATCGAACGGACGGAGATGGTGAA
>JBMZMY010000018.1:0-28312 GCA_049619435.1 Synechococcus sp.
ATTGCGGCTCAGGCCAAATCGGTTTCGACCGTGCCTGACCGCGTCTACTCCCCATGGCCGACACCAAGACCGCAGCTGCGGCACCCCCTGAATCCGCTGACGCCTACGCGATCGTTGAAGCGTCTGGCACGCAGCTTTGGGTGCAGCCCAAGCGCTACTACGACGTTGACCGTCTCCAAGCCGACGTTGACTCCACGGTGACCCTCGACAGCGTTCTGCTGGTGAAGGACGCCAATGGCACCAACCTGGGCAAGCCCTACGTCAAGGACGCCACTGTTCAGCTGAAGGTGATGGATCATCGCCGCGGCCCGAAGGTGATCGTCTACAAGATGCGTCCGAAAAAGAAGACACGGCGCAAGAATGGTCACAGGCAGGAACTCACCCGTGTGATGGTGGAATCCATCACCGTGGGCGGCAAAGCCATCGGCTGATCGCTCAGCCAACGACACGCACGTTTCCACTCTTTCCCTTCCTCATGGCTCATAAGAAAGGCACAGGCTCAACCCGTAACGGACGCGATTCCAACTCCAAGCGCCTCGGCGTGAAGGCCTATGGCGGTGAATCCGTCAGCGCCGGTTCGATTCTGATCCGCCAGCGCGGCACCTCCGTGCTTCCCGGCGTGAACGTCGGCAAAGGCAAGGACGACACCCTGTTCGCTCTTACCGCAGGTGTGGTGAAGTTCGAAACCATCCGCCGCGGCCTGCGCAACCGCAAGCGCATCAACATCACCGCAGCGGTCTGATCATCGGATCAACCTCGCAGCAGACAAACCCCGGTCATCACAGGATGACCGGGGTTTTTGATTGGCATCATCCCCGCGGGCGATAGAGACGCGCTGTGATCAGGAGCGGATGAAAGACCTCCAGGAAGCGCTCCTGCAACGTGCCAAAGAACCCTTCGACCAGAGCGGGCTCATCGAAATGGAAGGGGTATTCCCCGTTGTGACCCTTGAAGAAATACCAATTCAGCAGGGCAATCGCCTCTGGTGTCATCCGTTGATGAAACGCCAACAACTGCGCCGACGGATCGGGGAGGTGCTCCAGCACGTCGAGGCAGACGACCGTATCGAAACGAACCGCTCCGGTCTCACCCAGGTCGCGATGGGTGGACAGCTTCCCGCTCAACCCCAGGGTTTCGGCCCGCTGTTGCACAAACGCTCGGTTGTGGGGGTTGAGGTCGACAAACCACACATGCTCCACCTCAGGCAAGGCCGCCGCTGAGAGGGCGTGGGTCCCGATTCCTCCACCGAAATCCAGCACCTGGCCCCGGGCCGCCATCCCCTGGAGGCGCAACGTGTCCGCGATGTACTCGGCGCTGGAGAGGTGCCAAGCCGCCAGCTCCAGCAGATGCCCAGTGCCGACGGTGTCTTCGTAGAAGGCAGTGGCGTCATCGGCCCGAAATGCCCCGGGATGCAGACCGGCCAGATCCTCGGTGCTGCGCGGCAGCTGTTGCTCCACCGCCTCCACCGACAGATCGAGGTACCGGCTCAGGTGCTCCTTGACCGCAAGGCCATCGCGCAGGAAGGCAGACACATCCACCTCCAGGCTGCTTCGGAGCGGTTGCATGGCAACGGGGCACGGGTCGGTCAACCTACGCAGCCGACGGGATGACACAGTTCCCCACAACGCGCTCGCCGGTCTTGAACGATCCCTTCGGGTTTGTAGTGATTGACAAACCCGCCGGCCTGACCTCACACAACTGTGTGAGCCGTCTGCGGCGCTGGTATGGGCTGCGCCGGGTCGGCCATGGCGGCACCCTGGACCCGGCCGTCACCGGCGTGCTGCCGATCGCACTCGGACCCGCCACACGGCTGTTGCCCTATCTGCCAGGAGACAAGACCTACCGCGGTGTGATCCAGCTGGGCACCCGCACCAACAGCGATGACCTGGAGGGAGACATCCTCGCCACCGAGTCCTGGCCCAGCCTGGACACCGCTGCGCTCGAGCGAGCCCTGCAGCCCTTCCGCGGTGCCATCCAGCAACGTCCCCCCCAGGTCTCGGCCGTGCATGTCAACGGAGAGCGGGCCCACAGCCGGGCCCGACGGGGCGAAGTGATGGATCTGCCCGCCCGCAGCGTGACCATCCACCACCTAACCCTGCTGGACTGGGATCCAGCCTCAGGGCGTCTCGGGCTGGAGGTGCACTGCTCGTCTGGCACATACATCCGCTCACTGGCCAGAGACCTGGGCGACGCGCTGGGCTGCGGTGGCTGCCTGGCCCAACTCCGTCGCACCCAAGCGCTTGGCTTCAACGAAACGCAGGCCCATGCGCTCCCAGATCACCCAGGCCCCGACGACACCCCGCCCACGCCGCTCTCGCCGCTCATTGCCCTCGCCCATCTCCCCAGACGCCAGCTGAACGGAGCGGAGCAAGACGACTGGCGCTGCGGGCGACGGCTGACGATGCCCTGGGACGACGACAGCAGCACCGGCCAGGCAGTGGTGGTCTGCAACGACGACGGCAGCATCGCCGGCATCGGGCACCGTGAGGCCGAGGAGCAACTCCGCCCCAAGGTCGTGTTCAACGCCGCCGGCTGAAGCGATTCCGTCACCGCTGAGTACCCTCCCAGCAGCGGACAGTCCACGGCGCTCCCATGGCCGGCCACAGCAAATGGTCCCAGATCAAACGCACCAAAGCGGTGGTCGATGCCAAACGCGGCGCCGTCTTCACCCGCTTGGGCCGGGAGATCATGGTGGCGGCCCGGGCAGGCGCCGATCCCGCGGGCAATTTCCAGTTGCGGACCGCGATCAGTAAGGCCCGTGCGGCCGGCGTGCCGGCCTCCAACATCGACCGCGCCATTGCCAAGGGATCCGGCCAGGGAGGTGATGGCACCACGCTGGAGGCCATCCGCTACGAGGGCTACGGCCCCGGCGGGATGGCGGTGTTGGTGGAAGCGCTGACCGATAACCGCAATCGCACCGCCGCAGACCTCCGCCTGGCCTTCAGCAAGAACGGCGGCAATCTCGGCGAGACCGGTTGTGTGGGCTACCTGTTTGAACACCGCAGCGAAGTTCAGATCGACGTCGGTGGCGACAGCGAAGAGCAGTTGCTGGAGAACCTGATCGAGCTGGATGCGGCGGGCTACGAGCTCTCCCCCACCGGGGCCACCGTCCACGGAGACTTCACGATTCTCGAAGCCCTGCAGGATGGCCTGCGCCAACAGGGCTGGACCGTGACCGAATGGGGCCACGTCTGGACCCCGCTCACCAGCGTGAGCGTCAGCGATCAAGCCACCGCCGAACAGTGCCTCAAGCTGCTGGATGCCCTGGAGGCCCTGGACGACGTGCGCAGTGTCAGCGCCAACCTGGAACTCGATCCCGAACTCGAGATCGACTGATCACCAGTCCCCCGCAGCCGCACCAGCCATGGCCGATGTCGACCAAATCCGCGCGGTCTTTGCTGATCCCCAACTCGATGGGATGGAGCATCTGTACGGGGCGATCGGGTCGCGACTGACGGATGGTGAGAGCTTCGAGCAGGCCTATGCCGCCGTGGTGAAGGCTGGCGGTGAGGCCGCCACCACCTGGATCCGCTTTTGCGTGCAGTGCGCAACCCGGTTCGACGAACCGCCCCTGGAGTCTGACTTTCTCGCCGTGCTGGAGGAGTGTTGTCGGCACCACTGCGAGAGCTGAACAAATGTGTCAGCAATTCCGGACCAAATCTGTTGTGCCGCTGAGGGGATCAGCGCTGCCGCTAGGTCGGGGTCAGCCTCTGACGGAGCAACCAACCATGTCGATGAAACAGCTGGAGACGTTCATGTCGCGGGTCAAGAGCAATGACGGCATCCGCGAGGAGGTGCAGCGTTGCGGCAAAGACAACACCTGCGTCGTAAAGGTGGCTGCTAAGCACGGCCATAAGTTCTCACCAGCCAGCCTCTCCCGCTGGCAACGCGATCACAACTGACCCCAGCCGTTGCCAGGGGCTGGTCTCGCCATCGCGCGGAGATCAGCCCTCTGGGCTGGCCTTGCGACGGATCATCTCCGCCAGCATTTCCAACTTGGCGTTCTCGGACTCCGAGGCTCGGGTCGCCATCCAGGCACTGGCCGCCTTCTGTTGCTGCAGCTGCTGCACCAGCGCCTGGGCGGTCTCACGCAACGCCTCGATGTCCTGACACTCCGCGATGAAGCGGGACAGCTTCTCCGCCTCAAAACTCTGCTCGAGACGACGTTCGACTGGATCGATGCTCACACGATCTGAGCGAGGCGTTCCACCGTAGGCAGCGCAGCATGGTCGGCCCAGAGCCAAACGTTCGGATGTCCCTGCAACCAGCTGGCGGGCAGGGCGGGATCCGGAGCAGGCAGCGCCAGCAATCGCTGAAGGATGTCCGCCTTCGAGGCTCCCGTGACCACCAGATGAATCTGCTCAGCCGCCAGGATCTCCCTTAAACCCAACGTGATCGCCTGGGCCGGAACGCGGGCGGGATCCCCACCAAAGAAGTCGGCGTTCTGCTGGCGGGTGGCCGACGACAACATCACCGGATGGCAGGCCTGGGCAGCCGAGCAGGGAGGCTCGTTAAACCCCACATGGCCATTGCTCCCCAGGCCCAACAGTTGCAAGCCAATGCCACCGGCACGCTCCACAGCCAACCGATAGGCCTCAGCAGCGGCGCGGGGATCAACGGCGGCTCCATCGGGAAGCTGCAGAGCCGACTCCGGCAGTTGCAGCGGTTCGCCCAGATGCCGGCGCATGAACTGGCGGTAATTGCGTGGATCAGAGCGATGCAGTCCGCAGTACTCGTCGAGGTTGAAGCTGCACCAGCGCTGACGCAGATCGGCCAGGTCTGCCACAGACCAACGCTGCAGACGTTGGACCAACGCGGCGTACACCGGCTCCATGGTGCGACCGGTGGCCAACCCCAGAGGACGTGCCACCGGTTGACGCAGCTGCTGCTCCAGGACGGCCGCCAGGGCATCGGTCAGCGCCTGGGACGTGGCGTGGTGCTCCAGTCGAAGGGGAAAAGCCTCCACGAACCATGCGCGCGATCAACCCCTCCAGCGTGGCTTCGGTGCGGCCCTCAGCGCCAGCGATGGATTGCGAATCGTGCTGAAGGACACCACCTCAGCACCGCGGTAGTAATGCCGCAGGATCGTGCGGAAATCCGCGCCCTGCTCGGCCAGGCCATGGGCCCCCCACTGGCTCATACCGACGCCATGGCCATAGCCCTGTCCGCGCACCAACAGCATCGGGCCGGGTGGTCCCTGGAGCCCCTGCGGACGCCGGAAGGCGGAGGGCGGCAACAGCGGCGGCGGTGCCACCTGAAAGCGCCGGGACGGGCCCGCCGCCGGCGGAAGCCACGACCGACGGGCCAGCAACGGCGACGTCGGTGTCGCGGGCAGGGGCGGTGGTGGTGGTGGCTGGATCCCCGCGCGCTGCCCGGTCACCATTTCAAAGCTCACCAAGGTGCTCTTGAGGCCCAGCCGTCGGCGCAGCTCGGCTCCCTCCAGCAGCAGCACCCCCTGCGGCCCACGAATCCGAGCCCGCTGCACCCGGCCACTGTCGGTGCGCGCGAGCACATCAACACCTTTGAGACCTCCGGTTTCCGGCAGACGTTGTTGCAGTTGGGCCGGGCTGAAGCGTTCCTCCCAGCGATGCACCGGACTGTGTTGATCGTGATCGGGAACACTCACCAGATACGGCAGCTGGTGACGCCAGACCATCCCGCTCGCTTCGGTGACCCCACCGGAGCTGCTGTGGAACACCGCATCGATCAGCTGTCCGCCATGGACCAGCACGAGGGTGCGGGTGGAGTCCACCGCCTCTCGGGTGCGCGGCGTTTCCGATTCCACCCCGCGATACACCTGACTGGAAACCGTGGCCTTGAGGTCCCAGCCACCACCACGCTTGCGTTGGCGGAAGGCATAGGTCCGCGCTGCCACGGCCTGGGCCTGCAAGGCCGCCATCGGCCAGGCCTGGGGCATTTCACTGCCGACCACACTGGCCAGATAGGTCTCGATCGGCAGGGCATTGATCACCCGCAAGCGACCGCCGCGGCCACTGAGTTGAAGCTCGCCGCGATAGCGCCGCTGCCCCAGCCAGATGCCCCTGGGATCAGCATTCGTCGCCGTCAGCAGGGTGGCCTGGCTCAACCAAAGCTGACGACCATCCACCGTCGCCCGTAGCCCTCCAGCCTGCTGATGGAGCTCGAGACGCCGGACGTCACGCCGTCCCCCTGGCAACCCCAGGACCTGAATGGCTTGATCGCCGTCGGCCCGCAGCACCAACTCAGGCCCCTCATGCAACAGCACCCGCATCTGCGGGGAGCGATCAGCAGCCTGCGCCGCCAGGGGCTGCAGCACAAGGCCGATGCCGAGGATCCGAAGCCCAAGGGAGCCGAACAGGGCTGCAGCAGGCACTCGGAGCATGGACGGGCGCCTCAGTGTGCCGTGTTCAACCCAGGCCAGCCAGATGGCAGCATGAGCATTGAGGATCAGCGGCCGTGCAGGTCACCTTTCTCGGCACCAGTTCAGGAGTCCCCACCCGGGCTCGCAATGTTTCCGCCGTGGCCTTGCGCCTGCCGCAGCGAGCGGAGATGTGGCTGTTCGACTGCGGCGAAGGCACCCAGCATCAATTTCTACGCAGCGATCTGCGGCTCTCCCAGCTACGACGGGTGTTCATCACCCACATGCACGGAGACCACGTCTTCGGCCTGCCGGGCCTGCTCGCCAGCCTCGGGCTGGCAGGCAGCAGCGCCCATGGTGTGGACCTCTATGGTCCCGACCCCCTGGAGAGCTACCTGAATGGGGTGCTGCGCACCAGCTCCACCCGGATCGGCTATCCCCTGCAGGTGCACCGCAGCCGTCCGGCAGCGGAAGCCGGCACCGTGCTCTTTGAAGACGACGACTTCAGCGTTCGCTGCACGCCTCTCCACCACCGCGTTCCCGCCTATGCCTATCGGGTGGACCAGAAACCGCGGGCAGGGCGCTTCGACATCGCCAAGGCCCGGGAGCTCAACATTCCGCCAGGGCCTGTCTATGCGGAGCTCAAACGCGGCGCCACGGTGACCCTCGAGGACGGGCGCCGCATCGATGGATCCGAGCTCTGCGGACCGGAACGCCCCGGCCTCAGCCTTGTGTATTGCACCGACACGGTGTTCTGCGAAGCCGCCGTCGAGCTGGCCCGCGGTGCCGACCTGCTGATCCATGAAGCGACCTTCGCCCACGGGGAAGCGGACATGGCCTTTCAGAAGCAGCACTCCACCAGCACCATGGCGGCGCAGACGGCCGCGGAGGCCGGCGTCGGCCAGCTGGTGCTGACCCACCTGAGTCCGCGTTACGCCCCAGGCAACCCGATCGGCCCAGATGACTTGCTCCAGGAGGCCTGTGCGATCTTCCCCAACACGATCCTGGCCAAGGACTTTCTCAGCGTTGACGTTCAGCCACGCTGCAACAGTTCTTGATCCCCCGACAGCAAGCCAACGTGCCGTGATACAAGGGCTGGGTGCGGTTTGTCCGTCGATCTCCGGCGTCCTTCATGGCCTCTCTTATCTCCTCTCTGCGACGGTCCCTGAAGGGGCTTCTCATCCTTGTGCCGGTGCTGATCGGCCTGGTGTTCACATCGCCGGCACAGGCCGCCCGATGGGATGCTGAAACCCTCACGGTCCCTGCGTCGCCCGATGGCACCCAGGTCACCTTCAGTGAGCAGGAAATCAACACCGGTAAAAAGGTGTTCAACACCAGCTGCGGCACCTGCCATGCCGGTGGCATCACCAAGACCAACCACAACGTGGGCCTCGATCCTGAGACCCTCGCCCTGGCCACTCCAGCCCGCGACAACGTCGAGGCCCTGGTCGACTACATGAAGGACCCCACGTCGTACGACGGGGAATACAGCATTGCTGATCTGCATCCCAGCATGCGCGACGCCGAGCTGTATCCCGCCATGCGCGATCTCACCGACGAGGAGCTCCGCCTGATGGCCGGTTACATCCTGGTCTCCCCCAAGGTGCAGGGCACGGCCTGGGGCGGCGGCAAGATCTACTTCTGATCCCCGACCTACAAGGCGATCAAACCCCGTCGGCCTCCTGGTCGGCGGGGTTTTCGTTTGGTTGGGGCGTGTGATTCGCCGCTTCCATGCTGCGAGGGTGGCGGCTGTACCACCACTCCTGCAGGTCACGACTCAAGCGCTGCGAGAACAGCGTCAGCACGGTGGCTGTGGGCCGTGAACCGGGCTGCAGCAGTTCAACGGCATACGAGGGGCAACGACGGGCGGCCAGGTCGGGCACAAAGCGACGGCCGACCCTGCGCCAGCTGGGCTCCTTGCTTCTCCAGGCCAGACGGCAGCAGGGCCACGGCAGCTCATCGCGATCAAAGAGGCGACAGCAGGGTCCAATCACCCGAAAGCTGTATTGACCCCCTGGACTGGTGTGAATCGTGCCTGCAACGAGGAGATCGCCGGTTTCAGCTGGGCTCATAGGCCGATTTTGGCAATAAAAAACCACTCCCGAAGGAGTGGCGGTTGAGGACGTCCCAAACGTTGGGGCAGAGCTCAATAGAGCTCTTCCTCGGCGTGGGTCTTGATGGTGCAGTCGGAGGTGGGGTAGGCGACGCAGGTCAGCACGAAGCCAGCTTCGATCTGGTCGTCGTCGAGGAAGCTCTGGTCAGACTGATCAACGGTGCCAGCGGTGATCTTGCCGGCGCAGGTGGAGCAAGCGCCAGCGCGGCAGGAGTAAGGCAGGTCGATGCCTTGCTCTTCAGCAGCGTCGAGGATGTACTGGTCGTCGGGCACTTCGATGGTCTTGTTCAGACCTTCGCTCTCAGCAACCAGGGTGACCTTGTAGGAAGCCATTGATGAATGATTTGCAGGCAGGTGCCCGGTGTACCGGTCCTGCAGGACGGGACTTGTCTACTTCAGCCGAGGGGCTTCCTGGGCAATCCGAGGCCTTGAGACGAGAGCTCCAATACGAGGAGGCACACTGATAAGCGTGGCTTATCTCGTTATCAGGGGGTTTGGCGGCGAATTTCCAGCAATCCCCAGCGACCTTGGGAGCCTTCCTTCGTCACCGTCCAGCCCAGTGATCCGAGCACTTCTTTGAGTCTCGGAGCCTGGTCCACCAGCAGTCCACTGAGCAGAGCCCGGCCGTCGGGGCGAAGGAGAGCCTCAAACCCAGGAGCCAAGGCCTCGATGACTGGCGCCAGGATGTTGCAGAGCAGCAGATCAGCGCGTCGGCCAGCCAGCTGCTCCTGCAGAGCCTCCACCGAGCCGAGGGCCACCGTGAGGCGTTCGGCGGCATATCCATTCAGATCTCGATTGTCCGAGGTGGCCCGGACGGCCAGGGAGTCGGTGTCAGCGGCCACCACCGCCTCCGCCCCCAGCCCAAGCGCTGCCAGCGCCAGGACGCCGCTTCCACAGCCCAGGTCCGTCACCAGAGCGCCGCGGGGCGGGGCGCTCTCCAAGGCCTCCAAACACAACCGGGTGGTGGGGTGACTCCCCGTCCCGAAGGCACTGCCCGGGTCCATCTTCAGCACCAGACGATGGCGGTGCTCCTCAGGGACCTCCAACCAAGCCGGAAGGATCAACAACTGCTCACCGACGGGATCCGCCTGCCAGTGCTGCTTCCAGCTCAGGCTCCAATCCTCATCCGCCACGCTGTCCCACTGGGCGGCCGGCAGAGCCAAACCGAAGGGCTCCGCCAGAGGCTCCAGACTGATCATGAGCTGATTGCGCTCGGACTCCGGCCATTCCGGCTGGGGGAGCCACAGCAGCAGTGTGCGCTGATCCGGCGCCTCAGGGGCGTGCTGCAGGGCATGGCGATGCAGCCCCAGGTCGTTCAATTTCCAAACCAGGGATTCCTCCAGTTCCGGAGGGCACACCATCGACAGACGCCACCACATCAGAGGGTGACCGGGTGCGCTTCCTGAATGCCGTCGATGCCGGTGATCGTCTCCAGCAGGGCATCCGGAATCGGGTCATCGATGCTGAGCACCATCACGGCATCACCGCGCACGATCTTGCGACCGACCTGCATCGACGCGATGTTGACGTTGTGTTCGCCAAGCATCGAACCGAGCTTGCCGATGATCCCGGGCATGTCCCGGTGCCGTGTGAACAGCATGTGGCGACTGGGAGAAACCGTCACCGGGAACTCATCGATGCTGGTGATCCGCAATTCACCGTCGGCAAAGACTGCGCCGGTGACACTGCGGCTGCCCTGGTCACCCCGGGTGGTGATCTGAAGCGAACCACCCGCGAAGTCGCGGCTGCTCTCGTCCTTGACTTCGAGCACCTGGATCCCGCGAGCCTTGGCCTCGAGCGAGGCGTTGACGAAGTTGATGCTGTCGCCGAGGGCTGCACTCAGCAGGCCCTTGAGCGACGCGATCACCAGCGGCTGGGAGGGGTGATGGGCAAATTCACCCTGGAGGCGCAGTTCCAATTCCTTGACGTGGCCTCCGGCCAGCTGACTGACCAGCAGACCGACGGTTTCGGCCAGTTGAAGGTGCGGCTTGAGCCGCTCCATGATTTCGGCACTGAGGCCAGGAATGTTCACGGCGCTGCGTGCCGGCAGACCCAACAACACATCACGGATCTGTTCCGCCACGTCGATGGCGACGTTTTCCTGGGCTTCCTCGGTTGAAGCACCGAGGTGTGGTGTCAGGACCAGACCCCGCTCCACGGCCCGCAGCGGCGAATCCTCCGCCAGCGGCTCACTGGCATAGACGTCCAGACCAGCCCCAGCAATCACACCCTGATCAATCGCTTCAGCGATGGCGGCTTCATCCACCACCCCACCACGGGCACAGTTCACGATCCGAGCCGTTGGCTTCATCGTGCGCAGCAACTCCGCATTCACCAGGTTCTCGGTGTCCTTGGTGCGAGGGATATGCAGCGTGACGTAATCCGCGGTGCGGAAGAGTTCATCCAGCTCCGTCAGGCGCACCTGCATCTGCTGGGCGCGATCGGCGGCCACGAAGGGGTCGTAGGCGATCACATCCATGCCCATCGCCTGGCAGACGCGGGCGACATGGGAGCCGATCTTGCCCAGGCCGACCACGCCGAGGGTTTTCTTGTAGAGCTCGTTGCCGACAAATTTTTTGCGGTCCCACTTGCCCGCACGCATGCCGGCATGGGCCTGGGGCACATGCCGCGACAGCGACAGCATCATGGCCAGAGCGTGCTCGGCCGCTGCGATCGTGTTCCCCTCAGGGGAATTGACCACCAGCACACCCTGCTGAGTCGCTGCGGGGACGTCGACGTTGTCGACCCCGACCCCGGCACGACCAATGATCTTGAGCCGGCTGGCGGCCGCGATCACCTTGGCGGTGACCTGGGTGCCCGAACGGATCATCAGACCGTCGTACTCGCCGATGATGCCGACCAGCTCATCCTCCGAGAGGCCGGTGCGCTGATCCACCTGCGCCACCTGGCTCAGGATGTCGATCCCCGCCTGGTCGACGGGATCGGAAACCAACACTTTGGTCATGATGCGGGCGCACAACTGCCTCGCCGAACTGTATAGAGCGGCTTCCACACCCCCCCGCTGATCCACGAACAGGGTTCAGAATCAGGCCGTACGAAAGAACAGTGGATGACCGTCTGCGTTGTGGTGCTGAAGCAGCAGGAGGCGGCCCAAGACCTCTGCGAGCGCCTGAAGGACGCCGCCATCCCCCTGAGTCAGATCCAGGTGCTGCCGCCCGATGACGACGCCATGGATGGGATCGAATTGCTCAATCCCAACCTGGTGCGGCAACGGCGACAGAAAGCCATGGCCCGTTGGCTGATGCCCTTTGGATTCCTGGCGGGGGCGACCTTCACGCAGATCACGACGTTGACCACCTTTGCGGCCCTGGGCACCTGGGGAGAGCCTCTGATGGGCGGACTGCTCGGCCTGGGCTCTGGGCTGATGGGCAGTTTCGCGGCGGCCGCCAGCGTGAATTCCGAAAATGAAGATGGCGTCCGCATCCTGCGCAACCGCCACCAGGAAGGCCGCTGGCTCCTGCTGGTGGAGACCCCGGGCAGCATCGAATTGCCCTGGAAGACGGTGCAGGCAGCCCGGCCGCTCCAGGTGGTTCGCCTGGCGGAATCTTGAGCCTCCCGAAAGAGTCGCTGCTGCAAGGCAGTCAGAACGCCGAAGCGCTGGCGGCGCTGCTGGATCGCGCCGAACACGTTCTCAAGACCTGGCAGCCCTGTTGGAGTGACTTCGTTGCAGCCCCCCTGCGCGAGGAATTGCTCGAGCGCTGCTCCAGCCTCAGCGAGCTGAACTGGCAGGGCGAGGGTGGGTATCCAGGGGCCGAACGGCAGAGGCTGCTCTGCAGCCGGAGCGACACCGAGCCCACGGAGGCGGCAGAACCCACCCCCGTCAGCGGCCTTGTCATCGAAGGAAACTTCCTGTTTGACCCGATCACCCCCGAGGACCTTCGTCAGGCCTTGATCGAGCTCGGCGCTTCCCCCAGCGCCCTCGGCGACATCTGGGTGCGCGGCGACCGAGGCGGGCAGGCTGTGTTGACGCCGGAGCAGGCCACAGCACTCGACGGTGCTCAGGGCCAGCTGCGGGACGTCGCGATTCGCTGCGATCAGGTGTCGCTGGATCAGCTCCAGCTACCCGCGCAACGGATCCCCAAACAACTCACCAGCGTGGAAGCGTCCTGCAGGCTTGATGCCATCGCCTCCGCAGGATTCGGGCTATCGCGAGCCAAGGTTGTGACCCAGATCAAGGCGGGAAAACTGCGTCTGAATTGGAACCCCATCCGCCAGGGCAGCCGCGACCTGCGTGTTGGGGACCGCTTGCACCTGCAGGACAGAGGCTCGGTCGAAGTGTTGACGCTCACCCTCACCAAACGCCAACGCTGGCGGGTGGAACTGCTAAGGCGCTGATGGGATTGTCAGTGCACCCCGACTGCTAATCTCTTAAGCGATCACATCGGACCACAAGACCGATGATGGTTAGATCGGGCGATTAGCTCAGGGGTAGAGCACTACATTGACATTGTAGGAGTCACTGGTTCAAATCCAGTATCGCCCATCGATATTTTTAAAGTGGCTTTCGAGTCACTTTTTTTGGATAATCAACAACGCGTTGTTACGAATACCAGCCGATTGGGCTGTCAATCTGGCGCAGAACATCGTTTTGAGCTGTGGTGAGCCAACTTCCAGATTCAGCTCCGATGGTTCAGACCGTTGTCGTGGGCCTGGGTCGGTCCGGCGTCGGCGCCGCTGAGTTCTTGCATGCCAACCAGATCCCAACGGCCGCAATCGATTCCGGCAGCTCCGAGCAGCTGCAGCGCGCAGCGGAACGGCTGAAACATCTGGGCCTTGATGTCGCCCTGAACACGCCTCTCTTACCAAGCAGTTTCGAGCGCTGGAGACCAGAGCTGAAGACCGTTGTGATCAGTCCCGGGATTCCTTGGACGCATCCCACCCTGGTGCAGCTGCGTGCTGAAGGCATCGAGGTCAAAGGTGAAATGGGGGTGGCCTGGGATGCCCTACAGCACATTCCTTGGGTCGGCATCACCGGCACCAATGGCAAAACCACCGTGACCCACCTGCTCAGCCATGTGCTGAATGCCAGCGGCTGCGCTGCACCGATGGGAGGCAACGTCGGCGTGTCCGCGACCGACCTGGCCCGACGCCTGCAGACGAACGACCCCAAGCCCGATTGGCTGGTCATGGAACTGAGCAGTTATCAGATCGAAGCAGCCCCCTCGATCCGACCCCGCATCGGCATCTGGACCACCCTGACTCCAGACCACCTCGAACGTCACGGAACGCTGGAGGCCTACCGCGCCATTAAGCGGGGGCTGCTCCAGCGATCCGACCTGGCGATCTACAACGCCGATGATCCGGACCTGCGGCGGCAGCGCCCGGAGCTGGGTCCCGGGCTCTGGATCAGCGCTGAATCCAGCCATCCCGAGAGCCTCGCGGTGGATCTCTGGATCGATCCACAGGGACAGATCCAATCGCCACAGGGCGCCCTGTGTGCTGCGGATGCCCTGGCCATGCCTGGAGAGCACAACCGCCAGAACCTGCTGCTGGTTTGTGCGGCGGCTCAGGCGATCGGGCTCAGTGCCAGCGCCATCGAATCAGGGCTCCGCAGCTTCCCCGGGGTGCCCCACCGCCTGGAACCCATCGGCACCGTGAACGGCATTGCGGCCTACAACGACAGCAAAGCCACCAACTACGACGCCGCGGCCGTCGGCCTCAAAGCCGTCGCAGGCCCCGTGGTCGTCCTAGCAGGAGGCCAGACCAAACAAGGGGATGCCAGCGACTGGCTGGATCAACTCAAACGCAAAGCCGTCGCCATTGTTCTGTTTGGCGCTGGCGCCCGGGAGCTGGAGGGCATGATCAACGCCGCCGACTTCCAGGGCACAGTCCGCGTCCAAGCCGATCTCCAGGCTGCGGTTCCCGAGGCCATCGCCCTGGCAGGCGAGCGCAAAGCCGTCAGCCTGCTGCTGTCACCGGCCTGCGCCAGTTTCGACCAATACAGCGACTTTGAAGCGCGCGGCGATCACTTCCGCAGCCTGATTGCCAACGTTCAGGCCCAGAACTGATCCAAATCGGACAGTTCTTGCCACCAAAACAACCTTGGGGCTGGATACTGACCTCGTGTTGCCAGGGATGGTGTGGCGTTCTGGTTGATGAAAAGCGAACCGGATGTCTATGGGATCGACCATCTCCGCCAGGAAGGAAGCACTCTTTGGGATGGCATCCGCAACTACCAGGCGCGCAACTTCATGCGCACCATGACTGTTGGTGACCAGGCGTTTTTTTATCACTCCAATTGCAAACCACCGGGGATCGTCGGCCTGATGGAAGTCACCGACGTGGGCTTGGTCGACCCAACCCAATTTGACCCTGACGCGAAGTACTACGACCCCAAATCAACACCAGAGAAACCGCGCTGGGACTGCGCACGACTGAATTACAAGGGAGTCTTCGCGGAGATGTTGAGCCTGGAGCAATTGCGCGAGCTCTACGACGTTGATCAGCTCGCCGTCGTCCGTCGTGGCAATCGGTTGTCGATCCTGCCCGTGCCGGACAGCACCGCCAAGGACCTGCTCGAACGCCTTGGCCCACTCCAATGATCTGCCGCTGATCACGGCGCTGCCGCGGGCCTGGCTGGCCTTCAGCAAGGCCCCCTGGACGCACGTCGGGCTCAGCTGCCTGGTGTTGATCAGTGGCATCGGCCTGGCCCTGATCGGCCAGGACCTGCGGGCCCTTCATCCATCGTGGCTGAACCACCTCGGTGACCTGAGCGTGCTCGGCAGTGTTGTGGTGCCGATCGTGCCAGGGATCGCCCTGCTGGAGTTGGCCGATCGCGACCTGCCTGGCCACCAGCGCAACGGCAAGCAAGCTCGGCGGCGATCCAGCTGGGTTTTGCAGCAAAGTTTCATCCTGCTCGTGCTCGAAGGGCTCTGTCTTGCCGGTGGCCTGCTGGTGGTGCAAAGCCTGAGCTGGATGCTTGGGCACATCAGTCCAACCCTGGCCGGATTGAGTGTGATCGCTGGATCACTGCTGCTGCTGCACTGGCTGTTCACGCAGGTGATGGCCCTGCCCTTGCTCGTGCACCATCACCATCACGCTCTCCAGGCCATGGCCCACAGCCGGCACCTGGTGAACAGCAATGGACTCAAAGTTCTGGCCATGCTCGGCCTGATCACCGGTCTCAACCTGCTCGGCCTGCTTGCCGCGAGCCTGGGTCTGCTGCTCAGTCTTCCCTTCAGCGCCCTTGTGCTGATGGCTTGCTGCCGATCTCAAACACCGTGGAGAAGCGACTCACGGCGAAACATATTGCCGACATAAACGCGGGTGATCTCACGGGATTCAATGCCGTTCTGCACCAGGAAACCGGCCAGAGCCGCTTGAACCAGGCGGTACTGATCCCAGTTGGGGTGACCTTCAATGAACCGCGTCATGGCCTGCTGCAGCGGCAGGGGCAATTCGGACTGAAAACTGACGACACTGTCGTCGGCGCTGGCCATGCCGGTGGAACCCTCTGACATCTCCCCTCATCGGAACGAGCTCTAGTTCTCCACAGAACGAGGGCCGAGTCAAGCAAGGCCAAAACAGGGGACATCCAAGCTCTCTCGCTGTGAGATCAAGTGGCTGACAGCCTTTCAGCGGAACGGAGTTGACCGATGCCACTCCGCTTCCAGGAGGTGGGTCAAACGTCAAGCAGCTGACATCGAATCGGTCGTTTTTCCCCAGACCATCCATCGGTCAGGCCATTCGGGACGACGGCCTGTGGAGAAGCTGTGAAAAGTGCCCGCCAAAGCCCGGGAGAAATCAATAGAACCAATTCGATCAGCCTCGCTAATCACCGTGCTGTTTCTCGCAGAGTCCGCATCGCCGCAGCCATGGCCTGGGCCGCTGGAGGACGCCAGCATCCCTCCACACTGCGACCCATCGGTGCACTGAGCACCACCGTGAGACTCCAGGCCTCACGGGTCCCGTCCAGACAACCCCACCAAGGGGCACGATCAAGCTCCAGCTCGATCGATTCCTCCTCCATCAATTGATCGGCCAACGCGCGATGTTGGTCGACCAGAGAGGTCAGAACGTCCGCCAGGGACGTCCACTCCTCATCGGTGAGCTCAAAGGCCCAATCGAGTCCTCCAACCAGGACCGAAAAGGGCGTTCGATCCGGATCGCGGACCAACCGCCATCCAGGGCCCTCCTGCTGAATCAACGCAGCAGCCTCAACCAGGCAGCAGGTCGGGCTGGTCCTGCTCATCGCTCAACTCAACGATGGCGCGTTGAACCGGCTTCACGCTGGACTCCTCGAGCAGGCCGTCGAAGTCGTCGAAACGACGCTGCTTGGCGCGGAAGGCAATGCGGACCGTGGTCAGATAACGATTGCTGGACTGGCGGATCAAGCTTTCGCCACGCTTGGCCAAATCCCTTGAATCCACACCGGCAGAAATCATTGCGTCCACGTCGTTGACTGTTCAACTTAAGCGGTCATGGCCCAGGCTTCTCAGGCCAATGGATCCAATTGATCACTGGTGAAGGGCAGGTACATCGGATAACAGCGCTCACGCCCACCGGGGACCCGTAGGACGATCTGACGACCCAGGCCGAGGGCGGCGAGGGGCAACCGCAGGTGTGCCAACAATCCGCTGACGAGCTCCAAATGGGCGGCATCGGCACAGTCGATGCGAATGCTTCCCCAGCTGCGACGCATGCGACAACGCCGCAGCGGCGCCAGCACAGCATCCATCTGCGGATCTTCTCGATAAAAGGAGAACACAAGCCGCTGCAAGCGATCCATCCCCCGGAATCCCCCTAATCTCATTCTGATTTCACCGTGCATCGAGACGCGGTCTGACGGGCCTTGGGCGTGGAAAAGCTTCAGCATTCAGCGGGAACGTTGGCCATCGACCTCGGCAGCACCACCACGGTGGTGGCCTATCAAGCCAACGATCGGGCCGATCCGATTCGGCTGGATCTACCGCCGATCACCAACCGCCCCGGAGAAGTGCCGTCGTTGCTGTGGCAGACCGCCGACCAACCCTTGATCGGACGGCAAGTCTTGGAGGCAGGGCTGAATGACAGTCCCGATCCTCGCTTAAAACGGGATTTCAAGCGCCAGATCGGCAGCCATCAGGGCGGTGCGGACGCTGAACAGGCCGGACGGGATCTGCTCCAAGCCATCTGGCGACGACTGCCCGATCAACTCACGGTGGATCGTCTCGTTCTCAGTGCTCCAGTGGACAGCTATCGGAGCTACCGGCAGTGGCTGGTTGACGCCTGCGCAACCCTGCCGGTCAACGACATCGCCTTGGTGGATGAGCCCACAGCCGCCGCCATGGGGGCGGGTTGTCCAGCCGGATCACGGCTGCTCGTCGTCGACCTTGGGGGCAGCACCCTCGACCTGGCGTTGGTCGCCCTCGAGGGGGGAGAAGGCCGCGCCGCGCCCATTGCCCAGCTGTTGCGGCTGGGGGGCCGCAACCTCGCCGAACGCAGCCGCCAAACACCACGACTGGCCAAGGTGCTCGGCAAAGCCGGACTCCGGCTGGGAGGCCGCGACATTGACCGTTGGATCGCGGCGGCCTGCTGCCCTGAACGGACAGCCCAGGCCCAACCCTCAGCCGCCTTGCTCAATGCCGCCGAACGGCTCAAATGCCGGCTGAGCGACCCGCAGCTGCCCCGCGATCAACAGGTGCTGGAACTCTGCATTGATCCCAGCGACCGCTGCGAACTGGCCCTGCAACTCTCTCCAGCCGAGCTGGATGCCTTGCTCGAGCACCAGGGCTTCGGTGAAGCCATGGCTCAGGTGCTGGAAACCACGCTCACGGGTGGGCGTCGCCATGGCGTCGGCCTTGAGGATCTGCACGGCGTGGTGGCGGTCGGTGGGGGCGCGCAGCTGCCCTGGCTCCGGCGCTGGCTCTGCAGCCACACCAGTCCGGCCCCCCTGCTCACCCCTCCACCGGTGGATGCCGTCGCCCTCGGAGGTCTGCGCCTCACCCCCGACGTTCAGGTCCGCGATGTTCTGCAGAACGGGGTGTCCATGCAGGTCTGGGACCGGCGCAGCCGTGAACACCGCTGGCAACCGCTGTACGTCGCCGGACAGCCTTGGCCCAGCCGTGACCCCCTCGAGCTGGTGCTGGCGGCCAGTCGCGATGGCCAAACCAGCGTGGAGCTCGTGCTGGGGGAACCGACGGGTGGCGATCGCCATGAGGTGGTGTACGTCGATGGTGTTCCGACCCTGCGCAACCGGTCCCATGGCCCGACACAGCACCAGAGCTGGCCTGCTGCTGCAGTGCACGTCGCTCTGGAGCCCCCGGGCCAAGCTGGTGAGGACTGCCTTCGCTTGCATTTCGCGATCGATGACCAGGCTCAACTGACTTGCGCGGTCGAGGATCTACGCCTCCAACGCGAGCTGGGCCGTCACCGCTTGGGAACCGTGCGGTGACCAGGCCGTCCACAGACCCTGGAGAGACCCCTGCTCAGTTCATAAAACAGAGCGAGGTTTCATCCCATCCCTTGGCGCCGCTTCGCCACCCGCTGCTGCGCCTCTGGTTGGTGGGGACCTTGGGCGTTGTACTGGCGATTGCAAGCGGGGCGTTCTGGTGGGAACAACAGCTGCCCGACCGGCTCAAGCAAGCCGCAGCTGCGGATGATCTCGAGGCTTGTCTGCGCTACAGCGAACAACTCGCCGCCATGCAATGGCTGGGACAAGCCACACCGGTGGAGCAAGCCGAGTGCCGGCGGCGGTTAGCGCAACGCGTCTGGGAGCGGGGTGACACGGCGCGCGCCCTGACCCTCCAACGTCAACTGGTCCAGTCCGGGCAGGCAACCCCGCAGCAACGTCAGAGCGATCGAGACACCCTCGCCATCTGGCAGCGTCAACTTCAGGAGCGGGCCTTGGAGTTGTTCAGAGACGGCGACCTGGAGGCAGCGGTCGCCCTGCTGCGGCCGCTGGAAGGCCAGCCCAGCGGTCGCGGCGGCCAGCTGAGCGACACCCTGCGCGAAACCTGGAATCGCAACCGCGTCGAATACCAACGCAGCCAGGAGTTGATCCAGGCCGCACGCTGGTGGGAAGCCCTCGACAGCCTCAATCGTTTGGATCACCCGTGGTGGCAACGCCACGCCTCCAAGCAACAGCGCACCGTGCTCAACGCCATTGAGCGCTTACGGGAGACCCAGGACCATCACCAACACGGCAGCGGCGACACCGACGTGATCGGAGGAGCGCTGCTCGATGGGGAAGTGCAGCGGTTCCTTCAGGAGGGCGTGGACCCCTGGGAGGCCTTTCAGAGCGCCTGCGCCAGCCTCGGCGGCCGCATTGAGGAAGACGGTCCTGAAAGCTTCTGCCAACGACGCTGAACCAGGGGGTCGTGACAAAATGGGCAGGCTTCAAATACCGATGCCATGAAAGCCGGAGACAAGGTGACGGTTGAAGCGTCCGTTGTGGTGTTCAACCACCCGCAGCACCGTGGTGAGGCCTTCGATCTCAAGGGACAGACCGGTGATGTGGTGACGGTTCTGGACGACTGGAAAGGCCGGCCAATCAGCCCAACCCTCCCCGTGATCGTGGCCTTCGGCCGCTACAAAGCCCACTTCCGGGACGACGAACTCACCCTGGCGTCTTGAGGGGACGCAGGAAGACACCTTCTTCCCCATCCACATCGTTGAGACGCAATTCAATGGTTTCACTGCGGCGGGTCGGAACAACCCGTCCGCAGAAATCGGGCTGAATGGGCAATTCGCGATGGCCGCGGTCGACCAGCGCCAGCAGCATCACCCGCTCGGCACGTCCCCATCCCTGCAGGGCTTCTAGGGCAGCACGAACCGTGCGTCCGGTGAAGATGACGTCATCCACCAGCACCACTTGTCGCCCCTCCACGCTGTTGGGGAGCTGGGTCAGCTGGGGCAATCGGGTTCCAATCCGCTCAAGATCATCGCGATGAAAGGTCGGATCCAGGGCCCCGTGAGCGATGGCATGGCCGGTGAGCCGCTCAAGCTCGCGGGCCAGAACCTGAGATAGCTGGACACCTCGTGTGGGAATCCCCAGCAACATCAGGCGTTCGCTGTCATCGACCCCCTCCAGCACCTGAGTCGCCAGGCGAACCACCGTTTTGCGCAGGTCACGTTCCGAGAGAATTTCAATCCTGGCGTCGTCTTCAACGGCAGACATGCGACCTCGGCGCTGCCGTCAGCCTATGTGGATCCACGCAAATCAGACATGGTGTACCCGGGGAGAGTTAGGTTGAATCTGGAGTACTCGTTAAGAACCGCCGGAACTGGTGCACGTGGATAACAACAGTCCAAACGGTTCAGAGCGGTCCGCAGCCCTAGCGCCGGTCGTCTTGACCATCCTGGATGGTTGGGGCCACCGCGATACAACCGACCACAACGCCATCCGTGGAGCCGAAACTCCAGTGATGGATGCTCTCTGGCATGCCTACCCACACACACTGATTGAAGCCAGTGGATCCCACGTGGGCCTGCCCCAAGAGCAGATGGGCAATTCCGAGGTCGGTCACCTCACCATTGGAGCGGGTCGCATCATTCGCCAGGAACTGGTGCGGATCGGCGACACCGTGCGCAGCGATGGCCTGAACGACGTCGTTGAACTCAAGAATCTGGCCGAACGCGTCAAAGCCGGTGGCGGCACACTGCATTTGCTGGGGCTCTGCTCGGATGGCGGCGTCCACAGCCACGTTGATCATCTCTGCGGTCTGATCCGTTGGGCCGCCGCCGAAGGCATCGAGCGACTGGCCATTCATGCCATCACCGACGGCCGCGATACCCCGACGCAAAGCGCCCCGGACTACCTCGAACAGGTCCAGACCACTCTGCGCGACACGGGTGTTGGTGTGCTGGCCAGCCTGTGCGGGCGCTACTGGGCGATGGACCGTGACCAGCGCTGGGAACGCACCGCCAAGGCCCACGACCTCTACACCAATCCTGAACGGGACAGCCATCCGATCAGCGTCAGCGAGGCCTTGGCGGCCAGCTATGCCAACGGTGTCACCGACGAGTTCCTGGAACCGATTCGACTGGTACCGACCGTGATGCAAGACGGCGATGCCGTGCTGATGTTCAATTTCCGACCGGACCGGGCCCGGCAGATCGTTCAAACCCTCTGCCTCGATGCGTTCGACGGTTTCGAACGCGGCCATACGCCCAGCCTGGATGTGGTGACGTTCACCCAGGTGGAACAGGGTCTGCCTGTGGCCGTTGCCTTCCCCCCAGAACCCCTTGACGATCTACTGGGGCAGGTGGTGGCCAACCACGGCCTAAAGCAGTACCGCACCGCGGAAACCGAGAAATATCCCCACGTCACCTATTTCCTCAATGGTGGCATTGAGCAACCGTTACCCGGTGAAGACCGACATCTGGTGCCATCCCCCCGCGTGGCCACCTACGACCAGTCGCCGGCGATGTCGGCCGATCAGCTCACCGGGAGCTGCATCGAGGCGATCGAATCCGGGCGTTACGCCCTGATCGTGATCAACTACGCCAACCCGGACATGGTGGGCCACACCGGCGTGATGGATGCGGCTGTCGAGGCCATCCAAACCGTGGATCACTGTGTGGGTCGGCTCCTCGACGCTGTGGGACGTCAGGGCGGCACCATGCTGATCACCGCCGACCATGGCAATGCAGAACTGATGGAAGGTCCCGATGGTCAGGCCTGGACGGCACATACCACCAATCCCGTACCGGTGATCTTGATCGAGGGCGAGCGGCGGAAACTTGTCGGCCACGGCAATGACATCAGCTTGCGCAGCGATGGTGGACTAGCCGACATCGCGCCGACCCTTCTGCAGGTGCTGAACCTGCCGCAACCCAGTGCCATGACCGGGAGCAGTCTGATTGCTCCGGTCTCAAACACCGACCGTTCCCCCTTGTCCGCTCGTCTCCCTCTCCCTGTCTGATGGTCTCCTCTGTTCTGTCTTGGGTCTGGATCGGTTCCGGGCTGCTGTTGATCCTGCTGGTGTTACTGCACAGCCCTAAGGGAGACGGCATGGGTGGGCTTGCCGCAAGCGGAAGTTCGATGTTCAGCAGCGCCAGCAGCGCGGAGGCCACACTGAACCGCGTCACCTGGACTTGCCTGGCGGTGTTCATGAGCCTTGCCGTGATTCTCAGCGCAGGCTGGCTGGGCTAAGCCCTGGCCTGGTCAGGTGCTGATGATTTCTGAGCGAGCCGCACGCATCATCAAGCGTTCGCATCGACGGTTGATCGCCTGAACCTCGCTCACCTGACGCCCGTCGGCCGTCACCCGAACCAGATCCACCAGCTGATCGGCTGACAACAGCGGGGCACTGGCCTGATCCAGCTGGAAATAAGCAGGATTCACATCCATTTTCTGGCAATACAGCTGATTCTTTTCGGCACACCGTTGATTGATCTGCTGCACCATTTGGTCGCTAAAGGCATGATCAAAGACACTCTCCATTTGCTCCAAAAGACCAGGATCCGCTTCGATTCGATCACAAACGCGGAACAACCAACGGTTCCCCTCGTGGGGACCAGGGAAGCAGGATTCACGTTGGCCGATGGCACTGAAATGCACCGATAAGGCATGAACCAAAACAGGATCAAAAGATGCATTCTTTCTCACGTCATACAGCGCAAGCTCATCAACAGATGACTGAAGACCGGCCAAATCAAAGAAGTTCGACAACAAGGAATAGGAAATTTCTCGCGTAGGAATATGATTGGAAACAACGGTGATATCACCATCTACGGACTTCATTTCAGACCTTAGCTTTCTATAATTTCCCCACCAGCCGCGGTCTTGACCCGCAAAAACAAGCGCAAACAAACTTCGTTCCAGAGCGGAAAACAACTCCCAAGGCAAATCATTCCGCAGAAAAACTTGCTTGTCTGCCCGCAACCTTTTTTGATCGCGAAAATACCACTGCCCAAAAGCAGAAATGTGGTAACTCGATTGGAGCCGTGTATACCCCACCACGACCACCTGCTCAAAGCCATGCCGCTGAAATGAGCGCTCCGCAATGGCACGAACCAAAACCGGTCGATTGCCCAGCATCTCATGGCTGACCACGACCTGATCCGAGCCTGTGGACGACAGCACACGGTCGAGATAAGCCCAGTCAACCTGGCGCTGGCCCGCCAAGTCTCGATCCACGGCACGCAATTGCCCAGGATTCATGAAGACAAACTCCATGGAACCGTCGGCCGACTGCTGGTAAAGACGCAGGGAGGCTTGCAGCGATGATGACGCACATTTCTGCGCACCAATGTGAATGACAAGCTTGCGTGACACCAGACAGCCAATGCGCTGGATCAGCATACAAGAGCCATCAAAACCAGCGACAAGACATACGTAACCAACACAAATCAAAGTGGTAGAATGAAATCGTCGCGGGTCGAACGTTGCCTAAATCAAAACTCTTCCTGCACATTGGCCATGGCAAAACAGGAACGTCAGCGATTCAATCGGCACTGGCGATGGCAGCTAAAGACTTATTAGGGCTAGAGATCCTCTACCCGATTGAGCCCATCGAACGACAAAAGGCCGCTCAATTTGATATCACCTCTGGCAATTGGAAGCAGCATCCAGAGCTGTCCCTTAGCCAGCAACTTCTCAACCACGCCAAACAGGCCGGCAACCATCGCATTGTCCTGAGCTCAGAATCACTGTTTTGGCATATCAGCTCTCTACAGGACGATCACGCTGCCTGGTCAGACCAGCTTGATCTTGAGGTCATTTTGGCCGTGCGTGATATCGAAGAAATGCTGTCTTCGGAATACCAGCAACGCGTCAAGCGACACGGCGAACAAAAACCCTTCGAGCAGTTTCTTCGCAACAGACACTTCGTCTCATCCCATCATCGCAAGGCTGCGGAAGTCCTCTCAACACTTAAGCAGTGCAATATCCCAGTCAAAGTCATTAATTACAGCAAAAATAAATCAACAATCACAGAATTAGTCTTTAAAGCTATTGGCGCTAGGCAGGTCTATCCGAGTGCAGCCATGGATGGGAAAGTGATCAACCGCAGCCTCAGCCAGAAAGAGCTTCAAACGTTAACTGTGGTCAATGCTCTCTATCACAAACAATTTCCCTGGATCAGCGCAAGATTGTCCGACGCCCTGGCGAAGCAATTACCCAACGTTCTATCGCAACAATGCCGGATCTCCAAAGGCAGTCGCGAGAAGCTCTACACCATCAACAACGATCACATTGCCGTCATCAACCAACACTTAGCAGTCGACCAACAGCTGATCAGTGAGCCTCAGCCCCCCAGACAAGAGGATCAGAGCATCACCCGCGAACGCAATCAACGCATTCGCGAGGAGGAGCAACAATCCCTTGAGCTCATCAGCACAACGCTGATGGTCGCGATTCAGCAAGACCAGCTCAGCAAACGCCTGTCCAACGGCACCGTTGACGCCTTGATACAACTCAGTCATTCACCGGAACTCAGCAAGGAGTCCCGGATTGAAATCCTGGAAATCGCCAAGCTCAATCGCCCCCAAGGCCAACGACTCAGCAAACTGCTGGATCAAGCGCGTCTGGATTGAGCCACAACCAACTGCTCCATGAACAGATCGAGAAGCATTCGATCACTGATGTCGCTGGACACCTCGTCACTGGCTTCAATAAATTCAGAGCCAAGCAAGTCAGACAGACCTTGATTGGAATGCAGCAACTGATCAGACAACAGATCAACTTCATGCTGCGTCAACCTGAAACTCCCCGACCGAGAATAATCTTCCTGAATGCGAAAGTGAGCATCATTTAATCGCTTTTTTTGATCAAAACGTGGCCAGCGTTCATTCACTTGATTTTGCAAGCGAACCCATAGATTACTTTTCGATTCCTGTGTCTGCTTGAAGTCGATCGAGTCGACCGTCGATAATCCACGGAATGTCTCAAGCAGATACCCTACCGGTCCGCAACGGTGGCGACAGGCATGCCGAAATGGCACGGCAACCAAACGCTGATCGAACACCTTCTGCAGAGTGCGAATCTCCTTCAACCCATCGGGGATCGTTAGACGCTGAGGCAGGCATGGAGACCGCAAGGGACCCAGGCCCACAAGCGAGACATATTGCCCTCCTCGAACCAACTGCTGAGCGATGGAATGGGCGTAATCCAACGGCGAGCGAACCAAGATCATCGGCTTGATCTGAAAACCATGGTTTTCGATCACACCAGCGAGTCGCGCTAACGCGTCAGCGGTTAGGAGCGACAAGCCTTCTCCACTCAGAACAATGGACTGATCAGACTGCAGTGCTTGCTCGAATTGCAGCGTGTAATCCTGAATTGCGGCATTGATATCACCAACCTTCCATCGCTTATTAATGTGATAATTCTGAGGATTTTTATCATACAAGCAGCGCAAAGGGACCGAGTGATTATTGATCTTCAACCGTGGGGGCCGTGCCTGATCACAACGAAAAATCGGATAAAACAGTCCGGCCTGATCAAGAATCAGTCGATTCGCAGCACAGGTCTGCTGAAAGGACGATGACGCAGTTTTGTGCAGACCGAGATGCAGAAAGCAAATCTTCATCAACCAACGACACCTGCGATCTGAGCTTAGACGATGACGACAAGGGCATCAGCAGGTCGATCGCTCAATATCCCGAACGCATTGCTTGGCTTAGAATCAAACTCGATCCGAAATCACCGTCCAGTTTTCGGCCCATCCCAACAGCTGCCGTCAATGAAAACCTGCTATCTCCATGTTGGCTTTCACAAGACGGCGAGCACCTCATTTCAACAATTCTGTGGAAGCAACCGCAGCCTATTAGAGAGTGCTGGATTGGTCTATCCGAAATTTGTCTATCCGCCCCAAAAAGGGAATCTCTGGAATCATACGGGCCCCATCTCAACAATCTACAAACGTGGACGCGTCAAACGGTCAGGAAATCTCTCAAACATTGAAGACAAAAAAAACCTGCGGGCAACCAATCAAAAACGCTACTTGCTGGCCTTAAAGCAAGAGAAGAACATCCTCCTCAGCGGTGAAGGATTGTCCTGCTTAAACCATGATGCATACCTACGCTTCATGGATGACCTCTCCGACTTTGGCTATGAGGTCAACGTCTTTGCATTGGTTCGCCCCCCTTATTCCTTTGCCTGCTCCGCCCTCCAGGAATGGATTAAAGGAGGCCGTTACAGCCGCCTGGTGGGACTGAACACAACACCCAAGACCAAAAAGACCAAGATCAATGATCTCCCCCATCGCAGCGAAGCCATTGCCACGCTGAACAAGAGCTTCAACGACAAGATTCAATTCCATCCCTTTTCGACGGCACTGGCTCATACCAACGGTCCTGTCGGCTTTTGCTTGGAACAACTCGATCTGCCATTGTCCTGGTCATCGGCGCAAACCGGCTCAACGGTCCACAATCCATCGCTCAATAATCTTCAAACCCGAACCATCAACCGCATCATCAAAGAACTCCAACGCGGAGACAACAAGCAAAAGCGATGCAATAAAGCCGAACTCAAAACCATTCGCGAGAGCGTCGACAAACTTGAGAGTGGACGCTTTTTACTGACTGAGCAAGAATTTTCACTCATCGAGCCCCACTACACCCAGATCAAGCAAAACGTCGACCAACTCTTGGGTCCTTCCTTCAGCGAAGAATCGCTGCAGTTCTCGGATCCGGTCCGTGAATCTGAGGCCGTGATTGATGCGCTAGCACGCTGTTCGGCCCTGCTGCTCAAGCAATGGAGAGCGGCCTGAGCTCATCGACAACACGATGGAAAGCTCTACAACGGTTTCCGAGGTTCTTGCAAACCCGATTGAAAGAATGCGTAGGCCTTTTGCACACGATCAATCTCATATTGCATTTTGACCTTCTGCTTTTCGAGCAGTTCAACGCGTTGCAGTAAGTCCTGAAGCACCTTGTTCTGCAGGACTTCCACCTGAACCTGTCGATCCTTGCTGGCTTTGCTGGTTGGCGTTGGTGGTGCTCCAAACTCAGCAACGGCGGCATCCAGAACGGCCCCATTCGTCTGCAGATAGAGCTCAGCCAGGCGCTCGAGCACCTTGGTGTACTGCTTGCCTTGCCGTCGGCAGTGCTCCCGGAACGCCTCGAGCGTGTCGGGGGCGAAGTTGGCATTAAACGACCCTGCGCGGACTGGCGCCACTGGACCCATCGCAACCCGAAAACTTTACCGATCTAGACGCGTGGAGACAAAGCGCGATTCGCGTCTCAATCCAGCATCCGAGCAGGAAGACTTGAACAGTTGAGGCAATAAAAAAGCGCCCCCGAAGGAGCGCTTGAGCACGGATTGTCGAGGCAGGAATTCAGAGGAACCCCAGACCTGGATCAATAGTCGAAGTCGCCGCCGCCCATGCCGCCGCCGGCAGGAGCTGCTTCCTTCTTCTCGGGCAGATCAGCCACGATGCACTCGGTGGTCAGCACCATGCCAGCGATCGACGCAGCATTCTGCAGACCGGAACGGGTGACCTTGGCGGGATCAACGATGCCGGCAGCCAGCATGTCGACGTACTCGCCATTGGCTGCGTTGTAGCCCTCGTTGTTAGAGCGGGACTTGACGTTTTCAGCCACAACAGCGCCGTTAGCACCTGCGTTCTCAGCGATACGCATCAGCGGAGCGGTCAGAGCCGCAGCCACGATGTTGGCGCCGATCAGCTCCTCACCGGTGAGGGACGAGGACGCCCACTGCTCCAGAGCAGGAGCGAGGTGGGCCAGGGTGGTACCGCCGCCAGGGACGATGCCCTCTTCCACCGCGGCCTTGGTGGCGTTGATGGCGTCTTCGAGACGAAGCTTTTTGTCCTTCATCTCGGTTTCGGTGGCTGCACCCACCTTCACCACAGCAACACCACCGGCCAGCTTGGCCAGACGCTCTTGGAGTTTCTCCTTGTCGTAGGTGGAGTCGGTCTCGTCCATCTGCTTTTTGATCTGCTCGCAGCGGGCGCCGA